>JAHRBI010000007.1:0-300000 GCA_019084025.1 Burkholderiaceae bacterium DAT-1
CCGCCTCTGGGGGGTCTCGCTCTTTAAACTGGATATTGCAGTCTGCGTGATGTGCGGGAAGCCTTGCTGCATCTGGGGTCTGGCCGTTTGCGTATGATATGACGCGGTGGACTCACCTGATGCCCCAAACAGTGCAAGCCTTCCGCCGGGTGGACCCGACGATGACGATAACAAGATTCGGCAATCTGATCACGCAAAACAGCGACAGGGTGAGGGGCGTCCGACCGGTAAAGTTACCAATGATGTTCAAAATGCGCGAGCCTCTGATATTTATGTTCAGCCTGAAAATGGTAGATTTGTTGTACGTGGACCAGGTGGAAGAGAGCATATTTTGGAAGGGAATGGTGAGCATGTAACTACAGTAACTGGTCGATCGAATTCTGCGCATTTAAATTTGGTGCGAAATGGTACGAGAGTTCCTGCAACTGAGGAGCAGGTAAAATTTGTTAAATCGTTAGTTAGATAGGAATCGCTTTGGATAATTGCGCACAACTATTAGAAATGACAAAGTATGAAAAGTATGTATTAAAGCTGCTTGATACACAGCTAGGGATGTGGCAATCGGTTTGTGATTCCGTCGAGTCTTTAAAATTTCAAATCGATCCTATTGAAAATACGATATATGCATCATGGTTGCCCTCTCCTTGCGGGGAAGATGGATATGTTTTTATCATATTTTATGATATTGAATCAGGCGAAAGCATAACAGCTGAATATAATGCGGGTCGCCTCAGGCGAGCATATTCTCAAGACTGAAACCCGCATCCATAATGTCATTCTGTAGCCTAGATTAGGCCTTATCGCGGCGTAATCCGGGTGCTGGGCGGTTGCCTGTTTCGTGCATAAACCCAGCTCGGTAGGGCGCAATAACCGAAGGGCATTGCGCCATTAACCTTTGTTATTCTATTCAGCCCACCCATTGCATGGCTGGGCGGCTGATTTGGGGCTGGCCGGACTAAATTCCCCATGGAGCACCGCATGAGCGGATACATCACCCTCCAAGACCTGAAGCGCACCGCCAAACACTGCCTGCGCCTCTACTTCGCCCCGCTGACCGGTGCCATCCGTGGAATCGTGCGGGAATATCGCCTGATTGAGCGCGAGGCGCGCAGGGGCGGTTGATTCGGGAGAGATCAGCGCCTGGTTGTCGGTGATCTTGAAGACTTTGGGGGGCTGGGGTGGGTGGTTGCGTGTTTCCTGCATCTTTTCTGCATCCAATGTTGGCTGAGCTGCTTCCGGCATGGCGCATGCATGTACGCCCCAGTTTTGGGGACTTTATCATTCAAAAATGCACACAAGCGAATTTGCGTAGGTGTAAAATGGACAAATTAGCTAATTCATCCATTTGGAGTTGATCATGCGCACCATGACCTCTGCTCACGCCCAGAATCATTTCGGGGAAATGCTCGACGTGGCCAGACGTGAGCCGGTGACCATCACTCGGCGTGGCCGTCCGGTTGCGGTGGTGGTGTCCATCGAGGATCTGCGGGACTTGGCCGCAGGCCGGGCGCTGGATGCGCTGACGCGCTACCGCCAAGCAGCGGATCAGGATCAGCGAGAGGCGATCAGTGAAACCGATTTGCTGGATCTGATTGCGAATGCACACTAAACGCCATTCTGTGGTGTTTGACACCAGTACATTGGTGAGTGCCGCCATCTTGCCGCATTCGCAACCTGCCAAGGCACTGGAGCGCGCCTTCCATGACTGCACCCTCTTTGCATCTGATGCGACGCTGGCAGAGCTGCGGGAAGTGCTGGCACGCGACCGATTTGATCGGTATCGCTCACCGGCATTGCGACAAGCGTTTTACCAGCTGATCAGTGACGCAGTAGAACGGATTGAAGTGCATGAAGACGTCCAGGATTGCCGAGATCCCAAGGACAACAAGTTTCTTGCGCTGGCCAAGGCTGCTGAGGCCGAAGTGATCATCAGTAGCGATGCTGATCTGCTGACGCTGCATCCATACCATGGCATCGAGATACTGACCCCGGCAGTCTTCCTGAACTGGGGTGAATCGGTGGTCTGAAGCGGTTCAAGCCACGCCATATACCTCCATTCTTAGCCGCCTCCGGGCGGTTTGCTATTTGTAGGCCTGTCGGTCGTCCTCGGCGGTCGGATAGCCTGCGCCCATCCTTGATGCAATTACCGCTGTATCCTGCGCGTGTACGTTCGCTTTGGGCGTGTCCGGACTGGTACACTACAAGCCTAAAACCCGCATCAGGGGGTCTCGCTCTTTAAACTGGATATTGCGGTATGCGTGATGCGCGGGAAGCCTTGATGCGTCTGGGGTCTGGCCGTTTGCGTGTGATTGGGCGCAGTGGACTCACCTGATGCCCCAGGCAGTAGAGCGAGTGCTATTCCTCCAAATGGTGGTGATCACGACAAAATTGACAAAAATAGTGATCCAAAGTACACGACGTCCCCTCGGATACATCACCCTCCAAGACCTGAAGCGCACCGCCAAACACAGCCTGCGCCTCTACACCGCACAAAATCCATGACGCCCAAGGCGCCCTCCCATCCAAAACACAATGGGCTACGACAAGTGTTCAATTTTTACCAATTTCGGTGAAAACACTTGGCCGTGATCTGGTGCAACTTTACAATGCGCGGTCCTCTGGACTGCCCGTAACCGGTCGTTCAGAGTCTGTTTCGATCAACCTGATTCACAAGGACTCAAGCGCATCATGTTGCTTTGGTTTGTCATTGCCTACTGGATCATCTCTGTAGCGATTGGTCTGTGGGCTGCGCTGCGTGTCAAAAGCTCGGCTGACTTTGCCGTGGCTGGCCGCCATCTGCCATTTTTCATGGTGACTGCGACCGTGTTTGCGACCTGGTTCGGCTCCGAGGCGGTACTGGGGATTCCGGCCACCTTTATTGATGGCAATCTGAAGTCCATCGTGGCTGACCCGTTTGGTTCTTCGCTTTGCTTGATCTTTGTGGGGCTGTTCTTTGCCGCCCCGCTGTATCGTATGCGATTGCTGACTATCGGTGACTTCTATAAACGCCGTTATGGCCGTAAGGTAGAAGTGCTGACCTCGCTGGCCATTGTGGTGTCCTACCTTGGCTGGGTGGGGGCGCAGATTACCGCACTGGGTCTGGTGTTTAATGTGGTGTCCCAAGGGTCCATCAGTCAGGAAATGGGGATGTGGATTGGTTCGGGTACGATTCTGATCTACACCTTTTTCGGTGGGATGTGGGCGGTAGCCATTACTGACTTGGTGCAAATGGTGGTGATCGGACTGGGGCTGCTGTATATCGGGGGTGAAGTGTCTGGCATGGCTGGCGGAGTCGGGGCTGTTGTTCAGCATGCGTCTGCCGCAGGTAAATTTACCTTCCTGCCCAATATGGATCTGAAAGAAGTGATCGCCTTTACCGCGGCGGCCTGCACAATGATGCTCGGTTCGATTCCGCAGCAGGACGTTTTCCAGCGTGTGCAATCGGCTAAAACTGAAAAGATTGCCGTGTGGGGTTCGGTGCTGGGTGGTGGCTTGTATTTCCTGTTTGCATTTGTCCCCTTGTTCATCGGCTATGCCGCAACGATGATCGCACCCGACATGGTCAAGGGTTTGGTCTCCAATGGAGGAAGCCAGCTGATTCTCCCGCAATTCGTGATGCAGCATATGCCGTTTGTGGCGCAGGTGCTGTTCTTCGGGGCGTTGCTGTCGGCGATTAAGGGCTGTGCGTCGGCCACCTTGCTGGCACCGTCCGTGTCGTTCTCCGAGAATATTCTCAAGCCCATGCTGCCCAAGATGGACGACAAACAGCTGCTAAAGATGATGCGGATTGTGACGCTGGTATTCACCGCGCTGGTGATGACCTACGCCATGAACTCCAAATCCAGTATCTTCGGCATGGTCGAAAGCGCCTACCAGGTCACCCTGGTGGCGGCCTTTGTCCCGCTGGCATTCGGCGTGTACTGGCGTCGCGCCACCAATCAGGGTGCGTTGCTGGCGATTGCTGCAGGCGTATCGGTGTGGCTGGGTATGATGTGGTTTGGCCCGGAGAGTCCGCTTATTCCCGCGCAGTTTGCCGGCTTGATGGCCAGCATCATCGGGATCATTGTCGGTTCGCTGATGCCACAGTTTGTCGAGCACAACCACGAGGTGCACGATCAACTTCATCGCGGCGAGCATGCGCACGAATCGCTGAACTGATTGCGCGTGACGATACAAATATAAAAACCACAGTGACACCAAATCACTGTGGTTTTTTCTTGGATGGCCGCAAGCCGGCTTATTCTGCCTTCAGTAAATCCTTAGGCAAGGAAAACACGACGTTTTCTTCAATGCCTTGTAGCTCGGTCACGGATTCGGCACCAAACGAACGAATACGTTCGATGACTTCCAGTACCAGTGATTCGGGGGCTGACGCGCCAGCACTCAGACCAATGCGTGATTTACCTTCAAACCAGGCAGGATCAAGCTCACCTGCGTTGTCGACCAGATAGGCGGGCAAGCCAAGATTGGTAGCAACCTCGCGCAGGCGGTTGGAGTTGGAGCTATTCTGCGAGCCCACCACGACCACCACATCGGTTTCATGACTCAGCTTTTTGACTGCATCCTGACGATTTTGCGTGGCGTAGCAAATGTCGTCCTTTTTCGGGCCAACAATATCTGGAAAGCGCGCGCGCAGTGCATTGACCACTGTTGCCGCATCATCCACGCTCAGCGTGGTCTGGGTCACATAAGCGAGCTTGGTGTCGGCTGGCACATCAAGTGTGGCAACATCATGCGTATCCTCAACAAGATACATATTTGCCGCACCCTGACCCATGGTGCCTTCTACTTCAGGGTGGCCTTTGTGGCCAATCATCACAATACGGAAACCCTGATCATGCAGGCGTTTGACTTCAAGATGCACTTTTGTCACAAGCGGGCAGGTTGCATCAAATACACGCAAGCCACGCTTTTCCGCTTCCTCTCGCACGGACTGCGGCACGCCGTGTGCAGAAAAAATGAGGGTCGCGCCTTCGGGCACATCGGGCAGATCCTCGATAAAGATTGCGCCCTTTGCGCGCAGGTTTTCTACAACAAATTTGTTATGCACAACTTCATGGCGTACATAGATCGGCGCACCAAAGCGATTTAATGCTTCCTCTACAATGGCAATGGCACGGTCAACGCCGGCACAGAATCCTCGAGGGTTCGCGAGAATGACTTGCTTGTGCATATTCGTTCCTGAACAGTCAATCATGATGACTGACTTTGAAAGTCAAAATAAGAAGGTGATTCTACCTGAGAACCGGTGTAAAGAGATGATATGAAGCTTGTTTGAGGCTGGCCGGAGGCGTAGAGTTCGACGCCTTATCGAGATCTCCCGTGAATGGGAATAACAACGCTAGAAAGCGGGGTGCAGAATGTTCGCCTACTTTAGAGGCTCCTTTATTTTTGCTGCATTGGCTGTTGCCGCAGGCGCTTGGCTGGGTGGTTTGCAGGGCGCATGGATTGTGCTGGTGTTAGCCGCACTTGAAACCAGCCTGAGTTTTGACAATGCAGTGGTCAATGCCAAGGTGCTGGCGGATATGGACCCGATCTGGCGCAAGCGCTTTCTAGTGTGGGGGATGCTGATTGCCGTATTCCTGATGCGCCTGATTTTTCCGCTGCTGATTGTAGGCGTAGTTGCCTCAATGGGCCCGGTCGAGGTGCTGCGGCTTGCCATCTTTGACGAACATAAGTATGCAGCCATTCTGACCAGTGCTCATCCGCAGATTGCTGCATTTGGCGGCACCTTTCTGATGATGGTGTTTCTGACATTCTTTATCGATCAAAGCAAGGAAGTACACTGGCTGGGATTTGTGGAAGATCGTCTCTCGCGGCTCGGCCGGCTTGAATCGATCCAGATGGCACTGACCCTGATGGCGCTGATGGCAGCCTCGACCGCACTCCCGACGGAAACGCGCCTCGCCTTTATCGAGGCAGGCTTGTGGGGGATTGTGACCTATGTTGCTGCGGATGGCGTAGGTGCCTTGCTGGGCGGTGAAGAGGGCGCGGCAGCGGCCGGCAAACAGGGGTTTGCAGGCTTTATGTATCTGGAAATACTGGATGCATCCTTCTCTTTTGATGGCGTGATTGGCGCATTCGCGCTGTCGCACAATCTGTTTGTGATTGCCCTGGGCTTGGGCGTGGGCGCAATGTTTGTACGCTCATTTACATTGATGCTGGTTGAACGTGGCACACTGGGCGAGTATCGCTATCTGGAGCATGGTGCATTCTGGGCGATCGGCGCCTTGGCCATCATTATGCTGGCGGGCGTGACCATGCATATTCCTGAGGCACTCACAGGCAGCATTGGCTTGGCGCTGATTGCGCTGAGTTTCTGGAGTTCACGTCAGGCGGCCAAGGCCGAGTAACTATAGGCCGGTTGAGCAATCAAAAAATAGGATAGATGTCGATGGCAGTTTGGCTGGCGTTAGCGGTGATTGGAACTTTAGGCGGCTGGATCATTGGACGAATGCGGGTGAGTCGGCTGGAGCGTGATCTGGCCGTTACACAAAGCATGCATGCGGATCTTGAGTTGTCCCTTGCCAACGAGCGTGAGCGCGTGGCCGATTCGGTGCGGGAAGCGACGTCTCTTCGAGAGCAAGTGCTGGCGCGCGCCCAGCGAGTGGCTGAACTGGAGACGCGGCTTGCAGGTTTGGATGAGTTGAGTGCGCAACTCCGCTTGCGTGAGGAAGCACTAAAGCAGGTTCAGGAAGAACGTGCCCGTCTGATGGAACGTCAGGGTACGCTGAATGGCGAAGCGAGCGCACGTGACACTCAACTCACCCGCCTGCATAGTGAATTGCAGCAAACTACGCAGCGCGCCAATCAACTTGAGCAGGTCTTGTCTTCGCTTAAAGCGCAGCATGCCGAGTTGCAGGCGATGCGTGATGCAGATCAGCGCCAGTTCGAGGAAAAGCTAGCCTTGCTGCGCGATGCACGCGAGCAAATGGGGGCGCAATTCCACCAGCTTGCCACCCAGATTCTTGACGAGAAATCCAAGAAATTCACGGAACAGAATCAGCAGCAACTGGGTGGATTGCTCGCACCTTTGCAGGAGCGCATCAAGGAATTCCAGCAGAAGGTTGAGGAAACCTATGACAAGGAATCCAAGGAACGCTTTAGTCTCGCCAATGAGGTCAAGAAACTGGCCGATTTGAACCTGCAGATGCGTGAAGACGCCGTCAATCTGACCCAAGCGCTGAAAGGAAATAACAAAGCGCAGGGTACGTGGGGCGAAATTGTACTTGAGCGTGTGCTGGAATCATCCGGTTTGCGCAAGGGACAGGAGTACGAGGTGCAGGCCAGCATGGAGCGTGAAGATGGCGGCCAGCATCGTCCCGATGTCATCATCAATCTGCCGGAAGGCAAGCATCTGATCGTTGATTCCAAAATGACGCTGGTTGCCTACGAGCGTTACGCCAGCGCGGAAGATGATGCACAGCGTGCCGATGCGCTCAAGCTCCATCTTGCTGCCGTGCGGAATCACGTCAAGCAGCTAGGGGACAAACACTACCATACGCTGCATGGTGCAGGCGGCTTGGACTTCGTGCTGATGTTTCTGCCGGTTGAGCCTGCATTCATGCTGTCGGTGACCGAAGATCCCTCGCTGTTTGCCGACGCATTTTCACGCAATGTATTGCTGGTCAGCCCCAGCACCTTGCTGGCGACCTTGCGTACCATTGCCAATATCTGGCGTCAGGAATATCAGAATCGCAACGCCCAGGAGATTGCGGCGCAATGCGGCAAGCTATACGACAAATTCGTGGGATTTGTAACCGATCTGGAAACTGTGGGTCAACGGCTGGATCAAACGCGCACAGCTTATGAGGCCGCTAGAAACAAGTTGGCAAGCGGCCGTGGTAATTTGATTCGTCAGGCAGAGCAAGTACGCAAACTTGGCGTCAGGCCATCCAAACAGTTGCCGGCCAGTGTGCTGGATCTGACAGAAGATGAAGCAGAACAGGATGAGTCTGTAGATGCATAAAAAATGGCCGCACTGATCGCGGCCATTTTTGTAACATTGCATGGAAAGTTACCGCGCATTAATCTGCAGCGCATCTTCCAGCGCATTTTCCAGCTTGGCCAGTGCCGCCGGATCATCCAGATTCGGGCCGGAGACAGTAAAGGTATCCTCGGCGCGATCACCCAATGTAGTGATCTTGGCGGAGTGGATGGTGATGTGGTGTGACGATAGCACACGGGCAATCCTTGATAATAACCCCGGCTGATCCCCTGCAACCAATGACAGTACAAAGAGTTTGTGACGTTCATCTGCACGCAGCATGACTTGTGGCGGCAGCGGGAAATGCTTCAGTACGCGGCTGAGTCGGCCCGAGGCGGGCGGGGGCAGGGGAGCTGCATCACCGATCTGTTTGGCCAGTTCGTACTCGATAAAACCAATCAGATCACGATAGTGTTCGCCACGCCCTTCCGGGATGAATACGTAAAAGCTGTCCAGCGCGTAGCTATTTTTCGTGGTGTAGATTTTGGCATCGAAGATGCTGTAGCCCGAGCGCTCAAAGAAGGTGCAGATACGCGCAAACAACTCTGGCTGATCCGGCGAATACACCAATACTTGCAAGCCTTCTTCGGTATCGGAAACGCGCGCGCGCACAATCGGCTCCGGCTGCCCGAATCGCCCGAACAGCACCCGCGCATGCCACGCAATTTCCCGTGCTTCATGGCGTAGAAAATATACTGCGTCCAGCGTCTGCCAGAAGGCCTTGTGTGCATCATCACGAAGCCCGTACAAGCGCATCAGGCGCAATGCTTCCTCCTGACGCTCGTCCAGCCAGCTATCTGCACTGGCCGCGCCACCATGCAGATAGCGGCGAGTAGCCTGAAAAAGGTCTTCGAGTAATTTGGCCTTCCAGTTGTTCCACACTTTTGGACTGGTGCCGCGAATATCCGCGACGGTGAGCAAATAGAGACTCGTTAGATGGCGTTCATCACCGACTAGAGCCGCGAACTTTGCAATGGTCTCTGGGTCGTATACATCCTGCTTCTGTGCCACACCTGACATAGTCAAATGGTGCTCAACCAGCCAGCTTACCAATGCAGTGTCTTCCGGTAAGAGCGCATGCTCTTCACAGAATTCACGCGCATCCACTTTACCCAGTTGTGAATGGTCTCCACCGCGACCTTTACCGATATCATGGAAGAGTGCCGCAAGGTAGAGCACTTCCGGACGTTCGAATGACTCGATAAGGCGCGAGCACAACGGGTATTCGTGATTGAATGCGGGTGTTGCAAACCGGCGCAGATTACGCAGCACCATCATGATGTGTTCATCCACGGTATACACGTGGAATAGATCATGCTGCATTCGACCCACAATTTCGCCGAACGCAGGAATATAGCGCCCCAGCACGCCATAGCGATTCATGCGCCGCATCACCCGCGTGGTGCCGGAGGGCTGGCGCAAAATCTCCAGAAATAATGCTTTGTTCACTGGATCCTTACGGAACTGCCCATTTATCCGTGGCCGGGCATGCCACATGGCGCGCAAGGTATCGGCCCCGACGCCAGTGAGTTGAGGATGCCTTTGCAGGACGAGAAACGTTTCCAGAATGGCAGAGGGATGACGTTCATACAGCTCGGGATCGTTGATCTCCAGCAGCTCGCCCCGCGCATGAAAATGCTCGTTGATTGGCGTGGACGGCTCCAGCATGTCGCCCCACAGGCAGCGCCGAAACGCCTGAATCAAGATGGGTTGCAACTGTACAATGATCCGAGCCGATAAATAGAACACTTCCATCAACTGCTCGCTGGCACGCCGGCCTGCGATATCGCTGTAGCCAAAACGCTGGGCTAGGGCATTTTGATAGTCGAACAGAATGCGGTCTTCGCGACGTTTGGCCGTGAGGTGCAGGGCGATCCGGAAGGAGCACAGCATGCGTTCAGCACGCACCAACTTGCGCATCTCCTGACCGGTCAGTAAGCCCGCCTGATGCATCTCTTTCCAGCTGCTGCCCTGCTTGCAGGCACGGGCAAGCCACAAAAGCAGATGCAAATCACGTAAGCCACCCGGGCCTTCCTTTACATTGGGCTCAAGGGTATTGATTGATCCCTGATGGCGCTCATGCCTGCGCTGTTGCTCCAGAATCTTGGCATCGAAAAAACGCTGAGGATCGAGTGCAGTGTCGATCGCTACTACGAAGTCGAGATATTGCGCGTGATTACCCGCTAGCAGGCGTGTTTCCAGCAGCGTGGTTTGGACGGTGATGTCCTGCGCAGCTTCCTCAAGGCAATGCGTCAGCGTGCGCACGCTATGGCCGACTTCCAGGCCGCAATCCCAGAGGGTGGTGATCAGGCTCTCCAGTCGAGAAGTTGTATCTTTACAGGCGTCTTCCGGCAAGAGGAAAAGCAAATCGATATCCGATGCCGGAAACAGTTGGCCACGCCCGTATCCGCCAACAGCAATTAACAGGATATTCTCCGGAATGTCCGCTGCTGCCCAGCGATCACGCAAAAAGCCATCAACCAGTGCTGACGTCTGCATCAGAAGGTTCACTGCCTGTTCAGGGTCGTGATAATCCTCATACAGCGCTTGACGCGCCTTTTGCAATGACTGGCGAAGTTCGGTGATATTTTCGGACATGATTAGACTCGATCCGGCTTATGGTCGATTTGATTAACGATGCGCAACGCGCCTTTTAGCAGGCGTATGCTTCACAGGCTTGCCCTTGGCGGCAGATTTGCCCGTGTGCTTCCCTGCGGGCTCGGGCGGGAGCAAATTCGGATCTTCCCAGGCAGCGCGGATTGCGACGGCGAGTTCCTGTACGGCTTTCGCGTATAGCGTACTTCGGTTGTAGCGGGTAATTACATAGAAATTATTCAGACCCAGCCAATAGTCGAACGTGCCAGGCTCCCGCTCCAGAGGCGCCAGGACCGCCTGCGGATCGCCTTGCAGTGGCGCATCTGGGACAACATTAAATTTTGCTAGATCACTTACTCGGTAGTGTAGATTAAACTTGTCCTCCGCCAGTGTCTTCCAGCCGTCGCCGTCTACCTTTGCCGGAATCACCACGGGCGCACCTTGTTGCCAGCCATGCACAGCAAGATAGTTTGCTACGCTTGCTAGAATATCGGCCGTGTTATCCCATACGTTTCGCCAGTTATCGGTTCCCCAGCTTTGCGCGTACGCCCTTACGCTTGAAGGCATAAACTGCGGCGCACCCATTGCGCCTGCATACGAGCCGAGAAAGCTAAGCGGGTCGCGTCTTTCTTCTCGTGCAAGCAGCAGGAATTCGCGCAGTTCCTTCCGGAAAAAATCTGCGCGGCGCGGGTAGTTGAATGCGAGCGTTGTCAGTACATCCATCACGCGGTATCGCCCGGCCTGCTTGCCCCACATGGTTTCGACGCCAAGGATCGTGACCATGTATTCCGGATCGACGTGGTAATGCCGGCTGATTGCTTCGATCAGATCAGCATGTTCTCGCCAAAACAGGACGCCCGCGCGGATTCTGACCGGATTCACGAAGCCGGGTCTGAAGACATACCACGGACGGGATGTGGATGGGCGTTCCAGAATGTCGATGATTTCCAGCCGCTCGTGTACCGATGCAAACACAGCCCTCAGCCATGCCTCATCAAACCCATCTTGCGAAATGAGCGATTGAATAAACTGCTCCTGTGAGACGCCAATGACATTGCTGACCGCAGGGGTGTCTTCTGCGCAGGCAGGGGAGAATCCGGCGGGCAGGACTGCGCATGCGCCCATCAACAGGGCGCTTGCTAGAGTGAAAAGTCGGGACATGGTTCGCTGAATTTCTGATTAGGATCAGCCTTGCTGATGTGACAAGGCGGAAGAAAGTAGTTTTGCCGTGATATCAACGATCGGGATCACGCGTTCGTAGGCCATTCTGGTCGGACCGATAACACCGAGTGTGCCGACAATCTGACCATTGACCTGATAGGGCGCGGTGACGACGGAGCATTCATCCAGTGGATGAATGCCAGCTTCTTGGCCAATGAACAGTTGTATTCCTTCTGCCCGCTGCCCTGAATCAAGCAATTGCAGCAAGGCGGTTTTCTCTTCGAAAACCGAAAAGAGCTGGCGTAGCCGGTCTACATTTGATGAAAAATCATCAACACGTAAAAGATTGGTTTCACCCGCGATAACTACGGATTCGCCTCCCGCATCAAACGGATTGCCACCAGCCTTGATGGCCGCACTCATGAGCTGACCAATATCTGTCTGCAAGGATTCAAGATCCCCTAAAACAGCTGTTCGCAACATGTCCAGGGACTTTCCGGCACAGTGCTGGCTGAGATAATTACTCGCTTCGATCAGCTGGGCTGGCGTGTAATCTCGCTCAGTCAAAATGATACGGTTCTGCACATCGCCATCTGCTGTCACCAGTATCATCAGAATGCGGCGCTCGCTGAGGCGCAAAAACTCGATTTGCATCAAGGATGGTACGCGGCGGGGCGAGATTACGACGCCTGCGAATTCGGTTAACTGCGATAGCAGCTGAGACGCCGCGGTGACCGCAATCGAAGGACTGTGCGCCGGAATTTGATCCTTAAGCTCACGAATTTCCACCTGAGCGAGTGGCTTGATCGTCAGGAGCGAATCGACAAAAAAACGATAGCCCCGTGTCGTCGGAATCCGGCCGGCAGAGGTGTGCGGGCTGGCGATAAATCCCAAATCTTCGAGATCGGCCAGTACATTTCGAATCGAAGCAGAAGAGAGATCCAGCCCCGAAAACTTTGAGAGTGTGCGTGATCCAACCGGCTGGCCGTCGGCAATGTAATGCTCGATCAGCGTTTTGAGAAGGATTTGAGCGCGTTCATTCAGCATAGCTTCAATTCTACCGGCTCATGCGCTGGGAACAAGCGAATTTCGTGGGAAAGTGTGGGTGAAGTGACACGCTTTTTGATGATCTGTGGTTTTTTACTTGTTTCATTGTGGTAATAACGGTACACATATGCATACACAATTATCCTGCAAACAAAGCAGGTTCGTTTCGGTTTACTCAGGGAGATGGTTGATGAAACGTATTTGGGCGGTCTTGTTTTGTCTTGCCTTGAGTGCAGGGTGCCAGGCTAGTGAGTTACGCATCGCAATGGAAGGCATGTTTCCACCTTTCGAAGAGGTCGATGCCAAGGGTAATCTCCGCGGTTTCAATGTTGATCTGGCCAATGCGCTGTGCGAACGCATGAAAGAGAAATGCAAGTTCGAGCGTTTCGGGTGGAATGATCTTGTACCCGCTTTAAATGACAAGAAGACTGATGTGGTGCTGGCCTCCATGCCCATCACTCAGGATCGCAAAAAGCAGGTGGACTTCACTGATCCCTATGCCTTGCCGCCCGCACACTTTATTGGCAAGGAACGACGTTTCCCTTACGTGCGGATTGAACCCCGCCACTTGGAAAAAATGAAGATTGGCGTGACACAGGATACCACCTACGATCGCTATCTGACCGCCCGCTATGAAAAGGGTAGCACCATTGTGCGCTATGCCGATGGACAGAAGATGTATGCTGCGCTGGCGGCGGGGGAACTGGATGCGGTACTGGATGATGGTGTGGTGGCTTACTATAACTTCATTCAGCGTGGCGGCGGCGAAAAGGGATTCAATCTGATTGGTGCACCGCTGGTTGATCACAAGTACCTGGGCGATGGGCTGGGTATTGCAGTCAAGCTGGGCAACACCGAGTTGCGCGAAAAGCTGAACAAGGCCTTGAAAGAGGTCTACGAGTCGGGCGAATACAAGACCATTGCTCAGCGTTACTTTGTGTTTCCAATCTACGATCGCTAATACCAGCGGTTAATTTTGTGAGGGCGGCCTTGAGATTCTGGCTGCCCTTGGTTACATTGGCGTATGACTATGCTATTCAAGAAAGTCGCGCTGGTTGCTCGAGCCAATAGCCAGCGCATTCATGCGCCTCTCCGCTCCTTGGTCGCCTTACTCCAGCGCGATTGCATGTCTGTGCTGCTTGATGCAGCGACAGCGGAAGAATATGCCATTCCCGGCGTTGAGATCGTTGCCCGCGAGAATATCGGCAAAATTGCCGATCTAGTGATCGTACTCGGCGGCGACGGCACGATGCTATCCGTTGCCCGCTTATTGGCACCTTATCGCATTCCACTTGTGGGTATCAATATTGGTCGATTGGGATTCATGACCGATATCCCGATTGATGACATCGAGCATGTCATTCCTAGAATGCTGGGTGGTGACTTTGTGCCGGAAGAGCGCTTCCTGCTGCAGGCGAGAGTCATTCGCGACGATCGTGAAATCCACGGCGCGCTGGCCTTCAACGATGTGGTGTTTAGCCGTGGATCGCTCGGGTCGATGATCGAGTTCGAGATTTTCATTGATGACCAGTTTGTGTATAGCCAGCGATCCGATGGCTTGATTGTCACCACGCCCACAGGTTCAACCGCATACTCGCTTGCATCTGGCGGGCCAATTCTGCACCCAACTGTCCCGGCTATTTCACTGGTGCCCATTTGTCCGCAAACCATGAGCGCCCGGCCTATCGCCGTTTCCGATAGTGCTACGGTAGAATTCATGTTGTTGCGGGGGCAGGAAACTAAAGTCCACTTTGACGGACAATCCCACTTCGATCTGCGGGAGATGGATCGTATTACCATCAAACGCTACCGGAACTCTCTGCGGATACTGCATCCCGTCGGATACAACTACTACGACATGCTGCGACAAAAGCTTCACTGGGGCGAACGCCTGATTTAAGTGTTGGCCGCGCCAGTTTAACGCTGTCGGCAGATGTATCATCTGTCGCTGTGTGTCTTGAATAACTCTTCGTAACCAGTTTCTTAGAAAACGGGACAACCATGCTGTTGACGCTGCGTCTGCGTGATTTTGTCATTGTCGATTCAATTGAACTCCATTTTGCTACTGGCTTCTCGGTTCTAACCGGTGAAACCGGGGCGGGCAAATCCATTCTGATTGATGCGCTTGGACTATTGCTGGGCGATCGTGCCGATGCAGGCGTGGTTAGGCACGGCGCGGAAAAGGCCGAACTCGCAGCCGAGTTTGGCATAGCCGAGGACGATGCACTACATGCGCTGCTGGCAGAGGCCGGTCTCGAAGGGGATGCTGATTTATGCCTGTTGCGCCGGACGATTGATGCCGGTGGGCGATCAAGAGCCTGGGTCAATGGTCATGCCGCTACAACTGCACAACTGAAGCAGATTGGTGAATATCTCGTTGATATTCATGGTCAGCATGCACACCAGCGTCTAGTGCGCCCGGACGCACAGCGTGAACTGCTTGACGCGTACTGTGGCGCAAGCCAACTGACCCGAGCCATGCGTCAGGCATGGCAAGCTTGGAAACATGCGCTGGAAGCCGTTGCCGCCGCTCGTGCAAACGCGGAATCCATGGCAAGCGAGCGCGAACGATTGCTCTGGCAAATTGGTGAAGTTCGCGCGCTTTCACCTCAGTTAGGTGAATGGGAAGCACTGCAGCAAGAGCATGCAAGGTTGAGTCATGCACAGAGTTTGCTCGCAGGCACGCAGAGTAGTCTGGATGCACTGATCGATGGTGAGGAAAACCTGTCGGGCAGACTGGGAACTGTCCTTGCTACCATTACCGACCTGCTTGCCCATGATCCACAGCTAGGTGAGATTCATGATTATCTGCAGGCGGTGGACGCAAATCTGGATGAAGCTATCCACGCGCTGCGTCGCTACGCGGGCAGGGTGGAGTTAGATCCGGAGCGGCTTTCCGAGCTAGATCGTCGCATGGATGATCTATACAGGATGGCGCGTAAATATCGACTAAAGGTGGAGGAGCTGCCGGAAAGCCTCGAGAGCTGGCAACATCAACTGGAGGCGCTTGATCGCGGCGCTGATCTTGATGCACTTGAGCATGCGGTTGTGCTTGCGAAGCAGCAATGGCTTGACATTGCAAAGCGCGTTTCGGCATTGCGGCATGCCGGTGCCCATCAGCTCTCCACGCTGGTGTCGACCGAAATGCAGCAAATGGCAATGGCAGGTAGCCGCTTCGAGACCACACTGCTTCTGCAGGATGAGCCAACCCAGCATGGACTCGAGGCCATTGAATTCCGCGTAGCTCCGCACGCTGCCGCTGAAGCCCGTTCATTAGCCAAAGTTGCATCCGGCGGGGAGCTGTCGCGCATCAGCCTGGCACTTCAGGTAGTTGCCAGCCAGAGTGCGCATGTGCCTACCCTAGTTTTTGATGAGGTCGATGTCGGTATTGGTGGACGTGTAGCAGAAACGGTCGGTCAGTTGCTGGCTCGTCTTGGTGCGCGCCATCAGGTGCTGTGCATTACACATCTGCCTCAGGTTGCAGCCTGCGCGACCCATCAGTTTCAGGTTCGCAAGCAGATGAATGAGCAGGGCGTATCAAGTCATATTGACGCGCTGAATCAGCAGGCGAGAATTGAAGAGATCGCCCGGATGCTGGGCGGTTCCGAAATCACTCACACCGTCCGCCAGCATGCCGCCGAGATGCTTGCGCCTGTTCTGGGTGAGCGATGAGCATCCCGCTTGACGAACATCAGCGCGATATCTGGTTTATGAAACTCGCGCTGGAGCAGGCAGACATTGCCCGCGCAAATGGCGAAGTGCCTGTCGGGGCAGTGCTGGTCTATCAAAATGCGGTGATTGCAACCGGCTCCAACGCCCCGATTCTGATGAATGACCCGTCCGCGCACGCCGAAATGCGGGCGCTCCGCAGCGCAGGGCAGATACTGCAGAATTACCGTATGCCGGGTTGCGAGCTATATGTCACCCTGGAGCCTTGCGCGATGTGTGCAGGCGCCATTATGCATGCGCGTCTGGAGCGCCTCGTATTTGCTGCGCCCGACCCCAAAACGGGCGTCGCCGGAAGCGTCTTAAACCTGTTTGACCTGCCTACCCTAAATCATCACACCCGTGTTGTAGGGGGGGTTCTCCAGGAGGAGGCTGCATCGCAGTTGCGACGCTTTTTTGCGGACAGGCGAGCAGCCACTAAAGCCGCCCGCGCTGAAGCTCAGGGAAAGATGTCTGATATTAAGGGTTAATAGCGCTACTACTGGGCGGCGGCGCATTGTTTGGCCAAATCATCCATACTTCGCCCTTCTGCTTCATTCTGCCGGCTAGCAACCCTGCTTCTGGTCCGAATCCCCAAAAATAATCCAATCTGACCGGACCACGAATGGCGCCGCCGGTATCCTGTGCGATCACCATGCGCTGCAATGGACGGCTATCGTCATTGGGCCAGGTTGATGACAAAAACAAGGGCGCACCCAGTGGCACGTAGCGACGATCGACAGCTACGCTGACTGCATCGGTGAGCGGCACCCCAAGTGCACCCAGCGGCCCCCCGGTTTGCTTGGGAAGCTCACGGAAAAATACATAGCTGGGGTTGGTATTCAGGAGCTCCTTCAGGCGTTCCGGATGTGAGCTTGCCCATGCCTGAATGCCCTGCATGGACGCCTCGGATGCTTTTAATTCCCCTTGCTCAATCAGCCATTTGCCGATGGATTTGTATGGATGTCCATTTTGATCGGCATAACCCACGCGCAGCATCTTGCCATCTTCCAGCTTGATGCGTCCGGAGCCCTGTATCTGTAGAAAGAACAACTCAACAGGGTCGTCTATCCAAGCCAGTACCTTGCTGTTCAGTGGTGCTTTACCTTCCTCGATATCCGCACGACTCCAGTAAGGTACAACCTTATTCCCGACAAGTCTGCCCCGCAAGCGCATATTTTTGAGGTCAGGGTATAGATTGCCAAGATCAATGGTCAGGAGATCATCGGGTACGGCATACAGTGGAAAGCGGCCTTTACTATTTGACCTGCTGCCCGTCAGCATCGGTTCGTAGTATCCAGTGATCAACCCTTTTGTGCCGCTCGGTTCGCTTGAGCTGATCTGCCATGGCTTAAAATTTGCCTCGAAATAGCTCCGCACATCCAGCTCTGTCTTGGGGCTCAGCGCCTTCGCATCACGACAGGCCTGTGTCCAGGCACTTTGCTTCTCCAGTACTTTGCACGACTCTAGCCAGGCGGGCCATGCTGCCAGCAGTCCACTGCCAGTCCAGCCGGGCAATGAACTCCACGCCTGGGCTTCGTATTGGGCAGTCACTGGTTGCGGCTTGACTGGGGGTGGCACGGGTTCGGGGATGTCAGTCATTGGGCTGCGGGTGGCACAACCAAATAGGGTGATAGCCGCGATGCTGGCCAGTGCCAGTCTGATGGAAAAGTGGGGCATGTGGTGTGCATTCAATGCATGCATTTGCAGGCACGTAGAGAGTCGAGAAAGGAGATTCGCAGTATAAAGAAAAACGGGCGAGTCGAGGACTCACCCGTTGATATCTACGTATCGAAACCTGCGCTAGGCAGATTCAGATATTAGAAGTCGTGACGAACGCCAACCGAGAAGATGCTCGGTGTCAGGCCGCCCATTGCCTTTGCTGTCTTCGGATCCAGTGCCAGGTCGGACTTGGATTCCAGGAAGGTGTACTTGCCTGCTGCGCCGTTCTGAATGCGGGTGTAGTACGCAAACAGAGCAGTACGCTTGGTCAGGTTGTATGCCAGCTCAGCGGACAGGCCACGTGCGCCGTCGTCCTTGTTGTCTGCAGTTTCGTTTGCACGAACAAATGCTGCACGCAGATTCAGGGAGTCAGACAGCTTTTGAGCCACGGTGAAGGCCATCACGCGACGCTTGGTAGCGGCGGTGGTTGCGTAGCCATCGGTATCGAACTTGGAGTAGATCACGCCAACAGTTGTGCTGTCGATGGTGTAACCAACGGCACCCTTGATACCTTGCACGCCAGCACCGGCAACCAGTGAATCCGGACGTGTTTCGTAACCCAGACCAGCGTACAGGCCGTTGGCGTTGTACTCACCAGCCAGGCTCAGTTGACGGGCGTTCTTGGTGTTGGACTTGGCTTCATCAGGAGCGAAAGCTGCCTTGAACTGGAAGCCGCTCATGACCGGCGACCAGTATTGAACCGAGCTGGTATAGCGGGTGTGGAAGTTAGCTTGAGCTGCGGTCAGACCTTGAGTCAGAGCGCCGCCACCGTTGTTCACGAAGTTTTCCGAGATGTTGGCGTTGTTGTTACCGCTCACATCCAGGGAGCCACCGACAACCTTGAACGGGGTGTCGTAACGACCCAGCAACACGGTACCAAAGTCGCCACCCAGACCCACGAATGTGTTGCGGGTGCCCAGAGTGTTGCCACCTTGGTCGACGTCAACTTGCTGTTCGACTTGGAACAGAGCCTTCAGGCCATCACCCAGTTCTTCGGTGCCCTTGATGCCGAAGCGGCTCTTGTAGCTTTCCACGCGGGTGGTGGTGATCGCGCCGTTGTCGAAAGCTTCGACGCCAGCATCAATGTGGCCGTACAGGGTGACGGTGTTGTCAGCTGCGAAGGCCGGGGCAGCCAGCGCGCCGAGAACGGCGACAGCAATCAGGTGCTTCTTCATGGAATTTGACTCCAGTCTTGTTGTGAAATCGGATTCTGCCTTGGTTAAGTTGTGGCAGAAGTGACGATACCCTAGGGGCCTCATACGCTTTTATATCGCAACCATGTTACAGAAACATTAGAAAGTTGTATGAGGGCAGGTATGAGTTGCTTCTTAAGCATCTTTTGCGCAACGGTACTGTAGCAATACCTTCTACTCTATGCATTTGCGCAACATTTTTACCAATAACGGTTGCAAATGCAAGTGGAAGAATTTACGCGCTGAATTTGAACAGTTGACCGAGCGTTGTACCTGGTGAAGGTTGACGCATAAATGCTTCTCCAACCAGGAAACCATAGACATCGTGATCCCGCATTCGAAATACGTCCGACTCATTCAGAATGCCAGACTCGGTGATAACAATTTTATCCTTTGGAATCATGGATAAGAGTGATATTGTCGTTTCAAGCGAGACATCGAATGTACGCAAATTACGATTATTGATACCGATCAGGGGCGTATTCAATTGCAGCGCAAGTTCAAGTTCGGCTGCATCGTGCGACTCGACCAGAACTGACATGCCGAGTGATTGAGCCAATTGTTCAAAGGCACGCATTTGCGGGAGATCCAATGCGGATACAATCAGCAAAATGCAATCAGCTCCCATCGCTCGGGCTTCGTAAATCTGATATTCGTCGACAATGAAATCTTTGCGTAAAACCGGCAATGAGCAGGCAGCGCGAGCGGCCTTCAGATAATCTGTATGTCCTTGAAAGTATTGCTGATCTGTCAGGATGGACAGACAGGCTGCACCGTGACGCTCGTAATCTCTAGCAATGTCAGCCGGATCAAAATGTTCCCGCAATATCCCTTTTGAAGGGCTTGCCTTCTTAATTTCTGCGATCACGGCATTTTGTTGGGCGTTGATCCGCTCAATCATGGCCTGAGCAAATGGGCGAATCACCTCACCTTGTTCTGCAAGGCAACGCATGCGCGACAGTGAGATAAGGGCTTGCCCTGCGGCTACTTCTTCAAATTTAGTTGCCAGAATGCGTTTGAGAATATCGCTCATGCTTATGACAGAGTATCCGGTGAAATGTGCAACGATTAGATGAGGTAGCTACGCGATTTTTCAACTAAATCGGTTAACTTTTTTTGCGCTGCACCGCTGCTAATCGCCTGCTCGGCGGCGGCAAGGCCAGCCGCAAGGTCGGGCACAACGTCCGCAGCATAAAGTGCTGCGGCTGCGTTCAGAATGACAATATCCCGACAGGGGCCCGGCTCATTTGCGAGGACTTGAGTCACCTTATGCCTGCTCTGATCTGGGTTGCCAGCAAACAATGCTGCTTTGTCGCATAGGGAGAAACCATAGTCTCTGGGATCAATTTCGTATTCGTGAATCGACCCTTCTTTCAGTTCGGCGACCAGCGTTGGTGCAGTGAGGCTGATCTCATCAAGACCGTCCTTGCCGTTCACTACAAGCACATGCTTGCTTCCAAGCTGCTTGAGTACATGCGCTTGAATGCCAACCAGATCCGGATGGAAAACGCCCAGAACCTGAGAGTCCGCCGCTGCCGGATTGGTGAGTGGACCCAGAATATTAAAAATTGTTCTGACGCCAAGTTCGCGACGAATCGGCGCGACATTCTTCATTAGATTGTGGTGTGCTGGCGCAAACATGAACCCAACACCAATTTCGTCGATACAGGCACCCACCTGTTCCGGCGTTAGATTGAGGTTAACACCCAGTGCTTCCAAGACATCGGCAGATCCGCTGGATGATGAGACGCTGCGGTTGCCATGCTTGGCTACGCGCGCCCCGGCTGCGGATGCCACAAAGGCAGCGGTAGTGGAAATATTAAAGGTGTGCATGCCGTCGCCACCCGTCCCGCAGGTATCCACCAAATGCTCACGACGCTTAACGGCCACCTTGGTAGACAATTCACGCATCACTGTGGCTGCGGCAGCAATTTCTGACACCGTTTCCACCTTCACGCGCAGTCCGATGAGGATGGCGGCAGTTTGCACCGGGGTCATTTCGCCAGTCATGATCTGGCGCATCACCTGAAGCATTTCGTCGTAGAACAGTTCGTTACCGTCAATCAATCGATTGAGCGCGGTCTGGGGCGTAATCATCTGCTTATCTCAGGCATGTGCTTTGAGGAAGTTATCGAGCATGGCGTGGCCGTGCTGAGTCAGAATGGCTTCAGGATGAAACTGAACACCTTCAATCGGCAATGTTTTGTGCCGAACACCCATAATTTCGCCATCCTCAGTCCACGCTGTAATCTCAAGGCATTCGGGGCAGGTTTCCCGTTCAATGGCAAGGGAGTGATAGCGCGTAGCCGTAAAGGGGGAGGGGAGATCCTTGAACACACTCGTATTGGTGTGAAATACGGGCGACGTTTTACCGTGCATCAAGGTTTTGGCATGAACAATTTTTCCGCCAAATGCCTGCCCTATGGACTGATGTCCAAGGCACACCCCTAAGATCGGCAACTTGCCCGCGAAGTGGTGAATGGCCGGTACAGAGATGCCCGCTTCATTTGGCGTACAGGGACCCGGAGAAATGACCAAATACTGTGGAGATTTGGCCTCGATTTCTTCAAGGGTAATCTCGTTGTTGCGATATACCTCAACCTGCTGCCCAAGCTCGCCGAAATATTGAACCAGATTGTAGGTAAATGAGTCGAAGTTATCGATCATCAAAAGCATGGTCTGCGCAACCTCTTGATTTTATTTGGTAATAAATGCCTACCATTGCTTCTGCACGCGCAATTTTTTGTGGTGTGCTTGGATGCATATGGGCTTATATGGGCTGTCGAGATTACCACAGCAGAATGCTGTTGAGGCAAGAATATATAGCTGTTTGCAAAACCTCTCGGATACGGGGGCGCTCGCGCATCGATTCAAATGTAATCATTATTTGCTGCGCTAGACCACCTCGTCTCATGAAGGCCGAATTGCAATGAGCTGGTTCCAGGCGACTGGAAGATGGCGGGCGTCTTCATTTGCCTGCGAGAAACAGGATAGGCGGCATTCATTCATGCTACCTATATGTCTTGGAAACAGAGGTCAAAGCGGCTGAACTCGGTATTTATTTGTTTTTTTCCGTAGGAAAAGCGGTCAAAATGCAGGTTTTGCAGAGGATGATCTGAGTAAGGTCGTGTTAAAAGACTTGATGCGCCGATCAGTTCGGGTTTGGCGTTGGGCGGATGTTGGAGGTTTCTTTGCTACATCGCTGGCATGAAGAGGCGTGGCAGGCATTAATGGCTCAATCGGGTCGAATGCATCATGCGCTGTTGATTACCGGAGAGGCAGGAATTGGCAAGCTGGCCTTTGCACGGCACCTTGCCCAATCGTTGCTGTGCGAATCGAAGGAAGTGCAACCCTGCGGCCAATGCGATGCATGCCATTGGTTTCTGGCGGGGCATCACCCCGATTTTCGTGAACTTACGCCTACTCCAGCGGAGGAGGGCGAGGAAGATGGCAAACTCAAGAAAAAGGCCGCTACCCATATCACCGTCGAGCAGGTTCGTGACCTCGCGCAATTCGTGAACCTAACAGCACATCGAGGCGGCAAGCGGGTCACACTCGTTCATCCTGCGGATGCGTTGAATGTGGCGAGTGCAAATGCCTTGCTCAAGACGCTTGAGGAGCCACCAGAGGGCGCCATGTTTATTCTGGTGAGCAGCCATTGGCAACGCTTGTTGCCTACTATTCGCAGCCGTTGTCGGCGCTTCCCGTTAAGTAAGCCTGTATTTGCCGAGGCTGAGCAATGGCTGGCAGATCAAGGCTTGGAGCGAGCCGCGGCCTATCTCGCTGAAGCTGGTGGTGCGCCATTGCTTGCACTTGAAAGTGCCGATCCGGCGCGACATGCTGCTCGGGACGCATTTCTCGGACATTTGCTGGACGTGCGCAAACTCGACCCTCTGGCGCTCGCAGAGCGGCTAGACAAAGATAAAGTTGAGCCTGCGCGTGTTGCGGATTGGCTTGCGCGCTGGGTATATGATTTATCTAGTTTGAGGCTGACGGGCTCAATCCGTTATCATCCTGATCATGACGCCAGTTTGCGCGCACTTTCTGCGGCACTGGATCCAGTCAAGGTCATGCGATTCCACGACACGCTGCTTGATGCGACTCGTCTTGCGGGGCATCCCCTTAATGCACGGTTGGTATTCGAGCAGTTGCTGATGGCTTATCAGCAAATGGCCCGTTCAGCGACACGATAGGAAACATTGTTAATGTCAGATTTGGCACGCTCAGCCCCCCGCCCAGGCGGTGTCCTGTCATTGAGTATCAAAGAAAAGGCTGCGCTATACGCCTCCTACATGCCGTTTATTGTGGGCGGTGGCGTGTTTATCCCTACGGCTAAGGCTTATGCAATCGGCGATGAAGTCTTCATGCTATTGCAACTCATGAGTGATCCCAATCGGATCGCTGTATCGGGACATGTAGTATGGGTAACACCTGCCGGATCACACGGTAATCGCACGCAAGGTATTGGCGTACAGTTTGCAGCGAATGAGGCAGGCAAGCAGGCGCGTGACAGAATAGAAGGCATTCTTGGCGGTGCGCTCGAACGTAGTCGCGCGACCCATACCATGTAAGTCATATCGATTTTGCGGGTCAGTGCAAAGCATGAATCGCCCGGCTCGGCCGGGCATTTTGTTGTGTCATTTCAGGAGTCGTCATGTACAAGCTTAGGCGCGTAGCGCTTGGCGTGGTTGGTTTGTGTCTAGTGCTGACATTGATTCTTGCGGCACTGTTTTGGGCGGCGCTGCATGCAAGCTTGCCTGCAATTGATGGAACGATAAAGTCTGCGCAAGTCAGTGCTCCGTTGCGTATCGTGCGTGACAGGTTGGGCATCGTTACTGTTGAGGCCGGAAATCGGGCTGATGCGGCCTGGGCGCTCGGGTATGCACATGCGAGCGATCGCTACTTTCAAATGGACTTGCTGCGCCGAAATGCTGCAGGTGAAATATCCGCATTGATTGGTGCGGCGGCGCTGCCAGTTGATCGAGAGCATCGCCTGCACCGACTCCGTGCGCGTGCGCATCAGGCGTGGCTGGGTCTGCCGGCTCAGGAAAAGGCCTTACTTCAGCACTATGCTGACGGAGTGAATGCAGGGTTATCCGCACTAAAGGGACGCCCCTTCGAATATTGGCTTTTACGCAATTCGCCTAAGCCGTGGTTGCCTGAAGATTCGTTACTGGTGATTTACACCATGTATTTTGAACTGCAGGGACATCAGGCTGATCGTGAGTTATCACGCGGCTGGCTGGTTGAGAATTGCAATGATGCTCAGCTGGAATTTCTTTTGCCTGAGTCAAGCAAGTGGGACGCCCCTATAGATGAAAGCATTCAAGCACCGGGGCATGTGATACCGCAATCGGCGCCACTCTGGTGGCGTGGCGCGACGACGCAGGCCGGGCTTAAGCCCCTGCAGGAAAATTTCCCTGGTAGTAATAATTTTGCTGTATCGGGCAAGCGAAGCCTCAGTGGCTCGGCCATTCTCGCTGATGATATGCATCTGGGCATTCGATTGCCCAATACCTGGTATCGGGCTGTGTTGCGTTGGCAGGAGCGTGCTCATGAAGTTGCCCAGATCAGTGGCGTCAGTCTTCCGGGTGCACCCGCTATTGTTGCCGGCAGTAATGGCCGTGTGGCGTGGGGGTTCACAAATAGTTACGGAGACTGGCTTGATCTTGTCAGGCTGGAACGTCACCCGGAAGATCATCTTCGCTACCGTGGGCAGAAGGAATGGGAGCAGCTGGTTCCTCATAAGGAGGTCATAGAGGTTAATCATGGCAATGCCGAAACGCTCACGGTTCTGGAAAGTCGCTATGGTCCTGTTCGGGTGGTGGGGGGCGAAAGTTTCGCTATGCGCTGGGTGGCTCATGACGCCGGTAGAGCAGTCAATCTCGGCCTGATGGGGATGGAACATGTTCGCACCGCAGAGGAAGCGCTGGCTGTGGGGCAGCGATCGGGCATTCCTGCACAAAACTTGCTGGTAGCAGATCAGTCGGGTCATATTGGCTGGACCATTGCCGGCCCTATGCCTAAACGGGTAGTGTGGGGCGAGCGCAATACGGTGCCTCTGGCTGTCGATACGCCACATCTGGGATGGGAAGGCTATCTTGCGCCGACGGCGTATCCGCAATTGCTTGATCCACCTGCCGGCCAGTTGTGGACGGCAAACAGCCGACAGCTGGCAGGAGATCAATATGCACTGATCGGGGATGGTGGCGCTGATTTGGGTGCCCGATCGCGCCAGATTCGCGATGATCTCACCAGCTTGCATCGTGTCACAGAGCGCGATCTATTGAATGTTCAGCTGGATGATCGTGCCTTGCTACTGAATGGCTGGCACGATCGGCTGATTGCCTTGCTGGATGCGGATAGTTTGCGAGGCAAGCCAATGCGTCGTGAAGCGCGTGAGCTGGTTGCTAGTTGGACGGGACGGGCGGCGCCAAGCGATGCCGGATATCATATTGTTCGTGCCTGGCGGGACTCAATTTATCAGGGCATGTTTGGCCGACTGGATGAAGAGTTGCGCAAGGTTGATCCGGATTTGCGTTACAACCTTGCCAATCCGCGCTGGGAAGTGGTGGCGGAAACCTTGCTTGATAAAACGCCTGAGGCATGGTTACCCCTTGGCTATCAGGACTGGCAGCAATTCCAGCTTGCCCAGCTAGATCGGGTGCTGGACACGCTGCTCAAGGAACATAAGCAGCTTAAGCTCGCCACCTGGGGGCAGGCCAATCGCAGTGAAATTGCCCATCCGTTTGTAAGATTTATGCCGTGGATGAAATGGCTACTGGCTACGCCCGCAGATGAACTGGCCGGGGATAAAAACGTGCCTCGCGTGGTGGGTAGTGATTTTGGTGCGTCAGAACGGCTGGTGATCAGTCCCGGTCACGAAGAACATGCCATATTCCATATGCCGGGCGGACAGAGCGGCAACCCTCTGTCACCCTTCTTTTTGGCCGGGCATGAGGCATGGGTGAAGGGAGACCCCTCGCCGCTACTGCCGCAGGGTCGTGCCTATGTCTTTAATATCGAGCCTTCACCCGCCAAATAGGGCGGTTGCCTTGTGCCCGGAAAGGCGCAACTTGGTGTATCGTTGCGCCTTTGTATGCATTGAGTTTGTGTGCCGCCATGTTTATTGATTCGCACTGCCATATTGATTTCCCGGAGCTGGTTGAGCAAATCGACGACCTTCGCCTGAACATGCAGGCAAACAGGGTGACGCATGCGCTTTGCGTATCAGTCAATCTGCCAAAATGGCCAAATGTGGTTGCACTGGCCGAGCGTTTCCCGGAAATCTGGGCGTCAGTCGGCGTACATCCTGATTATGAGGATGAGGCAGAGGCCAGCGTCGACCAGTTGTGCGAGATGGCGCAACATCCTAAAGTCATCGCCATTGGCGAAACCGGTCTGGATTACTACCGGCTGACGGGTGATCTCGAATGGCAGCGCGAACGCTTTCGTACCCATATCCGCGCCGCGCGCCAGTGCAGCAAGCCACTGATCATTCATACCCGCAATGCCGCTGAGGACACGCTGCGCATCATGAAAGAAGAGGGAGCGGATGAAGTGGGCGGTGTGATGCATTGCTTCACCGAGACCCGTGAAGTCGCCGAGGCCGCACTGGATTTGAACTTTCACATTTCCATGTCTGGCATTGTCACCTTCAAGAATGCCAAGCAGGTGCGCGAAGTGGCGACCATGGTTCCCCTTGATCGCCTGCTGATTGAGACGGATTCGCCCTATCTGGCACCTGTTCCGTTCCGAGGCAAGCTCAACCATCCGGCGCTGGTCAAGCATGTGGCTGAGTGTATTGCTGACTTGCGCGGCATTCCGGTGACCGAAGTGGCTGCTGCAACGACAGCTAACTTTGTGCGCCTGTTCAAGCTGGAAGGCAGGCTGGCATGACCGCCGTAGACGTACTGATGCTGGGAGTGGGATCGAGTGGCGGGTCACCCGCCATTGGCTGTCATTGCCCTACCTGTACGTCGACTAATCCGCGAAATGTCCGCACGCGCTCATCCACCGTATTGCGGGTGAACGGACTGACGTTCCTGATTGATACAGGCCCCGATCTGCGCCAGCAATCTTTGCGCGAGGGGCTGACCAGTGTGGATGCCGTGCTGTATACGCACCCGCACGCCGATCACCTGAATGGCATCGATGATCTGCGCGCCTTTTGCTATGTGCGTCGCGCCGGGATTCCGGTATTTGGCAATGCCTTCATGATGGAAGATATCGCCAAGCGATTCTATTACACCATCCTTCCACCCGGCCCGCACTGGGATAAGCCCGTGCTGGAACTGAACACGGTAGAGGGACCGTTTACCTTTAACGGCGTAGACATCATTCCGGTGCCGGTCATGCACGGGAAGTGGCCTATTCTGGGCTATCGAATCGGAAATGTGGCTTATCTGACCGATGTATCCGAGATTCCCGAGTCCAGTTTACCGCTTCTCGAAGGACTGGATATCCTGATGCTGGACTGCCTGCGCAACGAACCGCATTTCACCCATTTCGGGGTGGAGCAGTCGATTGCGGCCGCGCAGCGCATCGGCGCAAAACGTACTGTCTTCTTCCATATGACACACGAGCTGGAGTACGAGGCGCTGTCTGCACGATTACCTGCCGGTATCGAAGTCGGATACGACGGCATGACCCTGCGCAGCGGACCGGCATCTGCCTGATTCATTCGTCCCGCTGATAATCCCTTGTCATCTATAAACAAAGTCCGGTATGATGCTGGACTTTTCACCCTTGCCTCACCGCTCGCATGGCGGGAGGCTTAATGATCCAGAAGGAGATCACATGCGACACTATGAAATCGTGTTCATCGTGCATCCCGATCAAAGCGAGCAAGTGCCCGCCATGATCGAGCGTTACAAGTCGATGATTACCAGCCAGAGCGGTAACATTCACCGCCTGGAAGACTGGGGCCGTCGTCAACTGGCTTACCCGATCCAGAAGATCCACAAGGCTCACTACGTTCTGATGAACGTGGAAATCTCCCAGGGCACCCTGGACGAACTCGAACACGCCTTCAAGTTCAACGATGCAGTTCTGCGTCACCTGACGATCAAGGCTGATCGTGCAGTGACCGAACCGTCACCGATGATGAAGGAAGAGAAGTCCAAGTCGCTGACTCCGGCCGCTGAAGGTCGCGAGGCTGCTTAAGCCCATTGGGCGTGTAACGCCTGGTGTAAAACTTTTTGTGTGAGAACAGCTTGAGTGCCCGCAATACGGTGGTAGCAAGCGGCAAAGCCGGAGAATTCTCCGATCTGCGCTATACCCCGGCAGGCATTCCGGTCTACGAGTTCAGACTCTTTCATGAGTCGGAACAGACAGAATCAGGATTCAAACGACAGGTGCAATGCGAATTCATCTGTCAGGCAATCGGCGAACACGCCGTGGCACTCACGAAGGTCTCCGAAGGGACGACCCTGATCGTGAAGGGATTCATGGCTGCTCGCAGCCGGCGACATCCCGCCAGCCTGGTCCTGCATGTCACGGACTGGAAAATCGATCCTGAGCTTGCACATCACGAATTCTGAATCGAGAGGTCATTATGTCCCGTCATTTGTTCAAGCGTCGGAAATTCTGCCGCTTTACCGCTGAAGGCATCAAGGAAGTTGATTACAAGGATGTCAACCTGCTGAAGGATTTCATCAGCGAAAACGGTCGTATCATCCCGGCACGTATCACCGGTACCAAGGCTCGCTATCAACGCCAGCTGTCCACCGCGATCAAGCGTGCTCGTTTCCTGGCTCTGATGCCTTACACAGACCTGCACTAAGTCGGGCGGAGGAATTTAACTATGCAAATCATTCTGCTCGAAAAAGTTGCTAACCTGGGTTCCCTGGGCGACATCGTTAAGGTTAAGGACGGTTACGCACGTAACTTCCTGATCCCTCAAGGCAAGGCAAAGCGTGCTACTGAAGCCAATCTGAAGGCTTTCGAAGCTCGTCGCGCTGAACTGGAAAAGCAACAAGCTGACATCCTGGCTCAAGCTCAAGCCCGTGCTGAAAAGCTGGAAGGCCTGACCGTGACCGTGGCTCAGAAGGCTGGCGTTGACGGTCGTCTGTTCGGTTCCGTGACCAACCACGATCTGGCTGCTGCTGTTGCTGCTGCTTCGGGCGTGGCTGTTGCCAAGACCGAAATCCGTCTGCCGGAAGGTCCGTTCAAGACCATCGGCGAATACGACCTCGTGGTTGCTCTGCACCATGACGTGCTCGCCAACATCAAGGTCACCGTGGTTGCTGAATAATTCAGTGATCGCTTGATCTGCTGCGATCCTCGGGGATCAGCAGCGTTAAGTTTAAAAAGCCAGTCTTCGGACTGGCTTTTTGCATTTCCGCTGAATCTACGAGTCTGGATATGGGCCTGTCAGACATGCCATTCGGCGAATCATCGGGTGAGATATCCGATGTGAGGCGCGAGTACCCGGATCTCCTCCTATACTGGCTTGGATACATCAAACCGTCAGGTTGAGTAGGTGAGTCATGCATGGTGGGCATAGTCGGGAAGCAGTCGCGCAAGAGGTGATCAATCAGCTGATAGCTGAAGGGATTTCCATATCGCCCGACACCTTTCGTGAGCGCTTCTTTCACCTGATTGGCAGGCAAATGCCGGCACTCGTGCCGTGGTCTGGGCTGATTGAGGCATTAATTCGGCAATGGGATATCCGCAATGCCGGATTTTCCCCTGTGCGTAAGCGAGAAATGCTCAGTTCGATGCTGCGGCGCTACGCGCATGATGCAGAAGGCCTGAATGAAAACCTAAATGGAATGATTGAGCGCTGGGAAGAGGCGGTCAGAACGTCGCGTCCCATCGAAGTCGCTGCAGATGAGGCACCCCAGGTTGAGAAACCGGTGCAATCCGAAGGGTGGCAAGCACTGAGCCTGCGGCTGCTCGACGCCTTTGCGCAAAAGGGTGCTTGTCCATACCCCGAACTTGAACCATTGATTCAATCCCTATTGCAACAGGCACAGCAAGCCATGTCGGCCGAGGATGTGCAGAAAGTAGAGGCGGGGATTTGGGTTATTCTGAAGCGATTAGACCATCTCTTAAGGCAGGATCAGCGGGTAAGCGCATCGATGCGCAATCTATTTGATCTAATGCTGGATAATATCTCTGTCTTATCGGGGAATGATGCCTGGATGGATGGGCAACTGGCCTTGCTCAGGGGCGTACTTGAACCCCCGGTCAAACCGATGCGTTTGTATCATGCCGAACAGACTTTGGGGCAGTTGGTGAATCACCAGCGTGAGCGTCGCCAGGAGCTGGATGCCGCGCAACAGGAAATGAAGTCACTCATTGCCAGCATGGTGGATCGTATCGGGCAAATGGCAGCCTCGACTGGGGGCTTCGGTGATCGGGTACAGCACTATGAAAGGCGTATTGCTGCCGCGCGGGAACTGGCAGATATTCGTGATGTTTTGCAAGATTTATCCGTGGATACCCGTCGCATCCACGGTGAAATTGACCGGTCGCGGGTAGAACTTGATCTGGCGCGCGAGCAGGTACAGCTGTCCCGGGCACGTATCGATGCACTGGAGGCTGAACTAAAGAGCATGAGCGAAAAGGTAAGAGAGGATCAACTTACCGGGGCGCTTAATCGTCGTGGATTCGATGAGGCTTTTGGATCAGAGCTTGCGCGCATGCAGCGCACGAGGTCCAGTCTGACGATTGCCATGCTGGATATCGATAACTTCAAGATGTTGAATGACCGCTTGGGGCATCATGCGGGTGACGACGCATTGAAGCATCTGGTTAAAGTGGTCAAGGACGTACTTCGGCCATCCGATGTGGTTGCTCGCTATGGTGGGGAAGAGTTTGTCATACTGTTACCTGAGACCCACGAGGTTGAAGCTGCCGCCATCATGCAGCGCGTGCAGCGTGATCTAACCCGCAGATTCTTTATGCATAATCGGGAAAAATTGCTGATTACGTTTAGTGCGGGCGTCACGGCATACCGTCCCGGAGAACCGCAGGACGATGCAATAGAGCGTGCGGATCTGGCGATGTACCGCGCTAAAAAGGCAGGTAAAAATCGGGTGTTTGTCGCCGAGCAGCATGAAGGAGGCACGCCTGCCCAGATTGTCGATTCAACGCCTGGCGGGCAACAAGTGCCTGATCAATAAGCGGCTTTATGCTTCTTGCTAAAGCTGGCCACCGGCAAATCCATGCTGACGCCAGGCTTCAAATACGGTAACGGCTGCAGCATTGGAAAGATTCAGGCTGCGATTATCCGGCATCATTGGTAGCTTGATTCGACGATCTTCCGGAAAGCTGTTACGCAGCTCTGCCGGAAGCCCTGCAGATTCGCGTCCGAACAGAAAAGCATCGCCGGGCTGATAGGCGACTTTGTCGTAACGTGTTGATCCATGCGTAGTCATGGCAAAGATGCGCCGACCATTCAATGACTGTGCACAATCTTCCCAGCAATCATGCACCTTCATTTGCGCATATTCGTGATAATCCAGTCCTGCCCGGCGCATCTTCGCATCATCCAATGGAAAACCAAGTGGCTTAACCAAATGTAGCTCGGCGCCCGTATTGGCACACATGCGGATAATATTACCCGTATTGGGCGGGATTTCAGGCTGGAACAGGATAACGGCGAACATGGCAACTTCCGTAATTAAGCGGAGATTTTAGGTGAAATCCGCCCAACTTGCATGGCTATCCTCATACGGACTGTCCGCGCGAGCCAGAACAAGGCAACGAATCTCACCCGCGCCCGCACGACGAAGTGCTGCAGATACGTGCCGCATGCTGCTGCCAGTTGTCAGGACATCATCCACAATGACTACCGATTCTCCCTGCAATGGGCGTGAAACTGAGAAGGCCCCGGCTAATGCACGTATGCGCGCATCTGCTGAGCGGTGCGATTGCATGCCTGTTTGCCGGGTACGTGTCAGTAGCTGGGATTGAGCATGTTTTTTCCACGGTGCAGGGAGGTAGCGAATCAGTTCCCAGGATTGATTAAAACCTCGCTCGCGCTCGCGGCTGCTATGAATGGGCATGGGTACCACGATGTCTGGCAAAGGAAGTCGCCTGGCTGAATTGTGAAGTAAATATCCAAGTGACCTGGACAGGCGAATATCAGGCCCATATTTCCAGTGTTGAATCAGGTTATCCAATGGCCAGCGATAATGGCATGCGGCTTCCGTCGCGATGAATGGCGTATCGAGCTCACCGCAGGCATTGCAGCGCGCATCCTGAGGCATGTCGACCGCGCAGACCGGGCAGGCCGGACCATATTTGCGGGGGATGAGTAGCTGGCACCTGGCACAGAGGCCGTTGCGGGCTTTGGCTGCCTGGCACAGTACGCACTGCTCCGGCAGTAATCTTGACAGGATAGGCGTCATGTAAATATAAAAAATATAAAACGTCATCTTACTGAATTAATGACTGAAAAGTCGTTTAATTTGCAGGTGGTTAAAATTTGACAAGTCTGTAGCTTGCAACCATCATGCGGGTTGTACCCAAATACAATCTAAGCAGAATCCCCATGAGTGAAATCACCACGAGTCAAGCTGTCACCTTTCACAAAAAGTCTGTGCCGCATCCGGAAACTCAGCGCTGGACGGTTGAGGCAATCGAAGCCCTGTTCAACCTGCCATTCAACGATCTGCTTTTCCAGGCTCAGACGGTGCATCGTCAGCATTTCGATGCCAATAAGGTGCAGTTATCGACGCTGCTATCGATCAAGACTGGCGGTTGTCCGGAAGATTGTGGCTACTGCCCGCAATCCGTCCGCTACGACACTGGCGTGGAAAATCAGGCGATGCTGCCGCTGGACGATGTACTTGCCGCAGCACGTGCCGCCAAGGATGCTGGCGCCTCACGCTTCTGCATGGGTGCCGCATGGCGTGGCCCCAAGCAGCGTGATCTGGATGAAGTGAAGAAGATGATCGCCGGTGTGAAATCACTGGGTCTGGAAACCTGCGCGACACTCGGTCTGCTGAAAGAAGGCATGGCTGGTCAGCTGAAAGACGCCGGGCTGGATTACTACAATCACAATCTGGATACCGCACCGGATGAGTACGGCAATATTGTCACGACTCGTGAGTACGACGACCGTCTGGATACGCTGCGCCAGGTGCGCGAAGCAGACATTCATGTCTGCTGTGGCGGTATTGTGGGCATGGGTGAGGAAACCCTTGGCCGTGCTGGCTTGATCGCGCAATTGGCCAACCTTGATCCCCAGCCGGAGTCGGTGCCGATCAACAATCTGGTGCAAGTTGAAGGTACGCCACTGGAGGGTACTGAACAGCTCGACTGGACCGAATTCGTGCGCACCATCGCGGTTGCCCGTATTACGCTGCCAAAGAGCTTCGTACGTTTGTCCGCTGGCCGTCAGCAGATGCCGGAAAGTGTACAGGCACTGTGCTTTCTGGCAGGCGCCAACTCGATATTTTACGGCGACAAGCTGCTAACCACTGGCAATCCGGAAGTGGAAGGCGATAAGGCACTGTTCAACAAGTTGAATATCACACCGCTGTAACGGGCGTATGTGCCTTGTCAGGATAAGGACTGACAAGGCACAGCGTTCTGCGCGCAGCTATTCCTTTTCTAACCGCTTTGCCTCTTCGAGCACATCTAATTTTACCCAATTCTGGGCGCGTGGCGGTGCAGTCATTCGACCTATACCGTACTTCATCATGAGGTCGGTGGTGATTTGAATGTGAGATTCGCTCAGATCAAGCGAGTAGGGTGCATTGGCAATGGCCGCCTCATAATCATCATGGCTGACCTGCCCTTTGAATAAGGTATGACGCACATACCGTTCTGCCATATGCGGATGCTTTTGGAACATGCGTGTCGCACGCACGAAGCATTGCATGAATTTTAAAGCGATGTCGCGTTTCTGATAAAGCGACTCTGTCATGACCAGCGCACGAACCGGTTCGCCTAGCGGCGTGTCGTACGGTTTCATTACCTCTATGCCCAGCTTTTTGTTGATTGCCTGGGCAGAATAGGGCTCTGATTGCATCATGGCATCAATCTGACGTGCAGCTAGCGCCTGATTCAGCTCGGAAAAACCCAGATAAATGATGCGCACATCGGAGCCAGCCTGATCCGACCATGTTAACCCCGCCTGAGCCAGTTCCGCTGCGAGCAGGAGTTCGTGTGCGCCACCGCGTGTCACGCCAACCGTTTTACCCTTTAAGTCGGCAAGTGACTGAATGGGTTGATCTGTGCGAGCGACTAATCGCGCTCCCCCCTTTGAAAAACCCGCCACTGCATAGATCGGTGCGCCGACAGATCGGCCAACAATTGCAGCATCACTTGCACTTGCGGCCACGTCGAGTTCGCCCGCGAGGATGGCGGGTAACATGTCGACACCTTTTGAGAACAATCGCTCTTCCACCCTGAAGCCACATTGCGGCGCAATTTCCTTGATGTAAGACACGGCACCATAGTGCGCAAACTTCAGGTTGCCCAGCCGGATAAGGTCTTCTGCATGTGCTGCTAGGCAGATGATGCTGAGTAAAGTGGATGTGATAATGCGCATGGTATGAGAATTGGATGGGGCAGGCTGCATTATGACGTCATCCTGCCATTTTTTGATAGCGCCTGCACAAATCAAAAAATCAGCGTGAAGCCTGTTCTGCTCCGTCTGCTCATGCGACACTGCGCATTCTCAAACCTCACTCACATCATCGTTATGCAAAGAAACTGGTCTGAATTACTTCACCATTCAATACCCCTCGCGCAGGCCATGCAGGTTGGGGTGGTTGCTGATGAGGATGGACTTCACCTAGTTGCGCCGCTTGAGCCCAATGTAAACGACAAAGGCACCGGGTTTGGCGGGAGTTTGTCTGCATTGGCGACACTTGCCGGCTGGTGCGCCTGCTTGCGCATACTGGATAAGCATGATGCAGGACACGGTGTCGAGATCGTCATTCAGCGCAGTACGATTGAGTACGCCCTGCCGGTCACGGGAAAAATGATCATTGTCCCGCGAGCGATTGATGGAGATGCTCAGGCGCGTTTTGTGCGGATGCTGTCGCGAAAGGGTCTCGGCAGACTGGCGGTTGTTGTCGAGGTGCGCGTCGCAGATGAAGTCTGCGTGACGTTCCAGGGGGAGTATGTTGCGCGCAAAGTTTGATGCGAACTGGCGATGTGTCTGGCTCAATGAGTCCGCTTGTACGCTTGAATGGCTGGGCGTTGTTGAGATCAATGTTCAGCAGCGGATATGGGCGCTTGCAGACGCAATACGCTTGCAATCCGGTGTGCGTGATGTCGTACCCGGTATGAATAATCTAACGGTGATGCTGGATCCGTTGCAGTGTCATGAGCACGAGGTGGAGACTTGGCTGTCCAGCATACGAGACATACAGTGTGATGAGCATGCAAACGGCAGGCTGATTGACATTCCAGTTCAATATGGTGGCGAGTTCGGACCTGATTTGTCTGAGGTCGCAAGTCTTACACGCCTGAGTGAGGCTGACGTCATTCGCCTGCATGGAGAGCCAATCTATACAGTATTCTTTTTGGGGTTTATGCCGGGCTTTGCCTATCTGGGGGGGATGGACGAACGTATATCCTGTCCTCGCCGCGGGACTCCGCGACTGACAGTGCCCTCGGGCGCCGTGGCGATTGGCGGGAGTCAGACGGGGATCTATCCGCTGGCCTCACCCGGTGGCTGGCAAATCATTGGTCGGACGGCTACGCCGCTCTTCGACCCTGCAGCCAATCCGCCTACGTTGCTGCGACCGGGTGATTGCGTCCGGTTTGTGCAGGCGGGCGGGCGAACATGATCACATTACTCAAATCACCCGTGCAAGCGCTGATTCAGGATCATGGCCGGTTTGGATATCGCCACGTCGGTGTCACATCAGCGGGGGCGATGGATGCACTTTCGATGAGGCTGGCGAATATGCTGGTCGGAAATGGCGAGTACGAAGCGATTCTAGAGTTTACGATGCCGCCTTGTGCCATACGGTTCGAATCGCCTGCCACGATTGCCCTGACCGGAGCTGAATGCGGCGCAACCTTGGATGAACATCCCGTTCAGCGTGGCTACACGCTATCTGTTCGTGCCGGACAAATTTTGCGTCTCGGACCTGCCGGCACGGGATGTCGCGCTATTCTTGCAGTCGCGGGAGGGTTCGATGTTCCTGTGTACATGGGCTCGAAAAGTACCGATGTGCAGGCCGGATTGGGGCAGATGCTGAAGTCGGGTGCGCAATTGCGCTTATCGGGCGCTACGTACATGGCCTCCCCCGGAAAAATACGACTGCCAGAGGCTCGCACGGTGCTGCGCGTACTGGAGGGGCCCGAGTGGAATCAACTGGGTACCACAGGGCAGCGCGCGCTTTTGGGCACCGATTGGAAAATATCGCCTCACGCTAATCGGATGGGGTACCGGCTGGAAGGGGCGCAGATCACGATGGTTGACCGGCCTGAGATGCGTTCACATGGCGTGATGCAGGGCGTGATTCAATTGCCGCCTGATGGATTGCCTATCGTACTCGGGGCAGATGCGCAAGCCACTGGCGGATATCCGCGTATTGCATCTGTGATTGAAGCGGATTGGTGGTGCATGGGGCAATTGCGTCCGGGACAGCGTATCCATTTCGAATGTTGTAGCCGCGATTCGGCATTTGCAGCTTTGCGCATGCAGCAACACTGGTTGAATAAATTAGCAAAAGCACTGGCTCGTCCAACATGAATGAACTTCACATGACTTCCCCCCATTCGCCTGACCGTACAATCGACCTGAATGCCGATGTGGGAGAGGGCGCAGGCTATGATGTTCAGCTGCTACAGTATGTGTCCTCGATCAATATTGCCTGTGGCTGGCATGCCGGGAGTGCAATCCAGATGCAGGCGCTGGTTCGTGCTGCGATTCAGGCGGGGGTGGCGATTGGCGCGCATCCCGGCTATCTCGACCCTGAGCATTTTGGTCGCAGGGAGATGCAGCTGCCACTGGATGAAGTACGTGCAGGTATCCTTTATCAAGTAGGCGCGCTGCAGGCGATTGTTAATGCTGAGGGCGGGAGACTCACCCATGTGAAACCGCACGGTGCGTTATACAATCAGGCCGCACGCGACCCCGCTCTCGCGAAATGTATTGCCGATGCAGTCGCGGATATCGATCCGATGCTTGCGGTAACGGGGTTGGCTAACAGTGTCATGATAGACGCGATCGAACATGCAGGGCTGAAGCCTTTGAGCGAAGGATTTGCGGATCGCGGCTATACCGAATCGGGTCACCTGGTACCGCGTAGTCAGCCCGGGGCATTACTGGCATCCGATGAAGCCATGCTGATGCAGATGCTCTGTATGGTGCGGGATGGCTGTGTTCACACTCGGTCTGGAACGGATATACGGTTGCAGATTGATACAATCTGCCTTCACGGTGATGGGCAGCATGCGTTGCAATTCGCACAACGAGCGAAAGACACGCTGCTGGCGGCAGGCATTCGGATCGCGTCCCCGCACGATAAGCGGTAATTCATCTGCCCGCCTTGTATCGGAAATGAAGTGGTTTCCCGCGCATCTTCCGGTAAAGTAGTTTTCGAATGGCAAGATGACACATTCTCTCCATCTTTTTGAGGGGATTGGAACGCGATGCGCATCTCTTCTATGACACAGCCTGTGCACTCACAGGCAATAACACCCCCTGCTTCTCCGGCACCTCGTCCGCATGACGAGCTCACCCGCGCTTTGCGTGCAAGCGTAGTGCAATATGATGCACATGGATTAATGAATGCATCCATGCCTGGAGCGGCGGGCGAGGTGGTAAATGCCGTTCGCTTTCATACAACCGCTTGATGCTTGTCTCGTCAATCCCTTAGCATAAATCTGTCGTTTCATTGGCTTTCAGTGGCTTTACGAATAGGTGCCATTGTCCAAACCAGATAGAATGCGCCCATAAAGCAATCAGGGAGCAGGTTTTGGAGGTCGCAGTCAATTTATGGCCATTGATCGGCATTGTGCTGATCGTGATCGGATTTATTCTCAGGTTTAATCCCCTGCTGGTGGTCGTCACCGCCGGCGTTGCTGCCGGTCTAGCCTCGGGCCTGCCCTTCACCGGCATTCTCGAAGCGCTGGGCAAAGGCTTCACCAAAACTCAGAATCTCACCCTGATTCTTTTGCTGCCACTGGCCGTAACCGGCCTGATGGAGCGCTATGGCCTCCGTGATCAGGCGCGCAATTGGATCAGTAAGATTGCGGGCGCCACCGCCGGACGCCTGCTGGTGGTGTATCTGGCTTTCCGTGAAATCACGGCAGCGCTGGGGCTCACTGGCGTCGCGGGGCACGCGCAGACCATCCGCCCGGTAGTGGTGCCGATGATTGAAGGCGCGACAGAGCGTGCGCATGGCGAGCTAGATGACGCGACCCGTACCCATCTCCGCGCAATGAGTGCGGCGACAGATAATGTCGGCCTCTTTTTTGGGGAAGATGTCTTTGTGGCGTTCGGTGCCGTGATTCTGATGCATACGTTCCTGAAAGAGAGCGGTATCCCAACCAACCCGATGGATATTGCCTTCTGGGGGCTGCCCACGGCCTGTTTTGCCTTCTTGCTGCATGCGGTGCGCTTGCTGCGTATGGACCGGACGCTCGCCCGCATGCAGGGCGGGAAGGGTGGCCAGCCATGATTAAGATCGAATTCTTTTACGTGCTGGCTGGGCTGGCACTCATGCTGGTTGGCGTACTGGCGTGGCGGGATAGCAGTAATCCGAAGCGTCATACCAGCGCACTCTTCTGGGGTGTCTATGGCGCATTGATGGTGTGCTCGACCTGGTTGCCGCCCGCGTATTCGGGTGCGCTGGTCTTACTGCTGGCCCTGCTGGGTGGATTAGGCGGAGTAGGCAAGGGACAGGAGCATGCGCCTGATGTATCGGAGCGTCTGGCTCATGTCGCCCGTCTGGGGAACTGGCTATTTGCACCCTCGCTGCTGATTCCCCTGTTGACTGTTGTGGGTGCGGTACTGCTCAAGGATATGCACTTTGGCGGCAAGCCACTGCTGGATCAGGGTAATCTCACCATGGTGAGTCTGGGAATCGGCTGCCTGATTGCGCTGGCCTGGGCCCACCGCCTGACGGGGGCGCGCCCGGCGCAATCTGTACACGAAACCAAACGTCTGCTCGAAGCCATGGGCTATGCCGTGATTCTGCCGCAGTTGCTGGCCATGCTCGGCATGCTGTTTAACGATGTGGGCGTCGGCAAGGCGGTCGCGCATCTTGCCACCCAGTATCTGCCGATGGACCAGCGCTGGGCTGCCGTCGGCACCTACGCGGTCAGCATGACGCTGTTCACCATGATCATGGGCAATGCGTTTGCGGCTTTTCCGGTGATGACGGCGGGCATCGGAATACCGGTACTGGTGGGCCAGTACCATGGTGATCCGGCTGTGATGGCGGCGATCGGGATGTTTTCCGGCTACTGCGGCACGCTGATGACGCCCATGGCTGCAAATTTCAATATCGTGCCCGCCACCTTACTGGATCTGGAAGACCGCAATGCCGTGATCAAACGGCAGATTCCAACTGCGCTTGGTATTCTGCTGATCAATATTGTTCTGATGAATTTACTGATGTTCAGGAAATAAACCATGCCTCATACCCGACCCGCTACCATCCTGCTGACCGGATTCGATCCATTCGGCGGTGAAACAATCAATCCATCCTGGGAAGTGGTGCGCAGCTTGCACGGTTCGCGCATTGGTGATGCAACTGTCGTCGCGGTACAAGTACCCTGTGTATTTGGCGAGGCTATCCGGGTGATGCGTGAGGCCGTTGCAGCTCACCAGCCGGTGCTGGTACTGGCCATGGGACAGGCAGGCGGCAGGCCGGATATCACGCTGGAGCGTGTTGCCATCAATGTGGACGATGCGCGCATTCCCGACAATGCCGGCAAGCAGCCGATTGACGAACCGGTGAACGCATCCGGCCCGGCCGCCTACTTTTCTACGCTGCCGATCAAGGCCATGGTTGCCGGACTGCGCGCTGCGGGTATCCCGGCATCTGTTTCGCAATCAGCTGGTACCTTTGTCTGCAACCATGTGTTTTATGGCCTGATGGATCTGCTTGCTGGCAGAACAGATTGTCGCGGCGGCTTCATGCACATTCCCTTCCTGCCGCAGCAAGCCTGCCAGCACCCCGGCGCCCCGAGCATGAAACTGGAAGACATGATCGAGGCGGTGCGGGTGGCGCTGAGCGTTGCACTGGTTCAGCGGGGGGATGTGAAGGTTGAGGGCGGGGCGGTGAGTTGAGAACTGGTATCCAACCAGTTCTCACCAATCATTGCTTCAATTTCAAGACCTGGGCCTGTGCACTCATTTCGGCCAAGGAAGGTCACATCGTAAATATTTATCCTATTGCGATGAAGCTTGAGAGCGAATGCGAATTTGTCTGATGCATGACCCAAGCAGTAGCGAAGTAAAGCCAGCTGTTCACCATTCGGTTGGCTACTTTCCAGCACATCCTGAAAATCAAATAGAAATTGAGCCATCTGCGCGACTAACGCTGCATTTGGGTAACGCTTAAAAAACAATGAAGGCCATCGGTCTTTTGGATGCTTAATCTCCAATAACTTCCTTGCGACAACACCGGGCGGCAGTCTGGACTGATAATATGCCCGCAATTCTTGGTGATCGTGGCAACGATGCAATGAATGGCTAGCCTGACAGGCATAGATGGATACACCTGCCAGGAATGTTTCATGTTTGATATGCATGACTTTGGGGATCAGTCGCTTGTAACCAGCCTAACCCCAAATCCACCCCCCGTCGTTTCCAGCGCAATCAGACGATCGATATTGGGATGCTTGCCGGGATGCTGGCGGGCATCTGCCGTGTGTTCGCCATACAGCCACTGACCCAGACGTGCAGCCTTGGGCGTAATCGCACCGAATCGCTGGAACAGGGCATGGTAGACCGCTAGCGAGCCTGCCTGACCGGGCTTGTTTTCGATGACGGCCTCCAGCTTGCCATCGCGCCACAATTGCAGAGCCGATAGCTTGTCCACCTTAGGCAGCGTGCTGAGCACTTCGGCAAAGCTGAGCGCGGGCGGCGCCATCAGCAGGCGTTTGCTGGCTTCCCTGAAATGCGGCGCCTTGGCATCACGTACCCATTCGAACAGCGCCATTTCGCGGGAAATAACGGTGACGCCAGCTGCGCGGGCGCGATCCAGTGCCATCAGGCGATCATCATCGTTGCGGGAGCCAATGGCATCTGCCACCAGAAACACAGCATGACCGGCACTGGCGAGTTCCAGTGCAGTTTGCATCACGCAGACATGCGCTTCCATGCCGCACACTACGATCTGCGGGCGCGACTCCCAGGTTGTATCGGGAATGCATTGCGCAGATACGCAAGAGAAAGCCGTTTTGGCGACAACCTGTGCCTCGGGCGCGGCATTGCGCAGCAGCTGAAGTGTGCCGCCCAGCCCTTGCGGATATTGCTCGGAGAACAGCACGGGGACTTGATTCAACACAGCCGCATCAATCAGCCACTTGACTGCGGCCACCATGCGCGGCGCTTCGTGAATGCCGGGAACGAGCTTGTCCTGAACGTCTACCACCAATAGCACGCTTTGTTCGGCGTGGAGCAACATGGCATTTCCTTGCAGAAAGTCGTGAAGCCCCAATTGTGGCAGACCTCAGGGGAGGTGGGTCAAGTATTCAATCTGCAGGGGTTGCGTGATTGATGCGCTTGATCATGGAGAAGATTATTCCGCCTCATCCATCCAGCAAAGTTGAATCGCCTCGAGAATTTTCTCGCCGCAATGCTTGGCATCGTCCTCGAATCCGTCCAGCTCCATCACCCATTTCATCAGATCGGTGAAGCGTACGGTTTTGGGGTCGATATCGGGGAATTTATCCGCCAGTTCGATGGCGATATCGCGGGAGTCGGTCCATTTCATGATTTACACTTCCCAGTCGCTGTCATGGCCTTCGCGGGCATGATTGATGGTGTACTTGGGGATTTCAACAACCAGATCCTTGTCTGCCACCACTGCCTGACAGGACAGACGCGACAGGGCGGTCAGGCCCCAGGCCTTGTCCAGCAGGTCTTCTTCGTCCTCTGTCGCTTCATTCAGGCTATTGAAGCCCTCGCGCACGATGACGTGGCAGGTGGTGCAGGCGCAGCTCTGTTCGCAGGCGTGCTCGATGCGAATGTAATTGTGCAGCAGGATTTCGCAGATGGTCTTGCCCGATTCGGCATCCAGCTGTGCGCCTTCCGGACACAAGGTTGCGTGCGGCAGGACGGTAATTTTTGGCATGATCTTCCTTCCGGAACCGGGCTTAGCCCAGCTCGCTCAAATACTGGCCCGCCAGGCCGCGACTCACGGCGCGATCCATCCGGCGGCCTGCAAAATCGGTACTGGCCTGATTCAGGGCATCGGTAGCATTACGGATCGCTGCGGCATCATCATCTTGGGTTGCGGCAGACAATGCGTGCATGCTGGCGGCGAGCACATCGGCCTCTGCGTCATTCAGCAGGTCGCGGTCAGCGGCCAGCGCCACTTCAATGGCCTGCAACAGGCTTTGCGCTTCGACGCGCGCTTCAGCCAGCGCACGCGCCTTCATATCGTCAGACGCGTGGCTCATGGATTCCTGCAGCATGCGGGCGATCTCATCATCACCCAGGCCGTAACTTGGCTTCACGGCGATACTGGCTTCGATTCCGGTCGATTGTTCGCGCGCAGACACAGACAGCAAACCGTCGGCATCTACCTGGAAGGTGACACGAATACGCGCAGCACCTGCAGCCATCGGGGGGATGCCGCGCAGCTCGAAGCGCGCCAGTGACCGACAATCGGACACCAGTTCGCGCTCGCCCTGTACCACATGGACAGCCAGTGCAGTCTGGCCATCCTTGAACGTGGTAAATTCCTGAGCACGGGCAGTCGGAATCGTACTATTGCGCGGCACGATCTTTTCGACCAGACCACCCATAGTTTCCAGACCCAGCGATAGCGGAATCACATCCAGCAGCAGCCAGTCATCTTCACCACGATTGCCAGCCAGCACATTGGCCTGCATAGCTGCACCGAGCGCCACCACTTTGTCCGGATCGAGATTGGTCAGGGGCGGCATGCCGAAAAAGTCGGCTACGGCCTGACGCACGTGCGGCATGCGGGTTGCACCGCCTACCATCACTACACCCTTGATATCTTCCTTGCCCAGCTTGGCATCGCGCAGGGCTTTGCGCACCGGGGTAATCGTTTTCTGTACCAGATGCGCGGTGATGTCATGCATCACGGCAGAGGTCAACACCAGATCGATGACTTCACCATCGCTCAGCTTGGCGGTAATGCGGGTTTCGGCGTGATCAGTTAGTGCTTCCTTGGCCTCACGCGCACGTGACAGCAACAGACGCATATCGTGATCATTGACCAGTGACAAACCTGCCTGTTGAATGATCCAGCAGTAGATCCGATGGTCGAAATCATCGCCACCCAGCGAGGCATCACCACTGGTAGCCACTACTTCAAACACGCCACGGCTCAACTTGAGGATCGATACGTCAAACGTACCGCCACCCAGATCGTACACGGCAAAGGTGCCTTCGGCTCCGTTGTCGAGTCCATAGGCGATAGCGGCAGCGGTCGGTTCGTTCAGCAGGCGCAGTACATTCAGACCGGCCAGCTTGGCCGCATCCTTGGTGGCCTGACGCTGGGCATCATCAAAATAGGCCGGAACAGTAATCACGGCACCTGTCAGATCGCCACCGAGGCTGAGCTCTGCGCGCTCGCGCAATGTACGCAGGATATCGGCAGAGACTTCTACCGGACTCTTGTCGCCCGCAACGGTACGCAGCTTGAGCATGCCCGGCGCATCGACAAAGCGGTAGGGAACAGTGGCTGCATCCGGCAGATCATGGACACCACGGCCCATGAAGCGCTTCACCGAGACGATGGTATTGTGCGGATCTTCGGATTGGCGGCGCTGGGCGGCGTGACCCACCGTGATCGTGTTGTCGCGGCCATAGTGCACCACTGAAGGCAGCAGGCTGCGGCCAGCATCATCGGGCAGCACTGTTGCGGAACCACTGCGCACAGTTGCAACCAGCGAATTGGTGGTGCCGAGATCAATCCCCACAGCCAGACGGTGCTGGTGCGGGGCGGCACTCATGCCGGGTTCGGAAATCTGGAGAAGGGCCATTAGCGTGAATTCAAATCATCAAGCCTGCCTGAGCAAGCTTTTGTTTCAGGGAGGCCAGACCACCCTCGTATTCCCAATACATCTGGCGACCAGCAGGACCCGTCACCAGAACGTATTTCTCGGTAGCGGACAAAATGCGGTCAAGCGCCACAACCTTTTCTGCGGGCTGTTCAACCTTTACTTCTTCAATGATTTCCGCATTGTTCTCATCGTAACCATGGAAAATCAGAAAGTTGCCAACAGTCAGTGAGATGAAGCGCATGAAAGGTTGTCCGTAGGGCAGGGGTGCTAGATTTTTGTATCAGTCCAGCAATGCGCCAATCGCATCGCTGATTTCCTGTTCGAGCTTTTCCATAAATCGCAGCTTGCGAACAGTCAGCGCAGCGAGCGCGGCATTATCTGCCTGATTCAGCGCGGCGCCAAGTTCTGCTTCCAGTGATTTTGCGGCCTTGCGAATCGCGGCGGCCAGATCTTCTAGTCCATCAACATCGCCTGTCGAGCGCGCGTCACTGACCGTTTCGCGCCATTCCATCTGCTGCATCAGGAAATCAACCGGCATCGCCGTGTTGGTTTCTTCCTGAGTATCCACGCCACGCAGCTTCAGGATATAGCGTCCGCGAGCCAGTGGAAGCTTCAGTGTTTGCCAAGCTTCATTGACCTGAGTCGCGGCCTGCAGGGCAAGACGTTTTTCTGCGTCACCCAGACTGGCGGCACGATCCGGATGAAACCGGGACTGAAGCTCGCGCCAGGCTGCTTCGAGCTTGCCGGCGTCAATATCGAAATCAACAGGCAGCCCGAACAGCTCGAAATGATTCTGCGAGAAATCAAATTCCATCAGACGTTAAAGCTCTCGCCGCAGCCGCACTCATCCTTGACGTTCGGATTACGGAACTTGAAGCCTTCATTCAGACCTTCCTTGACGAAGTCCAGCTCGGTGCCATCGATGTAGGGCAGGCTCTTGGCATCGGTAAAGACCTTTACGCCATTGCTCTCGAATACCACATCTTCGTCGGCTTGTTCGTCGACGAACTCCAGCTTGTAGGCCATGCCTGAACAGCCGGAAGTTTTGACGGCAAGGCGTACGCCCAGACCTTTACCTCGGCGGGCGATGTAGTTGCTCACATGGCGAGCGGCAGAGGGAGAAAGCGTCAGTGCCATAATGGCCTCCGGTAAATCAGTGCTTGGCCTTGTAATCTGCAACCGCTGCCTTGATGGCGTCTTCGGCCAGAATCGAGCAGTGGATCTTCACCGGTGGCAGTGCCAGTTCTTCAGCGATCTGGGTGTTCTTGATGGCGAGCGCTTCATCCAGCGTCTTGCCCTTTACCCATTCGGTGACCAGCGAACTGGACGCAATCGCCGAGCCACAGCCGTATGTCTTGAATTTAGCGTCTTCAATGCGGCCGTCTTCGCCCACGCGAATCTGCAGTTTCATCACATCGCCGCAGGCCGGTGCGCCGACCATGCCGGTACCTACCGCATCATCACCCTTTTCGAATGAACCCACGTTACGCGGATTTTCGTAGTGATCGATGACTTTATCGCTGTATGCCATTTTTGATGCTCCAGATATTGCTTAGTGTTCTGCCCACTGCACCGTGCTGAGATCGATGCCTTCTTTATACATATCCCACAGCGGGGAGAGGTCGCGCAGTTTGCCGATCTTTTCGTGGACCAGCTTGATAGCGTAGTCGATCTGCTCTTCAGTGGTGTAGCGACCAATTGTAAAACGGATCGACGAGTGTGCCAGCTCGTCCGAACGACCTAGTGCGCGCAGCACATAGGAGGGCTCCAGACTAGCCGAAGTACAGGCCGAACCGCTGGATACAGCCAGATCCTTCAGCGCCATGATCAGCGATTCACCTTCCACGAAGTTGAAGCTGACATTCAGATTGTGCGGAACACGCTGTTCCAGATCGCCATTCAAGTGCACTTCTTCGATGGCGGAAATACCGGCCCAGAAACGATCACGCAGCTTCTTGATGCGGGCGTTTTCGGTGTCCATTTCTTCTGCAGCGATGCGGAAGGCTTCGCCCATGCCGATGATCTGGTGGGTGGCCAGTGTACCTGAGCGCATGCCACGCTCGTGGCCGCCACCATGCATCTGTGCTTCGAGACGAACGCGCGGCTTGCGGCGAACGTACAGGGCGCCAATACCCTTCGGGCCGTAGGTCTTGTGCGCCGAGAAACTCATCAGGTCAACCTTGAGTTCGCTCAGATCGATTTTCACCTTGCCCGTCGCTTGAGCTGCATCAGCATGGAAGAAGATACCTTTGCTGCGGCACAGTTCGCCAATGGCGGCAAACGGCTGAATCACGCCGATTTCATTGTTCACCACCATGATGGAGACAAGGATGGTATCCGGGCGTAGCGCGGCTTCCAGTTCGGCCATGTTGACCAGACCGTTTTCCTGTGGCGCGAGGTAAGTGACCTCGAAACCTTCGCGTTCCAGTTCGCGCATCGGATCGAGCACAGCCTTGTGCTCGGTCTTCATGGTGATCAGGTGCTTGCCCTTATCCTTGTAGAAGTGGGCAATCCCCTTGATGGCCAGATTGTTCGACTCGGTGGCACCACTGGTCCAGACGATTTCCTTGGCGTCGCAGTTCACCAGTGCTGCAACCTGCGCACGGGCATTTTCCACGGCTTCCTCGGCTTCCCAGCCAAAGGCATGCGAACGGCTGGCCGGATTGCCAAAGTGTTCGGTCAACCAGGGAATCATCTTTTCGGCGACACGCGGGTCGACCGGGGTGGTAGCAGAGTAGTCGAGGTAAATCGGCAGCTTCATCGGGTGCTCCATGTGCGCAGATGCGCGTATCTTTCATGCCCTTGGGGCGGTATCAGGCCTGCAGCGCTTCCAGCGGGGTGCCGCGCTTGTCGTGCAGCACGTGGCAGGCGGCGTTTTTCGCCAGCTGCTTGTCCATCAGTTGACCCAAGGTCACCGAGGCGAGGTATTCGTGAATGGTTCGGTTGAGGTCGGACCACAGGTCGTGTGTCATGCAGCGACCATCATCCAGGCAGTTTTCCTTGCCGCCGCATTGGGTGGCGTCCATTGGCTCATCCACAGCGGCAATGATGTCTGCGACGGAAATGATGCCTGCGTCGCGCGCGAGGCAATATCCACCGCCGGGACCACGGACGCTTTCAACGAGCTGATTGCGGCGCAGCTTGCCGAACAGCTGTTCGAGGTAGGACAGTGAAATCTGCTGGCGTTCGGAGATGCCGGCGAGCGTCACCGGGCCTTTGGCCTGGCGCATGGCCAGATCCAGCATGGCAGTAACGGCAAATCGACCTTTGGTAGTGAGACGCATGCGTGCTCTCCAATCAAACCTGAGCCTCAATCATACAATACCCGAGTTTTTTGATCAATTATTTATCCGACTAAAAAACTCGGGTAATTGTGTGGGCTTAATCAATGATGCGATTGAGGTGGCTGGCGTTGAAATTGTCGACTTTGGCACGCTCCTCTGCGCAATTGACCCCGAGTTTTTCGAGGTGCTGCAGAATCAGATCGATACGCTGGTCTATGTTCGCGCTGTGATCAATGAGGCCGTGAACCGCTTTGACCATAGGATCATCCATATTTTCCGAGATGGCGTAGGCAGAAAAGCCCAGCTTTTCGGCTTGCTCTTCACGCGTGAAGGCACTTTTTTCGACCTTGCGCGCCAGATTGGCCACCATGATGGCACCGGCCTCGACATCCTTGATCACCACGGCGTTGGGGCCAATTTTGGCGCCTTCCCCGATGTCGATCGGGCCGATGACTTTGGCGCCGGCACCGACCACCACGCCTTTGCCGAGCGTGGGGTGGCGTTTGCCCGGTTTGGAGGCAAGCCCCAGACCGCCCAGTGTGACCCCATGGTACAGCGTGCAATCATCGCCAATTACCGCATGTTCGCCAATGACGATACCCATGCCGTGATCGATAAAAACGCGGCGGCCGATGGTCGCGCCCGGATGGATTTCGATACCGGTAAAAAAGCGGCTGAGGTGGGAAACAAAGCGCGCCAGCCATTTGAAATTACGACGCCATAGCCCATTGGCGAGCTGGTGGCAGGTGAGGGCGTGCAGACCCGGGTAACAGGTCAGGACTTCCCAGCTTGAACGAGCGGCAGGGTCGCGATCGAACACGACACGAATGTTCTCTCTGAGGCGCGTAAACATGGGTCATCCAGACATAGTGTGGTTGATCATTTTACTCGGTTATTTTGCAGTGCAAAAGAGCGATGTCGCGGGCATAAAAAACAGCCCCGGTTTGACCAGGGCTGTGTATTGAACCACCTGCAAATCATCACTGAGATACCGTCATTACTCGTCAATTGGATGATTCTGTTGGTGGGGGCGCAAAATGGTCACGCTACCTGAACCGAGTTTACTTTGATCATACAGTCGCCAACCCTTGGGGGCTTCAATGTCGATTAACCAGCGAATCGGCTGCAGGCCATGTTCCAGCGTACCTGCATACATTCCGCTACTATCGGGTTTGAGCGTAATGATCTGGTCGCGGCCGGCTGCCGTCGGGTGCGAAAACTTGATCTTGAGCGATTCGGGCTGATCCTTGCCTGCTGTGATAATGGCGTGAATCTGGCGGCTATCATCGCCGACCATCAACTGGATATTCATACCAAGCTTTAATGCCATGTCGTCGCGATGAAAATCCTCTTCAATGGCGAGACCTTGCTTGTAATAGTCATCGGTGATGACACCGTCGTTCGTTTTGGCTGCGACCCACATCAGCATAATGCTAGCGATGACGGCTGTCGCCAGTAAAACCAGCAAAAGCCAGACAAATGGCACGCGGTACCAAAGTACCTTTTCCTGTGTGACTGCTGTTGTCATGGTTGAATCTCTCCCTAGCGGCCGATAAAGGCAGCTTTTTCAGTAATGGTGATGGCAGGATCATCCACTGACGTAATGATCAGTTTGATCTTTTTTGAGCCACGGCTTACGCTTTGCGGATCTGTTTGCAGGCGCAAACCCAGGTTGATCGAGCCATTGCCCGGAATATGGACGGTATTTTTCCCGATTTCGGTATAAAGCTGCAGCGCCGGAATACCCTCGGCTGTGATGGTGTAATCGTGCGGCTTCTCGTCGGTATTCTGAATCTGCAGGCGGTAGGTATTTTCCAGCAAGCCATCGTCGGTTTCGCGAACCAGTACGCTGCGATCGCGGAAGATGTTGGCGGATAAGGGCACCTTCCGATAGAGCGACACGCACACAGACGTCAGCACAATGATCAGGATGGCAATGTATAGCACCACGCGAGGGCGGAAGACATGCTTCTTGATCTCGCTTTCGGGATACTTATGCGCCAATGCATTTTCGGTGGTGTAGCGAATCAGCCCACGCGGATAGTTCATCTTGTCCATGATGGAATCGCACGCATCAATACATGCGCCGCAGGCGATGCATTCATATTGCAAACCGTCGCGAATGTCGATGCCAACAGGACACACTTGTACGCACACCGTACAGTCAATACATTCGCCGAGGCCTTGAGACTTAAAGTCGGCCTCTTTGCGTCGTGATCCGCGCGGCTCACCTCGTTCGACGTCATAGCTGATAATCAGCGTGTCAGGATCGAACATGGCGCTCTGGAAGCGTGCATACGGACACATGTACTTGCACACTTGCTCCCGCATCCAGCCCGCATTGCCGTAGGTGGCGAAGCCGTAGAACAGAATCCAGAAAGACTCCCACGGCCCAAAGTCCAAAGAAGGTAATTTGACTGTCAGTTCGCGGATCGGCGTGAAATAACCCACGAAAGTGAATCCTGTCCAGAGCGCAAATACGATCCATAGTAGATGCTTGGATAGCTTGATCCGCAACTTGCGCGCAGACATTGGCTGCTGATCAAGTTTCATGCGGGTAGGGCGATCGCCTTCTACCCATTTTTCCATCCAGAGGAAGATTTCGGTGTATACCGTTTGCGGGCAGGCATAACCACACCACAATCGCCCTCCAATCGATGTCCAGACGAATAGCCCGAATGCAGAGCAGAGCAGGAGGGCTGTCAGATAGATGAAATCACCTGGCAGGAAAACAAAGCCGTAGATGTAAAACTTACGATTTACCAGATCGAACAATAGCATCTGGCGGTCATGCAGGTCGAGCCAGGGCATGCCGTAGAAAAAAATCTGGGTTGCGACCACCCAGAACCAGCGCCATTTGGTAAAGGTGCCGGTAATCCAGCGCGGATATACCTTCTTCGCAGACTCGTACAGCAGAATCTGCTGTACCTCGGGTTCGTCATCCGGGGTAGGATCAGGTGGAACAACCTTGATCGGAATATGCTTGAAGGTTTTGCTCATGGGAACTCGCTTCAGAAGAGTGCTTTCCGCAATCGGTATATTGATACGAAGAGGTATCTGATACAAGACTGGGGAAAGGCCTCTCAAGGCTTCGCATGACTGATGCCCGGAAAGCATCCGGGCATCAGGGTAGCGTAAGAAAACGGCTGTTTTCTTACCGCAGATTAGCGATCTGCAGCGGGACCAGTGGTATCTGCGCCTTCACCGTGGGAGCGGTTGTACACATAGGCGGTCAGCAGGTGAATCTTTGCTTCGCCCAGTGCATCCTTCCAGGTCGGCATCTTGTTGGTGCGACCGTTGGTGATGGTTTCGATGATGGTTGCCTTGGAGCCACCATACAGCCAGTGCTGGCGATTGGCCAGGTGCGGTGCACCCAGATCCTTGTTGCCGTTACCGGTAGCGCCGTGACAGGCCACGCACACTTGCTGGAAGGTAGACTCACCGCGAACTGCGCGTTCCGGATCATATTCACCCGCACCGACGCCTGCCTTACGGCCTGCAATCTTCAGTACGTAGTTGGCTACATCAGCAACCTTTTCTTCACCAAAGGCAGCACCGAAGGCCGGCATTTGTGCCTGACGACCATTGGTGATGGTTTCCTTGATCTTCTCTGCCGAATTGCCATACAGCCAGCTATTGTTGTCGGCAACGGTCAGATTCGGGAAGCCCTTGGCGCCACGTGCGTCGGAACCGTGACACTGCACGCAGTAGGTCAGGAACAGCGACTGCCCCGTCTTGAGTGCTTCGGTATCCTTCGACAGAGCAGCCACATCCATCTGCATGTACTTGTCGTACAGCGGCTTGATGGAGGCATCCTTGGCAGCTACTTCTTCATCGTACTGGCCATGTGAAGACCAGCCCTTGATGCCGCCAAACGCGCCCAGACCCGGGAAGAGGATGAAATAACCCACACCGAAAAACAGGGTGATGTAGAACATCATCATCCACCATTTCGGCAGCGGATTATTGTATTCCTCCAGGTCGCCATCCCAGACGTGGCCCATGGTCTCTACCTTCTGGCCCTTTGGAACCTTCAGGTGACTCTGTGTGTAGAGCACGTAGCCCAGCCACACAAAAGAGGCCACGACGATGGCAGCGATCCAGTAAGCCCAGAAACTGCTGATAAAGTCGCTCATCATTTACTCCTTTGACGTAGGCACGGTGTTGTCGTCGTCATCCAGCATGCGCTGGGCGGCTTCTTCAAACCGTGCTTTGGTCGATTTTCCGTAAGCCCAGATCAGGATCAGTAGAAAGCTCACGAAGCCTGCCACTGTTACTGCAATCCGGACGATATCGGTTGTATCCATGGTCGCGTCCTAGCGCATGGTTCCCAGTGCTTTGCCCAGCCCTTGCAGGTAGGCAACCACTGCATCCAGTTCGGTCTTACCGTCAGCTTCAGCCACTGCACCAGCGATATCTGCATCGGTGTAGGGGACGCCAACAGTACGCAGAGCCTTCATCTTGGTTGGCAAGATGGCAGCATCGACCTTATTGGCAGCAAGCCACGGGAACGCTGGCATGATCGATTCCGGCACAACATCTCGCGGATTGATCAGGTGGGCACGTTGCCACTCGTCAGAGTAGCGGCCACCCACACGGGCAAGATCCGGACCGGTACGCTTGGAACCCCATTGGAACGGGTGGTCGTATACCGACTCGCCGCCCACGGAGTAGTGACCGTAGCGTTCTGTTTCGGCACGGAACGGACGAATCATCTGCGAATGGCAGACATAGCAGCCTTCGCGGATGTAAACGTCACGGCCAGCCAGTTGCAGTGCGCTGTAAGGCTTTACACCTTCAATGGGCTGCGTCACGGACTTGGAGAACACCAGCGGCAGAATTTCTACCAGCATGGCCACGGAGATCACCATGAACGTAAAGACGATCAGGTAACCCACATGTTCTTCGATCAGTTTCTGAATTTTTTCCATCATGATGGTCTGCTCCTTAGTGGGCCGCTTGTGGCGCCGGAATCGGGGCATCCACAGCCTTGCCTTGACCGATGGTGCGGGCGACGTTGTATGCCATCAGCAGCATGCCAACCAGATACATTGCACCACCCAGTACGCGGATCATGAAGTAAGGCATGCTTGCCTTGACGCTATCGATAAACGCATAGGTCAGCGTACCGTCAGCATTGGTTGCGCGCCACATCAGACCTTGGGTCACACCGGCAATCCACATCGACGCGATGTAGAGCACCACGCCAATCGTTGCAATCCAGAAGTGAGCTTCGATCAGGGAAACCGAGTACATCTTTTCACGGCCAAACAGGCGCGGGATCAGGTAGTAGATGGAACCGATAGAAATCATGGCCACCCAGCCCAGGGCGCCGGAGTGAACGTGACCAATCGTCCAGTCTGTGTAGTGCGACAGCGCATTCACAGTCTTGATGGACATCATCGGGCCTTCGAAGGTGGACATACCGTAGAAGGACAGCGCGCAGATCATGAACTTAAGGATCGGGTCGGTGCGCAGCTTATGCCATGCGCCGGACAGGGTCATGATACCGTTGATCATGCCGCCCCAGCTTGGAGCCAGCAGAATCAGGGAGAACACCATGCCGAGTGACTGGGTCCAGTCAGGCAGTGCGGTGTAGTGCAGATGGTGAGGACCGGCCCACATGTAAGTGAACACCAGCGCCCAGAAGTGCACCACGGACAGGCGGTAGGAATATACCGGACGACCTGCTTGCTTCGGCACGAAGTAATACATCATGCCGAGGAAGGCGGCTGTCAGGAAGAAGCCCACAGCATTGTGACCGTACCACCATTGCACCATTGCATCCACTGCACCTGCGTACACGGAGTAGGACTTGAATGCCGACACCGGGATAAAGGCGCTGTTAACAATGTGCAGCAGGGCAACGGCCAGAATGAACGCACCGTAGAACCAGTTTGCCACGTAGATGTGCTTGATCTTGCGGGTTGCGATCGTGCCGAAGAACACGATTGCATAGCACACCCAGGTCACGGCGATGGCCAGTTTGATTGGCCATTCCAGTTCGGCGTATTCCTTACCGAAGGTAATACCCAGCGGCAAAGTAACAGCGGCCGATACGATGATCAGCTGCCACGCCCAGAAGGTAAACTCGGCAAGTGGCCCGCAGAACAGGCGCACGCCGGAGGTGCGTTGCACAACATAGTACGACGTTGCGAACAGCGCACAGCCACCGAAGGCAAAGATCACTGCATTGGTATGCAGCGGACGCAGACGGCCGAAATGGAACCATGGACCGAAATTCAGTTCAGGCCATGCCATCTGGGCGGCGATAATCACGCCGACCAGCATGCCGACGATCCCCCACACCACGGTCATCACTGCGAACTTCCGCACGATCCCGTAGTTGTAGGTTTCCGTTCCCGAGGTATCGGGACCAAGCACAGAAGTGGCTTGCATGGAAGTCTCCAAGATTGAACAAAAATCACTTTGGCTACCGGAATCCGGTAACCGGGCTATGTCTTTTATTGCTTGGCGGGCTTGAAACACCAGACCACCAGTCAACAATAGCGAACAACGATGACACTTTACTGAGCGTTTGCGCTACTCCGCTTGATGTGAATCAAGTCCAGACGAGGTAGGGCAGGGTGCGTATCCTTTTCGCGGCAGCGTTTATGCGCTGGTTGCATGAGGTAACACCGGAATGGGCAATGTGCTGCAAAGCACAAAATTTTAGCGCCTTTTCTCTGCCCGGAGCAATCATGAAAGACGTGCAAAGCCAAGCTGGCTGCGGACTTGCTCATCTAATTCTCTGACATTGGTTATAGTCGCAAATGTCAAAGTTGTTAATGAACAAATACTTGGCGTGTGATTAATTCGTGAAGATGGCGCGGCAGGCTTCCGCGAAGCGCTTGTGAAAAATTTAGTTGTACACGTGTTGTATATTGATTTTCCGCAAAATTGGCATTATTCCTGCGGCGGCCTGGGATCGTCATCATCTTGCAGGATGCGATGGGCAGGCCCTTCCAAATCATCGAATTGTCCGCTGCGTGTGGCCCACCAGAAAAGCAAAGCGGCGCCGCCAGCAACTAGCAGTGAAATGGGGATAAGAATGTAAAGGCTTTCCATACCTTACCTTTAAGTGAGCTGACGGCTGGTCGTGTGCTTAACGGGAGGCGCAAGTCGGATCGCATTCATCACCACCAGTAGCGAACTGAGTGCCATACCCAGGCTGGCCAGCCAAGGCGTAATCCAACCTGCCATTGCAACAGGAAGGGCAATCGCATTATATAGAACCGCCCAAATTAGATTCTGACGGATGACTTGGCGAGACTTGCGAGCCAGCTGCAAGGCATCTGTAATCATGCCGATACTGCCAGACAGTACGGCATCTCCTGCGGCTTGTGCAGTTTCAGTGCCGGTGCCGATGGCAATGGAAGTATCGGCAGCGGCAAGCACCGGCGCATCGTTGATGCCGTCACCCACCATGAGCACCACGCGACCGTCGTGCTGCAGCCCTTGTACGTAGGCAAGTTTGTCGTCCGGCGTGGCACGCGCTCGCACGTGATCAATGCCCATTGTGGCAGCGAGCTTTGCTACTGCCCCTTCGCTATCACCACTGAGCAAATGTACGCGAAGACCTTGTTGCTTCAATTGCATGATGAGTGCAGGGGTCTCCTGGCGAGCCGTATCCCCAAGGGCAAAGGCAGCAATCCATTCCGATGATGTCCCCAGATAGACGACTGTAGCGTCACTCATCCAATCCGAAAAGGGAAAGGCTGCAGTGCAGGTGGGTGCGACAAATTGAAATGTTCCAAGGCGATAGACAGCACCATCGATGGTGGCCGAAACGCCGCTCCCCGGAATATTGCTAAAGTCTTGCGCATGGAGCGTGGCGGGAGGCGCATGTTGACGAATCGCGTGCGCAATCGGATGCTCCGATGCGGACTCAAGGATTGCAGCCAACTCATGCGCGTATGCCTGGGTGATGCCGGCTCGGACGGAAATCGACTGGATGGCAAGCTTGCCTTCGGTGAGCGTACCGGTCTTGTCGAATACGATGTCGGTCACGCGGGGCAGAGTATCAAGTGTGTGTCCGCGCGTGATTAACAGACCTAGACGTGCCATGTGGCCTGTTGCTGCCGTCATGGCAGCCGGGGTGGCGAGCGAAAGCGCGCACGGGCAGGAGATGACGAGCACGGCAACCGTGATTGGCAAGGCACGATCCGGGTCGATTTGATACCACAAAGCGAAAGTGGCGATTGCAGCCAGCAGTAGCAGCCCAACAAACCATGCTGCAACCTTATCCGCCAAGATTGCTGCTCGCGGCTTTTCGGCGAGCGCTTTATCCAGTAGGCGGACAATTCCGGCCAGGCGCGTGGATTCTCCGGTTCGTTCTATTCGGACAACTAAAGGCGCATCCTGATTCAGTGTACCTCCGGTCACCTCTGCGCCAGCCGACTTATCAATTGGCCGAGCTTCTCCGGTCATCAAGGACTCATCAGCATGACTGGCGCCCTCTAGCACAACGCCATCAGCCGGAAAGGACTCACCCGGCTTGACTAGAATCGTATCGCCGGCAAGTAGACGCGCGACCGGTGTTGCTTCAGTCTCACTTGACCCAGGCCATCGCACAAAGCGATGCGCGAATGCCGGCATCAGTTTGACGAGTGATTCTGCCGCCTCACCTGCGCGCCTGCGTGCAACACCTTCCAGATAACGGCCACCCAGCAGTAGAAAGACAAACATTGACACGGAGTCGTAGTAAATGGCGCCATGTCCGGTCCAGTTGGCGTACACACTTGCGATAAAGGCTGCCAGTACGCCAACGACGACGGGCACATCCATGCCTGCGCGCCCCGCTTTCAGGTCGCGCCACGCACCCTGATAAAATGGCAGGCAGGAATAGAACACCACGGGCAGCGTCAGCACGCAACTTGCCCATTGCATGAGCTGTTCCATTGCAGGCGTGATGGTTTCAGGGTCTGCCATGTAAATTGGCACCGCATACATCATCACCTGCATCATCGACAGACCGGCAATCCATAGTCGCGTAAGGGACTTTTTGCGGGCGGCTTCATGCAATTGCTGGCTTTTGCCCGGATCGTAGGGATGGGCGCGATAGCCGATGGCGGCAATTTGCTCCAGAACAGTAGAGAGCTGAATGCGACCATTATCCCAGCGCAGGCGGGCACGGTGAGTGGTGTAATTGATGCTGATTTCAAGCACACCGGGTAGGCGACTAATGTGACGCTCATTTAACCAGATACAGGCTGCGCAGGTAATGCCTTCAAGGATTAGTGCCGCTTCACGCACATGATCGGCATCAACATGAACAAAGCTGGCTTGTAACTCGGGGGTGTCAAAGAGCTTGAGCGAGGCTTGCAGCTCATCGGGTAGCGCCTCCGCGCGACCGGCAGGCGCTTCTCGGCTTTCGTAATACGAATCCAGTCCTGCATCGATAATGGTTTTGGCGACGGCCTGACATCCTGTGCAGCAGGTCGCGTATTCGGCTTTGCGCCAGCTGACCGGATAGCGTGCCGGGTTCAGATCATCGGGGGCGACAGATTCGCCGCAATGAAAGCAAGTCGTGTTCATGGGGCGGCATTCTAACTGGGAAATGCCGCAGAAGATTTGCGTTGGCGCAATCCGATTGCGTCAAGGCTGATTATTTTGGGGCATTAGCGAGTTTGTAAACCGTTTTGCCTACGAGTGAAAACAGGTGGTTGGCTTGGTACAAGTTTTCCGAATGCCCGACAAATAGCAATCCATGAGGTTTCAGCATGGGCATAAAACGCTGCAGAATATTCAATTGTGTCTGACGGTCAAAGTAGATCATGACATTCCGGCAGAAAATGGCATCCAGCGGACCCCGAACTTGCCAGGTTGCATCGATCAGGTTTTGTCTGCGGAAGGTAATCAGGCTTCGCAGCTCCTGCTTGACCTGAAATTGCCCGTCGGGAAGCACATTGAAGAAGCGCTGCTTTTGCGCGGGTGTAATCTTTTCGAAGCGATCGGCTGGGTAGATGCCTGCTTCCGCAATCTTGAGTACATTGGTATCTAGATCGGTCGCGACGATACGGACATTGGGACGTAATGTATCGAAGGCTTCGCAAGCGGTCATCGCCAGTGTGTAGGGTTCTTCCCCGGTACTGGATGCAGCACACCAGATATTCAGTTGACCATCGCCCTTGTGTGCTTTCAGCAAGTCTGCGAGCACAGGGAAGTGGTGACCTTCACGAAAGAAGGAGGTGAGATTGGTGGTTAGCGAATTAATAAAGGCTTCCCACTCTGCCGCATTTCCACGCTCCAGCATGCTCAGATAATCGGCAAAGGAAGCCAGCTTATGGTGGCGCAGTCGCTTTGCCAGCCGACCGTAAACCATATCCTGCTTGCCGTCACTTAGCGCAATCCCCGCATAGTCGTAAATCATTTTTTTCACCCGATCAAAATCCTGATCGGTGAATTTGAATTCACGAGAGGTCGGGGGAAGAGGGGCGAGCGGAGGAATCTGCAGGCTCGTTAATTTGGGGGGATTATGCTGATCACTCATGGTGCTTTGATCATAGCAAGCAAGAAGAGGTGCGCAAGCGCTGCAAGCGATCATGGCATGTTGCTGGACGAGTGGTATTCGCCAGCCATTCCTTTGCCGCATGCAGTTATGACACGCCCTACTTCATGCAACGAGTCGACAGGCGGCAAACGGTTCAGGCTCGATTTGATGCAAACATGCAATTTGCATGAAATCTATGCCTGGCGCCGCGTTCCGTGGCATTTATACTACGGAGCAAGTGCTTGATTTGTATTGAAATGAGGCATCTGAGGAGGTGAATCTCAATAAATCGGTTAAACGATTGTTTGAAAAACGCATCATTGCTGATACGATTGTCCCATGAACTTGCTGGATGACGGGTCAGTAAGCGTCAAACCCCATCCAGAGTCGATTACAGAGGAGATGTGCATGGCTACGTATCGCGCCCCATTGCGGGATATGCAATTTGTACTGCATGAACTTCTGCAGGTTGAGCAGACGCTGGCGACTTTGCCAGGTCATGAAGAAGTCAACCGTGATCTGATCGACTCGGTACTGGAAGAAGCAGCAAAGTTTGCCGAAGGCGTGCTGTTCCCCCTCAATCGCAGTGGTGATGAGGAAGGTTGCACACTGAAAGACGGCGTGGTGACTACGCCCAAGGGTTTCAAGGAAGCCTATCAGCAGTTCTGCGAGGGCGGCTGGACCGGTCTGGATTGCGATCCGGAATATGGTGGTCAGGGCCTGCCGAAGACGCTGAGTTTTCCGGTTTCGGAAATGAATATCGCCTGCAATATGGCGTGGTCGATGTATCCGGGTCTGAGCCACGGTGCATATGCAGCCATCCATGCTCATGGCTCGCCAGAGCAGAAGGCAACCTATCTGCCGAAGCTGGTAGATGGCACCTGGACAGGCACCATGTGCCTGACCGAGCCGCACTGCGGTACGGATCTCGGACTGCTGAAAACCCGTGCTGAAGCAGCAGGGGATGGTAGCTACAAGATTACCGGCACCAAGATTTTCATTTCGTCGGGTGAGCACGAGATGAGCGATAACATCATTCACTTGGTGCTTGCGCGTTTGCCGGACTCACCCAAGGATATCAAGGGCATTTCGCTGTTTATTGTGCCCAAATTCAAGCTCGATGCTGAAGGCAACGTGGCTGAGCGCAATGCGGTGAGCTGCGGCTCGCTGGAGCACAAGATGGGCATCAAGGCGAATGCCACTTGTGTGATGAATTTCGATGGCGCGACTGGCTATCTCATCGGTGAAGTGAACAAGGGCATGAGCTGTATGTTCACCATGATGAATGCGGCGCGTCTAGGGGTTGGCCAGCAGGGTCTGGCCATCAACGAAGTAGCGTATCAAAGCGCCCTGCAGTACGCAAAAGACCGCCTGCAAATGCGAGGCATGAATGGTGCAGTTCAGCCAGAAAAACCAGCTGATCCGATCATCGTGCATCCGGATGTGCGCCGCATGTTGCTGACGATGAAGGCTTACGCAGAGGCTGGTCGTGCATTGTCGACCTGGCTGGCTGTGTTGCTGGATGTTGAAGAACGCTCGACGGATGCCGAAGCGCGTCAGGATGCGGCTGATCTGGTTGCGCTGCTGATTCCGGTAGCCAAGGCTTTCCTGACTGATAACGGGTTTGAAGCGGCTAATCACGGTGTTCAGGTGTATGGCGGCCACGGTTTCATACGTGAGTGGGGCATGGAGCAGTTTGTGCGCGATGCGCGGATTGCCCTGCTGTATGAAGGCACCAATGGCATTCAGGCACTGGATCTAATGGGTCGCAAGGTGCTGCTGGATCAAGGTGCCAAGCTTCGTAAATTTACTAAGCTGGTGCACAAGTTCTGCGAAGCCAATCGCGACGTAGACGGTATGAGCGAGTTTGTGACACCACTGGCTGCACTGCTGAAGCAGGTGGGCGATGTGACGATGAAGATCGGCATGGCTGCCATGAAGAACAAGGATGAGGCGGGTGCTGCGGCAAGCGACTACCTGCGTCTGATCGGGCATCTGGTGTTTGGCTGGTTCTGGGCACGCATGGCGCTGATTGCGCTGGGTAAGTCTGACGAGCCGTTCTATCAGGCCAAGCTGGCAACAGCACGTTTTTACTTCGCCAGAGTCATGCCCGAAACGCATGCACTGGCAGCCAAGATTGCAGGTGGCGCAGCGCCCCTGATGGCACTGGACGCGGAGTTTTTCGCGTTCTGATTTAACGAATCTCCACCGCCGGCGCGGTAGGCACGTCGTCCTTCGGGATCCAGTGCGTCGACGGTTTTTGGGAACTTGCCAGATTTTGTTCGGGCAGGTTTGACGGTGTGGTTCTGCCTACACTTGGGTACTTGGCGCTCCGGAGCAATCCGGGGCGCATTTTTTTTCGAGAGTTTTGCCCGATTCTCTGAAGGAAGAAGTATCTGCCGGAAACGAAAATTCAACGCATCGCGTTGGAGCAAGGTAAAATCCGGCCTTTGAGAACATGGGCAATGCACTAAGCGGCCCATAAAATCGGTTTAGTGGAGGCATGCATGGCAAAACAGCCTGCACCAAAGAGTTTCGAAACCGCGCTGTCCGAGCTGGAAACCTTGATCGCCGATATGGAACGTGGCGAGATGACGCTAGATGCGTCGCTATCTGCCTACCAGCGGGGCGGTGAACTGGTGCGCTATTGTCAGGGGCAGCTGGAAGCAGCGGAACGCCAGGTAGAAGTGCTAGATGGCGACATGCTCAAGCCGCTCGATACCGCACCTGCTCAGGAGTCGTAAAGGATGCAAGATTTCAAGACCTGGTCGTTTGCCATTCAAAACCAGATGGAAATGACGCTGGGTGCAGTATTGCCTCCGGCCGATCACGTGCCGCAGCGACTGCATGCGGCCATGCGATACGCCGTATTGGGTGGCGGCAAGCGTGTGCGGCCGCTGCTGGTATTTGCTGCGGGTGAAGTGGTGGATGCACCTGTCGAACGGATGCAGTATGCAGGTGCGGCGGTTGAACTGATCCACGCCTATTCGCTGGTACACGATGATCTGCCCTGCATGGATGATGATGTGCTGCGCCGTGGCAAGCCAACCGTACATATCGAGTACGATGAAGCGACTGCCCTGCTGGCAGGGGATGCCTTGCAGACTGCCGCATTTGAAGTGCTGTCAGGTCATCCGGTTGCCGATCGCGCTGAAGATCATGTCCGCATGCTGCAGGTGCTGGCCAATGCCTCTGGCGCGGCTGGCATGGCAGGCGGGCAGGCCATCGATCTGGCTTCTGTCGGGCTGCCGCTGACATTGCCCGAACTGGAGCACATGCACATCCTGAAGACTGGTGCACTGATTCGTGCATCGGTGCTGCTGGGTAGCTATTGCGGCACACCACTGGACACAGATGCACGCCAGCGTCTGGATCGCTTTGCCAAGCTCGTTGGGCTCGCTTTTCAGGTGGTCGACGATATTCTGGATGTGGAAGCGGATTCCGCGACGCTGGGCAAAACGGCAGGCAAGGATGCAGCCAACGACAAGCCAACCTACGTGTCGCTCATGGGCTTGAAGGATGCCAAAGCCCGCGCCAGAGAACTGGAAGAAGAGGCACTGGATTGCCTCACAGTCTTTGGTGACAAGGCGCAGCGACTGCGCGAACTGGCACATTATATTGTTCACCGGGCCAATTAAGCCTAGGTTAACCACGCAAGCGAATTTGAATACCCATGGCATACCCCTTACTTGATACCGTTCATACGCCTGCAGACCTGCGCAAGCTTGATCTGCCCAAGCTCAAGCAACTGGCGGACGAACTGCGTGCGTTTTTGCTGGAATCCATCAGCCAGACCGGCGGCCACTTTGCCTCCAATCTGGGGACGGTCGAGCTGACTATCGCGCTTCATTACGTCTTTGATACGCCGGAAGACAGGCTGGTGTGGGACGTGGGTCACCAGACTTATGCGCACAAAACCCTGACCGGTCGCCGCGAGCGTATGAATACCATGCGCAAGTACGGTGGGCTGGCTGGTTTCCCCAAACGTGATGAGAGTCCTTACGACACGTTTGGCGTGGGTCATAGCTCCACCAGTATCGGTGCTGCGCATGGTATGGCAGAGGCTGCACGAATCAAGGGCGAATCGCGCCGCGCAGTTGCCATCATCGGCGATGGTGCAATGACGGCGGGACAGGCATTTGAAGCACTGAATCATGCCGGTGATAAGACCTCCAACGTGCTGGTGATCCTGAACGACAACGAGATGTCGATTTCGCCGAACGTGGGTGCATTCAACAGCTATCTCGCCAAATTGCTGAGCGGCAAGTTCTATCAGGGCTTCCGGAATACCGGCTCCAAGGTGCTGGAAGGCATCAAGCCACTGCACGAACTGGTTCGCCGCAGCGAAGAGCACGTAAAGGGCTTGTTTACGCCTTCCACGCTGTTTGAAGAGTTCGGATTTCAGTATGTGGGGCCGATTGACGGTCACAATCTGGAATCGCTGATTACCACGCTGCAGAATCTCAAGGCTCTGGATGGTCCGCAGTTCCTGCATATCGTCACCAAGAAGGGGCAGGGCTACAAACTCGCAGTGGACGATCCGGTCAAGTATCACGCCGTGACACCATTTACACCAGCAGATGGTATGGCTGCCAAGGCCGCTAGCAAGCCGACCTACACCCAGATTTTCGGGCAATGGCTGTGTGATATGGCCGAGATCGAGCCCGCACTGGTCGGCATTACGCCAGCGATGCGCGAGGGTTCCGGTCTTGTTGAGTTCGAACGCCGCTTCCCTGATCGTTATTACGATGTCGGGATTGCAGAGCAGAACGCCGTCACCTTTGCTGCTGGCCTTGCCTGCGAAGGGCTGCGTCCGGTCGTGGCCATCTATTCCACCTTCCTGCAGCGTGCATATGACCAGCTGGTGCATGATGTTGCGTTGCAGAATCTGCCGGTCGTTTTTGCGATTGATCGCGCTGGCCTCGTGGGGGCCGATGGTCCGACACATGCGGGCAGCTTCGACATCAGCTTCCTGCGCTGTATCCCCAATATGGCCGTGATGACACCAGCCGACGAGAACGAATGCCGGCAGATGCTCTATACAGCCGCCACCTTGCGTCAGCCCGTTGCCGTGCGCTATCCGCGTGGTACAGGGCCGGGTGTAGCAGTCGAAAAGGCGTTTACTGCCGTTCCGTATGGCAAGGGCGAAATCCGTAGGCAAGGCGAGCGCGTGGCGATTCTGGCGTTTGGTTCGATGCTTGCACCAGCATTGCAGGCTGGCGAAACACTAAACGCAACGGTAGCCAACATGCGCTGGGTGAAGCCGCTTGATGAAGCACTCGTGCTAGAGCTGGCCGAGTCTCATGATCTGCTTGTGACCATTGAAGAAAATGCCGTCATGGGCGGTGCGGGAAGTGCCGTACTAGAGGCAATGCAGGCTGCCGGTGTGCTGAAACGCGTGATTCAGCTGGGTCTGCCGGATCGCTATGTCGATCATGGAGATCCAGCCCGCCAACTGGCTGAATGCGGTCTGGATGCAGACGGTATCATTGCGGCAGTGCGAAAAGTTCGCAACTGACCCGATCGATGGATACTTGAAAAATTGATCAATCGACACCATTAATCAATTCAATCACGTTAGCGCTGATATTTGTTTAGACTAACGTCCATTGAACAAGTCAATTTGAATAGGAAACGCGCCGATTCGACAGGGTCGGCGTAATTCGCAAGATGCCATGCTCGCGCTCGTGGGCATGGGTTTCCCCACAGGAAGTTTTCATGACTGCGCCTCACCCCGTTTCACCGGCCATTGCAGACGTACAGAATACGCCGGACACTCGCAACATTGCGATCAACAAAGTCGGTATCAAGTCGATCCGTCACCCGGTCAGCGTGGCTGACCGTGCCGATGGCGTGCAGCATACGGTTGCTACCTTTGATATGTACGTGTTTCTGCCCAAGGACTTCAAGGGCACGCACATGTCGCGTTTTGTGCAGATTCTGAATAGTCACGAAAAGGAAATTTCGGTCGGATCCTTCGAGCAGATTGCCCGCGAGATGGTCGAGAAGCTGGAAGCGACTTCTGGCTATCTGGAAATGCGTTTCCCGTTCTTTGTGAACAAATCCGCGCCGGTATCAGGCGTGAAAAGCCTGATGGATTACGAGGTCGCGCTGATTGGCGAGATCAAGGATGGCGTGTTTTCGCAGAGCGTGCGCGTATTGGTACCGGTGACCAGCCTGTGCCCATGTTCGAAGAAGATTTCAGCGTATGGTGCGCATAACCAGCGTTCGCACGTGACCATTACTGCACGTATCAATCAGCAAATCTGGATTGAGGAAATTATCCGTCTGGTTGAAGAGGAAGCGTCGTGCGAACTGTTTGGTTTGCTGAAGCGTCCTGATGAAAAGTATGTTACCGAACGTGCTTACGACAATCCGAAGTTTGTCGAAGATATGGTTCGCGATGTGGCCGCCCGGCTAGATGCCGAAACCCGCATCGATGCGTATGTGGTGGAAGCTGAAAATTTCGAGTCCATCCACAATCACTCTGCCTACGCACTGATCGAGCGTGATAAGCAAGTGTAATAATTGCAGGTGCATGGATACAACAAAAAGACCACTTGAGCAGTGGTCTTTTTTTATGCATTCTCCGGAGCTTTCACCTTGCAAGAGCGCACTGGCAAAGATCGGCATGACAGACAATTGGCGACATGTCGCAAAAATGTCGGATGCGTGCTTACTTGGTGAACCCGCAAAATACGTCACGCATCATGCTGACAACTTCAAGTGTTCTGGTATCACCTACGCGGTAGTAAACCCGATTTGCATCCTTGCGGGTACGTAGCACGCCTTTTTCACGCATGATGGCCAAGTGCTGGGAAATATTGCTTTGAGAGGTGCCAACGGCATCCACGATGTCTTGTACGCTAACTTCCTTATCGCCAAGTACGCATAGGATTTTCAGACGTAACGGATGGGACATGGCTTTCATGGCGCGCGACGCTTGTTCGATGTGCTCGTCGTTCTGTATAAGCTGGAAGGGTTGCATTCGATTGTCGATCTTACAAAATTGAATCTGGCCGATGGAACGGCCGCGAAAAAACGAGGATGAAAATGTGTCTAATGAACTGGCTGAAGATGATAGCCATAACTAAGTGGTAGAATCTTAATCGCTGCAGTGAAACCTGTGCAATACCTGCAGCAAATTATCGACTGACTCGTTTCAAGTGAGCACTATGTCTACGGTTACACCTGTCCTATTTCTGATCCTTGACGGATTTGGTCATCGCCTCGAGGGTGACGACAACGCCATTCTTCACGCTAGAAAGCCTAATTGGGACAGACTTGTCGCAAACCATCCATATACAGCGATCAATGCATCCGAGCAGTTTGTCGGTTTGCCCAAAGGACAGTTTGGTAACTCGGAAGTGGGACACTTGAATATCGGGGCTGGACGAATTGTTCAGCAAGATATCAGCCGGATTGATTGTGATGTGGCGGATGGCTCGATGGCCAAAAACCAGGTGCTGGCGGCGGCGATTGAGTTAGCTCGCGATCAGGGAAAAGTGCTCCATGTGATGGGGTTGATGTCTGATGGTGGCGTACATAGCCATGAAAATCATATTCATGCCTTGATACGTGCAGCGCATGCGTCGGGCGTCAAGCAGATTCATGTGCATGCATTCCTGGATGGTCGTGATACCCCACCGCGAAGTGCCGAGCTGTACCTGAGTCGTCTGCAGTCTGTATGTGACGCTTGCCCGGGTGCGCGTATTGTTTCTGTTGTCGGCCGCTTTTTCGTAATGGATCGTGACAAGCGCTGGGATCGCGTGGAGTCTGCATACAAGCTCGTGGTGCAGGGAGAAGGTGCGTTTGTAACCGTTACAGCGCTCGATGCCTTGAAAGATGCCTACGAACGTGGTGAAAATGACGAATTTGTTCAGGCCACCCGCGTTGGTGAGGCTACGTCAGGCATCTGCGATGGTGATGCCGTCATCTTCATGAACTTCCGTGCCGACCGCGCACGTGAGATCAGCATGGCGATCAACGACGATGCCTTTGATGGTTTTGTGCGCGCCAAGCGAGTAAAGCCCGGCATGTACGTGACACTGACTCGCTATGCAGATGCCTATCCTTATCCGGTTGCCTATGAAAAAGCCAAGGTGCAGAACAGCTTTGGCGAATACATAGCAAGTAAGGGTTTGAAGCAACTGCGTATTGCCGAGACTGAAAAATATCCGCATGTCACCTACTTTTTCTCAGGCGGCGAAGAACAGCCGTTTGCTGGCGAAGATCGGATTCTGGTCGCATCGCCGAAAGTCGCAACCTATGATCTGCAGCCAGAAATGAGCGCACCAGAGGTGGCCGACAAGATTATTGAAGCCATTCAGTCGCGTAAATACGATGCAATTATCTGCAATTTCGCCAATGGCGACATGGTGGGGCATACAGGCAGTTTCGACGCCGCCAAGCAGGCGATCGAGGCTCTGGATGCATGCGTTGGACGCTGTGTCGAGGCCATGCGCGCAGCCGGGGGCGAAGTGCTCATCAGCGCCGATCACGGAAATGCAGAAATGATGTGGGATCCGACGTCGGGTCAGCCTCATACCCAGCACACTACTGACCTTGTGCCAGTACTCTATATTGGCCGCCCGGCTCACATTGAAGCGCTTGGCAAGGGGGCGTTGCGCGATTTGGCACCCACACTGCTGGCCATGATGGGGCTGGATCAGCCAGCAGATATGGATGGCAGCTCACTGATCAGGTTCATCTGAACGTGCGTCGCGCTCTGATTCTGATCATGATTGGCGTGTGCGGCCCGGCAGTCTGTGCTGCAAAAGAGCCGCCTGCCAGGCAGGATGTCGATGCGATCCGTCAGAAAATAGACGAGGTCAAGCGCGAGCTCATGGCCAATGAGGCCAATAAGGCTGATGCTAGTGATGCGCTGCGTGAGTCCGAAGTGGCGATTAGTGACGCAAGTCACGCCATGTCGCAGCTCGATAAGGAACAGCAGATATCGCAGGCCGAGCTTTCGCGGATCAATGCGGATATCTTGCGGATTCGACGAAATCTGGATGCAAGTGCGCAGCGAATCAAGCGCATTCTGAAAACCCGATATCAGAATGGCCGGCATGAGGCGATGCGTCTGGTGCTTGAGGGGCGCGCACCTGCACATATCGCGCGTCAGCTCGAATATTACCGGTATATCGCACAGGCTCAACAAAAGCTGGTGAATGAATTAAGCGCTCAGTTATCGAAGTTGAATGAGCTTGCGGAAGCAATCAAGCAAAAAAGTGAGGCGCTTGCGCGACTCGCGGCCGAAAAGCGAAAGCAGAAAGCAGTACTTGAAGCAGGACAAGCAGAAAAGCAACAGGTTCTGAGTCGCTTGTCAGGCGAGATTTCGCAACAGCGTAAGCAAATTGGTAAGTTGCAAGCCGATGAGAAAAGCATGACGCAACTGGTTGAACGCATTATGCGCGAGACCAAGGAGCGCGAGGCGCGTGAAAAGCAAGCGCGAGATGCGCGGCAGGCCGCCACCCATCTGCCCAAGAAGAATGGCGTTACACCCGTGGTCAATGATCGCCTCCCGGATGCCTCGATTCAGGGTGACTTTGCGTCGCTTAAAGGGCGTCTGCGCTTACCGCTCAAAGGGGAAATCCTTGGGCGCTTCGGGCAAGCCAAGGCGGATGGCCTCAACTGGAAGGGTGTATTCATCCGATCAGATGCGGGCAACCCTGTCAAAGCCATTGCTGCGGGACAGGTCGCGGAAGTGGGCTGGATACGCAACTTTGGTAACGTCATTCTGGTCGAACACGGAGGTGATTACATCACTGTCTATGGCGCAGCAGAATCCATTTTGAAGCGAAAAGGCGAAAAGGTCAGTGCGGGCGAGGACATCGCCACGGCTGGCAATAGCGGCGGGAACGCTGAAACGGGCATATACTTCGAACTGCGGCACAGAGGTCAGGTGGTTGATCCGATGACCTGGGTACGCTGACGGATGACATCAAGAACATAAAAGGAATCTCATGCAGCCCAAATTTCAACGTGCGAGCTGGGTATTGGTAGGAGTGAGCTTTGGCGCACTCTTGATGACGGGCGTGCATGCGCTTGCCGAAAAGGAAAGCGTGGATGGCGTTCTGCCAATCAATGAGCTAAGAACCTTTGCCGAGGTATACGGACGCGTCAAACGGGACTACGTAGAACCCGTCGATGACAAAAAGCTCATCGACGAAGCCATTAAAGGCATGATTACTGGTCTCGACCCGCATTCTGATTACATGCATGGCGAAGCCTTCCACGACTTGCAAGTCCAAACCAGTGGCGAATTTGGCGGCCTGGGTATCGAGATTGCAGCCGAAGACGGATTGGTAAAGGTCGTTGCCCCGTATGACGACACGCCCGCTTTCAAGGCTGGCGTCAAGTCGGGAGATCTGATCTACAAGATCGATGACACGCTGGTGCGCGGCCTATCGCTTACCGATGCAGTGAAGCGTATGCGCGGCAAGCCAAAAACCAAGGTTGTGCTGACGATATTGCGCAAGGGCGAAAGCAAGCCGCTGGTGCTGACCTTAATGCGCGACATCATCAAGATTCGTACCGTGCGTTCGCAATTGCTCGAGCCGGGATATGGCTACGTGCGCCTGAGTCAGTTCCAGGAACATTCGGCGCAAGATCTTGCCGTGGCCATTAATGGCCTGTACAAGGAAAACAAGGAGGCTCTCAAGGGTCTGGTGCTTGATCTGCGTTCCGATCCGGGCGGCGTACTCACCACCGCTGTGGGCGTGTCCTCCATTTTCCTCCCAGAAAACAAGCTGGTCGTATATATGGATGGCCGCACGGCTGATTCCAAGGCTAAATTCTTCTCCAATGACAAGCTGTACTGGGGTAGTAAGGATGATCCGTTTAAGCAGGCTAGTGGCGATATCAAAAACGTACCGCTGGTTGTCCTGATCAATGGCGGTTCTGCATCTGCCTCGGAAATCGTTGCGGGCGCACTTCAGGATTACAAGCGCGCGATCATTGTCGGCACCCAGAGCTTCGGTAAGGGCTCGGTGCAAACGATTATGCCAGTCGGTAAGGAAGCGGCAGTCAAGCTGACCACTGCTCGTTACTTTACGCCAACGGGACGTTCGATTCAGGCCAAGGGTATTACGCCGGATATCGATGCGCCGGAACCGATGATTAACGGGATCGATCCAGATACCTACCGCGAACGCGAAGCGGATCTGGAGGGGCATTTGAATAATCCGCAGGGTGGTTCGGAGCGTGGTGCCCCTAAAAAGGCTGCGGCAGACAAGGCTGTCGAGCAGCCCAAGGTTGAAAAGCGCAAACCCGCTGCGGAAGAAACCCCGGATGATGAGGCTGACACCTCACCGGAGCGTGCCAAGCCAAGCATCGTTAACCTGAAGCGTGATACCCAGCTGCAGCAAGGCTTGAATGTATTGAAGGTGCAGCAGGTCATCACACGAAATGCGGCTGCAAAGTGAAATAAAAGTGTATATGGACAGTTAAGACACCTTTGATCGTCCAGACTTGCACACAATGCCCTGCGTTCTATAAAGAGTGCAGGGCATTTTTGTTTTCATGGGGTAGTGCATTTGTACTACCGACATCATGACAACGCGATTTTCCGGGCCGGATCATGCATGACGCCAATCTTGTAATGAATCTGTACAAGTTGCTTGCCGATGGCAAACTCGACAAGCCCAAATTTTGTCAGATGCTGGTAAGAGCACTTGTGCAGGAAAGCGGATCCTCCAGAGCTTCAATCTGGTGGTATAGCGGCGAGCTGCGCGATGAAATTGTCTGCCAGACCTTGTTCGATACCGCGGACAATGCATGGGTAGATGGCGCGGTGCTGCGCGAAGACGAATATCCGGAATACTTCCAGGCCATGCTGGGAGATCGCCGGATTGTAGCGCCCGATGCAAGAAATCACCCAGCTTGCATGTGTTTCAATGAAAACTTTCAGGAACCGCTTAATATCTATTCCCGTGTAGATATGGCCATCGGCGATCAGGATGCCGAATTAGGGATTCTGACCTGCGAAATGGCAGGCTCTCCGAAGATCTGGACGGATACGGATGTGCTGTTTATCCAGCAGGTTGCAGCCATGATTGCCATGGGGTGCCGCAAAGGACTGCTGAACTAGTCCTTTTGAATGGCTGACTTCCTTGGCCGCTTCGCTTACTATGCCCGTTTGCAAGAATCTGGCGGGTTGTCATTATGTCTCGTGATTTGTCTGACGCCGATTTGCTGCGTTATGGCCGTCACATCCTCCTGGATGAAATCGGAATCGAGGGTCAGCGTGCCCTGTTGGATGCACATGTCCTGATTGTGGGCGCAGGGGGGCTAGGCTCGCCTGCTGCGCTATATCTGGCGGCATCGGGTGTAGGTCGTTTAACGATTGCTGATGATGACACGGTGGAGCTATCCAATCTTCAGCGGCAAATTATTCATGCCACTGCAGATCTGGGACGCCTAAAAGTGGACTCGGCGCGCGATCGTCTGCATTCGATCAATGATGCCGTCATTGTTGAAACGATCGCTGAACGACTCAATGGGGAGGCCTTACTCAACCGCATTGCTTTGGCCGATGTGGTTCTGGATTGCTCGGATAATTTTTCGACGCGCCACGCAGTCAACCGTGCATGTGTCGCTACTCAAACGCCACTTGTATCCGGCGCTGCCGTACGATTCGATGGGCAGTTTTCGGTGTTTGACGCACGCCTGGCTGATAGCCCTTGCTATCGCTGCCTGTTTCCCGAAGAGGGCGAAGCAGGAGATGGCCCGTGCGCAACGTTTGGCGTACTGGCACCGTTGGTGGGCATTATCGGTAGTATGCAGGCGGCAGAAGCTGTCAAAATTTTGATTGGTATGCCTGGCACGCCTATTGGGAAACTGGTGACCTTGGATTTGCGCCAGCACGAATGGCGGACGTTACGCTTTAAGCGTGATTCACAGTGTCCGGTGTGCGGGCAGGGCGCAATCCCAGCAAATTAGCAGCGTTTGACGTTGTCACTTGGGCGATTGTCTCGATTGATTCACCCCGCAGCTCTGCAAGCTGCAGCGCGATACGCTCAAGGTACGCTGGTTCGTTGCGTTGCTGACGCGCCCATTCGGGGGGCATATCAGGCGCATCTGTTTCCAGAACAATTGATTCGAGCGGCAAGGCTGCCGCCAGCCGCCGGATGTTCTGCGCACGTGGATAGGTTAGATTTCCGCCAAATCCGAGCAACAGACCCTGCTTGATATACGCATCCGCCTGCTGCGGACTACCGTTAAACGCATGCGCAATCCCCCTGCGAATCCCAAACCGGCGCAATTGCGCCAGCACCTGATCCTGTGCCTTGCGCACATGCAATAGCACGGGCAGGTCAAACGTGCTAGCCAGCTTCAATTGAGCAGTTAACCACTCGAGCTGAGACTGAGCGTTTAAGCCGGTAGCGAATAAATCCAAGCCTATTTCGCCAACCGCATGCGGGCGTTGCGCCTCAATCAGTGCGGCCAGTTCGGAGAGATGTGCCGGGCGATGTGATCTTTCGTAGACGGGATGCAAGCCCAGTGCAATCGGACAGCCGTATCGCTCGCGCATGGCAAGCGTGCTGGCAAAGCTTGCCTGATGCACAGAAGGAACGACAATGGTATTGACGCCCCGATCTCGGGCTCGCTGTAATGCCGCATCGCGATCCACATCGAATTCACCGGCATCCAGATGACAATGCGTATCGATTAAGTGAAGCGATGTGGTGGTAATCATTCGTTGGGTGCGCTAATCAATGCCTGATCATTGGCATCGTACAGGGCAAAGCTGTGTTTGCCACGCTGTTTCGCTTTATACATTGCCATATCTGCATGGCGGCGCAAGGTGGTGGCATCTTCACCGGCGCCGGGGCACAGTGCAATGCCGATGCTGGCTGTGATACGCACTTTGTTTTCGCCAAGCGTGATCGGCGCATCCAGTACAGCAAGCATCTTGTTTGCGATCTGGGTTGCGTCATCCGGGTGCTGCAGGTGGGTTAGCAGCACCATGAATTCGTCGCCGCCCTGACGACTGACCGTATCCGAACTGCGCACGCAATCGACCAGACGGCGTGCGACGATGCGCAGTAAGTCATCACCTGCGTCGTGACCCATACTGTCGTTCACACATTTAAAATCATCTAGATCAATAAAAAGGAGTGCCAGACTCGTATCCGTGCGAGAGCGTAAGCGCAATGCCTGATCAAGTTGTTCGGCGAACAGAAATCGATTAGGAAGGGCCGTTAGCGTGTCATAAAAGGCCAGGTACAGAACCCGTTCTTCATTGCGCTTGCGTTCGGTAATATCGGCAACGAGCGCAAACAGGCTGGTCACCCGGCCATCTTGATCACTGACCGCACTCAGACTGATTTCCACCGTAATGGGGGGGCGGCTGAATGGCAATAATTCAAGCTCGAAACGATGATGCGGTGCAGGGCCCCAGCGAAGGCTTTCCTCTTTGATCTTGGCAATCGATTCCGGACTGAGAATATCTTCCGGCGCAAGTCGGAGCAATTGCTCTTCGGGATAGTTAAGCAGATCGCAAAGCGCCTGGTTAACCTCCAGCAACTCGGCGGTCTGGGCATCGAAGAGTGCATACCCTTCGTTCGCTGCTTCCAGTACACGACGATGGCGCAGATCACTTTCAAGCAGCGCATCTTCATTGAGGCGTCGCTCATGGATATCGACAATCGATACCACGAGGTGATGGCCGTTCCCCGTTTCTACCAGTCGGGCCGCCAGAATCACCCAGACGCGCTGACCGCCGGCCAATAGCAGGCGCGCTTCAAATTGCCGGACGAAGCCATTGCCACGTGCGATGAGCAGAAATTGCCGGGACATACTCGGATTGTCGAAAATGTCGCGCAAATGCGGTGAGTCAGGATCTAGCCCGAGCGTTTCGCGAGCCAGCCTGTTCATAGAGATGATGGCCCCATGCTCTGCCTCGACCAGTAACAGTGGTAAAGGCGCCTGCAAGGCCATCAAGCCGAAATCAATTTCGGGGTCGGATGTGGTCTGAAGTGCAGAAGTGTTCGCGCTGTCCATCCTGTCGTTCCTTTTTACCTTGTCAGCAGCGGGACGGCCTGTAGCCGTCCTATCAATGTAGACTAAGCAGAAAGTATGCCGAAAGGAATGAACGGTGTACGCGGCCTATTTGATACGTTCGTAAACCACAAAATGATAGGTAAACGATTCGTTTTGATGAGTTTGACGACTGGTTTCGCGAAACTGGTCTTTCGGCCAGACTGGAAACCAGGCATCTCCTTCAATCTCGGCGTCAATCTCGGTCAGGTACAGGCGGTCTGCGAAGGCGAGCGCCTCACCGTATAAAGTGGCGCCACCGATTACAAAAATTTCGCCACTGCCAGCCTTGGCAATGGCTTCGTCCAGTGTATGGACAACATCAGCCCCTTCGGCGCGCCACTCAGGGTTCCGCGTAATCACGATATTGTGGCGATTCGGAAGGGGTCTGCCGATGGAGTCCCACGTTTTGCGCCCCATGATGATCGGATGGCCGCTCGTGGTGGCCTTGAAATACTTCAGGTCTTCCGGCAAATGCCAGGGGAGTCGGTTTTCGATGCCAACGGTGCGATTGCTGGCAAGGGCGGCGATCAGTGAAAGCATGTGTATCCCAGAGTAAGTACGCAGAGTGCGGCGTGAAAGCGCAAGTGCGAAGCTTACACCAGGTTGGGCAATGCCTCGCGATATTCGAAGTGTTCGAAAATCGATGAAAGCGAGATCAATACGCCGGGGTGAGGCGCAATGGGCATTTGCTCTGGTAGATAGGCTTGTTGCAGTGCATAGCGCTTAACGCCACGTACGGATAATTCGCGAGCGAGTTCCAAGAGTTCCAGCTCACTGAGCCAGTCTGGATGCCATGTTGTACGGCACTCGAAATTGGGGTGACTATTGATCAGGAGTTCCAGCGCAAAGCCGGTTGGCCAATGTGAGTTGGATTTGCCGGTCAATGAGTCGTGATGTGCAACGGTCGTTTTGATATCCAGCGCAACCCAGTCAAGATGCGCAAGCAGCGGCGCCATTTGCCCCGGAAATATTCCCGCAGTGTGCAAGCCCGTTTGAAATCCCAGCTTCCTTGCGGCGAATAGCATTTCAGGAAAACGCGGGTCACCCAATGCTTCACCACCCGAAAACACAACCGAATCGAGGTGCTGGCGTTGCACTTTGAGCCAGTCGAGCACCTCGCTTCGCTGGTAAGCAACGGTTCGCTGTTGTAGTTGCGGATGACAGCAGTAAACGCATCGCCAGGGACAACCGGATACAAACACAACGGCCGCACGCCGTCCCGGCCATGCGTGCTCGGAGCATGCAAGCAGCGTAGTGACCGCAGCAGCGGGTTGCTGCATGGCAGGCTGATCGGTGTCCGTTCTTGGGACGAAGGAGGCTGGCTTGGACATGGGCCGGTATAAAAATTACAAATCGACAGACAGGCTGTTTGACAGTAAGCGGATGCTATCACCGGGCACGCCGACGGAAAGGGCTAAATGGGAGGGGGTTGATCAGGATCAAATGGGCCACAAGGTCAGCACAGAAGCAAAACGGGGCTGAATAAGCGCCCCGTTTTTGTGCAGTTTACCTGATAGCGTAAACGGAAATCAGCTATCCAGCCCGCGCTGGGCCAGCTCCGCCGCACGCACCACGGCGCGCGCCTTATTCATGGTTTCTTGCCATTCGGATTGCGGGACAGAATCAGCCACGATACCCGCACCGGCTTGTACATACAGCACCTTGTTTTTGATAACCGCTGTGCGAATGGCAATGGCGAGGTCCATATCGCCATTAAATCCGAGGTAGCCAACTGCACCTGCGTAAATGCCGCGTTTGGTAGGCTCGAGTTCGTCGATGATTTCCATCGCCCGAACCTTGGGTGCGCCAGAAACCGTTCCGGCAGGAAAGGTGGCTTTGAGGACATCCAGATTGTCAAAGTTACCTTTTAGCTTGCCTTCTACACTCGATACGATGTGCATGACGTGCGAGTAGCGCTCAATCACGCGGTCGTCGGTCACGCGTACGCTGCCTGTCTCGGCAATACGGCCTACATCGTTGCGACCAAGATCCATTAGCATGACATGCTCGGCTACTTCTTTGGGGTCTGACAGTAGTTCTGCTTCGAGCGCGAGGTCTTCCACTCGATTTTTACCACGCGGACGAGTACCTGCAATGGGTCGCACCGTGACTGTGCCTCGTTCTTGGCGAACCAGAATCTCGGGCGATGCACCCACGATATGCGTATCGCCGAGGTTGTAATAGAACATGTAAGGCGATGGATTGAGCGTGCGCAGCGAGCGATACAGCGTAATAGGTGACTGCTCGAATTTCATCTGCATGCGCTGGCTGAGCACCACCTGCATGATGTCGCCTTCAAGGATGTATTGCTTGGCCCGTTCAACAGCTTGCTTGAAAGCGGTTTCGCCAAATTCGGATTTTGGCGTGGTGTGTGGCGTCGGCTCACAGCGCGGCAGTCTAGCGGGTTCGCGAAGCTGCATGCGCAATTCATGCAAGCGTGAATTGGCTTTGGCAAAGGCATTGGGTTGCGCTGGATCGGCATAAACCACTAGATAGAGTTTGCCGCTCAAATTATCGAAAATGGCAATTTCTTCGGATAACAGCAACTGAATGTCAGGCGCACCAATGACGTCGGCTTTATCACCGCGATCGAGGCGAGATTCGATCAGTTTGATGGTTTCATAGCCAAAGTAACCAACCAAACCGCCCGTAAATCTGGGGAGGCCTTCGTGCGGCGGGACATGGTAGCGCGACTGAAACTGACCAATAAACCCGAGAGGATCGCCTTCGTGTGATTCCACCAAGACCCCATCAGTATGTACTTCTACCGTTTTTCCGCGCACCGTCAGTACTGTTTTGGCGGGCAGACCAATGAAGGAATAGCGGCCAAAACGCTCACCGCCGACAACGGATTCCAGCAGGTAAGTATAGGGCGCATCTGCAAGGCGCAAGTAGGCAGAAAGCGGTGTGTAGAGGTCTGCGAGACCTTCTTGTACAACGGGAATACGGTTATAGCCTTGACGCGCCAGTGCGTCGAATTCGAGTTCGGTCATGATCACTGCTCCAGGTTCAATCGGTTAAATAAAGACGGGGGCGAGCGATCAACGCCATCGCCAGGCCGAGCGAATCTGAAGTGAAATGTGACGCATGTTCAGGAATTTATTGGCTGTTTAACAAAGTGGAGTTCGCATTCTTAACGAATTCGGCGATCTCGACAAGACTTGTCGCCTTTAAATCTGGTGAGAGCGGGCCGATGTCTTCGTATCCGTAGTCGAAAAGCGCACATCGCGCATTCGCTGCGCGTGCCGCATCCAGATCATAGTGGGAATCTCCAACCATCAGCAGCTGACTGGCAGGCAGGCCAAAATGGGCGCAAGCATGCAATAAGGGCAGGGCGCTTGGCTTTTTCTCGGGGAGGCTATCCCCTCCCAGTACTAAGGAAAAATACGATGCAAGCCCGGTTTGTTCGAGTATGGGCACGCTAAAGCGATACGGCTTATTGGTGATGCAGGCCAGTTGAATGCCTTGAGACTGGAGTAGCGCCAACCCCGACTCAACACCCGGGTAGGGACGGGTGGTCGCGGTGAGTAGTCGCGTATAGTGCAGATCGAACGCAGCCATACCCTTATCGTGAGTATCGGGATCGACTTCTCCGTGTCGGCTATCGGTCAGAGCGCGGTGTACCAGTCTGGCCATGCCGCCTCCCACGTAGCTTTCGAGTACGGCTTGAGGCAGCGGAACACATCCGAGATCTTCCCGCATTGCATTGGCCGCTGCGGCCAGATCGCCAATGCTATCCACCAGCGTGCCATCCAGATCGAGTGCGACGAGTGTGATGGACGTTGTCATGCAGAACCGCCCGGAAATGGAGCCCGGATGTCGGCAATGGCATCTTGCCCGAAGCGTGCGTCATGCAGATAGGCAATCAGTTTTTCAGCGCATACTTCCGGGGACGTGAGCTGGCCCGTTTCCTTCATGTTGATGAAGTATTCCAGATTAGGGAATTGATCGGTCGTCGACTGACGGATCTGCGACTGCATACCGGTGTCAATGATGCCGGGGGCAATGGAGACCATGCCAATTCCATCATGGCTGGCTTGTTCCTGTGCAGCCGTCAGGGTAAACATATCAAGCGCCGCTTTACTTGCGCAGTACGTGCTCCATCCCTCGGATGGACGCCGTCCGGCACCGGAGCTGATATTCATGATGCGCCGATCGAAGCGATGCGGGCCAAGATGACGAATAAACGCATTGGTCAGCAGCATGGGTGCAGTGACATTGATCTGGACCAGCCTCACGATCGCCGCATCGTCCAGCGTGCCACTCGGTCCAATGGGATCAATCACACCCGCATTGTTGATGAGTGTCAGCGATTCCCAGGCGATACTGGCGAGCGAGCCAAATACTTCATCGGCAAGATCAGGGAGAGCGTGCATATCGGACAAGTCACAGGCAACGAATCTATAGCCGCGGCCTTGTTCGGCCAGCGCCCTGAGCTCGGCACTCTCGTTGCGTGCCAATGCAATCAGGTGACCACCCTGCGCAATCACGGCTTGCGCAAGCGCGAGCCCAAGTCCGCGCGCAGCGCCCGTGATGACGTATCCCCGCATGATCTCTCCCTTTAATTTGCTCAGACCTTGGCCAGCTCTGCGCGCATGGCGTCGATCGTGGCTTTGTAGTCCGGTGTGTTGTAAATCGCCGAACCGGCAACAAAGGTGTCTGCGCCTGCTCGGGCAATTTCGGCAATATTATCCACTTTGACGCCGCCATCAATTTCAAGCCAGATCTCGCGTCCGGTGCGCTCGGTGTAGGCATCAATGCGCTTGCGTGCTTCGTGCAACTTATCGAGTGTCGCCGGGATGAACTTCTGTCCGCCAAAGCCCGGATTAACAGACATCAGCAGAATCATGTCCACCTTGTCCATGACATAGTCGAGATAGCTCAGTGAGGTGGCTGGATTGAATACCAGGCCAGCCTTGCAACCCTGTTCGCGGATCAGCGAAAGGGAGCGATCTACGTGCTCGCTGGCTTCCGGATGGAAGGTGATGATATTGGCGCCTGCCTTGGCAAAGTCGGGAATGATACGGTCGACTGGCTTGACCATCAGGTGTACATCAATCAGTGCTTCGGTGCAGGGGCGAATGGCTTCGCAAACCATCGGGCCGATGGTGAGATTGGGAACATAGTGATTGTCCATGACATCAAAATGCACAATATCTGCACCCGCAGCAATCACATCCTGAACCTCCTGGCCCAGTTTGGCGAAGTTTGCAGACAGAATGGAGGGGGCAATGCGGAAAGTCGGCGAGCTCATGGCGGATTTTGGGCGGATCAAAAGTATGATTGTAGCGCGAATCGAGACAGGACTTGTCCTCCGCACTAATTTGGCGTGTAATCTGCGTTCGTTTGACGGTGCAGTGAGCCCATGGCTGAATCCACAAAATACGAGATGAGCGTCTCGGTAACAACCCACTACTTGGCCGAACAGTCTGATACTGAGGCGCAACGGTTCGTTTTCGCCTATCAGATCAAGATCCGCAATACCGGTACGGTAGCAGGCCAGCTATTGAGCAGGCACTGGGTGATACGGGATGGCGAGAGTCAGGTACAGGAAGTCCGGGGGATGGGCGTGGTGGGAGAGCAACCCAATATCCAGCCCGGCGAGGAGTTCGAGTATGTCAGCGGCGCAGCACTGACCTCGCAGGTAGGAACGATGGAGGGGAGTTACCAGTTCATAGCAGCTGACGGTGTCGAGTTTCAGGTGATGATCGATCCCTTTGTGTTATCTGTCCCGCGCGTGCTGCACTGAGATTTTTGTGATTTGCAAGTGATCATGATGGAATTTTTCCAAACTTGCACGGTCATAGTTATGGCGTGGCTGGATTCGGTTAGAATCCGTGCTTTCGATATTCAATTGTTGCTCGGAATCGCCCCATGTTGACAGGCAGTCTGGTTGCACTGGTAACCCCCATGTTCGAGGATGGCAGTCTGGATTTTGCCAGCCTGAAAAAACTCGTTGATTTTCATATTGATGCTGGCACGGCGGGGTTGATTGCGGTTGGCACCACTGGCGAATCGGCTACCGTCGACGTGCATGAGCATCTCGACATCATTGCTAAAACGGTTGAGTTTGCAGGTGGCCGCGTACCTGTCATTGCTGGCACGGGCGCCAATTCGACCAAGGAATCAATCGAACTCGCTGCCGAAGCGAAGCGTGCGGGTGCCGCAATGTCACTTTCGGTGGTGCCGTATTACAACAAACCCACGCAGGAAGGCATCTATCGTCACTATAAGGCGATTGCCGAAGCAGTGGATCTGCCGGTCATCCTGTACAACGTACCGGGTCGAACCGTTGCGGATATGAGCAATGAGACGGTGCTGCGCCTGACCGAGGTGCCGGGCATCGTCGGGCTCAAAGATGCAACCGCTGATATTGCGCGGGCAGCTGACCTGTTCAAGCGTGCGCCAAAGCAATTCGCACTGTATTCTGGTGATGATGCAACTGCATTGGCGTTTATGCTGCTTGGCGGCCACGGTGTGATCTCTGTTACCACCAATGTTGCGCCTGCCCTGATGGCCGATATGTGCCGCCATGCACTGGCTGGCAATATTGCTGCTGCACGTGAATGCAATGACCGCTTGCAAGGACTGCACAAGCATCTATTTGTTGAAGCCAATCCGATTCCGGTTAAGTGGGCTGTTCAACAACTTGGCCTGATTGGCGAAGGCATTCGTTTACCTCTGACCCCGCTGTCTGTGAGCGCGCAACCGATTGTTGCTGCCGCCATGCGCGAGGCCGGTCTCTCCGTTTAACCAACAAGCTCCCGACCCTCAGGGCAGGAAAACACAATCTCCATGAATTCGAATCAACGCAAATTGTCGCGTCCGATCGCTGTGATGAGCCTGGCCATGTTTGCGGCCGGTTGTGCGCATATCCCCTTTGTTACCAAGAGCGAAAGCGATGCTGACAAAAATTCGTATCGTCAGTCACGTGAATCGCTGAATCAAAAGCGGCTAGACATTCCGCCCGAATTGACTGCGCCAGAGTCTCGCACAGCGTTTGATATCCCCGGTGTGACATCCAAACAGTTATCGGCAGAAGGCAAGAAAGCCATGGAAGCCGGTACCGTTTCTGCCAAATTTACCAAGGTGAGCCTGCAGTCCGATGGTGCGCAGCGCTGGCTGGTGGTAGACGCGTCTGTCGAGCAGGTATGGGGGCAGGTACGGCAATTCATGCTGGATAAGGGCTTTGAGCTGACTGTCGATAACCCGGTTGCCGGTTTGCTGGAAACTAACTTCGCCCATCGTAAGTCAGCCGTGCCCGATGGCATGTTCCGCAGTGCCATTACGCGTGTGTTCGGGAATGCCTACTCAACTGATTTTGTAGATCAGTATCGTGTACGCGTTGAGCGAAGCGCAGATGACAAGCGTACCGAGGTCTTTATCAGCCATTCGGCAATGAAGGAGGCTGAACTGGGTAGTCTTGAAAACTCGAATGTTCGCTGGATGGCCGTACCCAACGATCCTGAGTATTCAGCCTTTATGCTGAAGCAATTGCTCGTTCGTATTGGCGCAACAGAGGAAAATGCCAGCGCTGTGGCAAGCGATGCAAGCAAACCAGTTGCTGCGCCTGCGCCCGCACAGACAGCCGGTAAGGACGGCGCCAAGAAGCGCGTCCAGGCTGTGAAGATTGATGGTGTGCGTGGTCTGCAACTGTATGAAAGCTTTGATCGTTCGTGGCGCCGCGTTGGGCTGGCTGTTGAGCGTGCAGGTTATGCGGTTGCCGATCGTGATCGCCGTCTGGGTGTGTACTACATCCGCAAGGGTAAGCCAGACGATCTCGCCAATAAGAATGAAAAAGGCTTTTGGGAAAAGCTGGCATTCTGGCGTGATGACAAGGCTGACAAGATCGACAATAACAAAACACCTAAGGGTACAGAGTATCAGGTGGCCGTTTCAGCCTATGGCAGCGATACCTTGGTGAAGGTGACTGGCAAGGATGGCAATACGCTGAATGAAAAGATGACAGAAGAATTGTTATCGAATCTTGAGTCCGAGTTGCAGTAAAGTATCTCGGCCAATCTGGTCAAAGGCCGCCTATTCAGGCGGCCTTTTCATGTATGCAGGATGACCTGCCTTGCGTTTGTTCGCACAGTGTCAGGGCTGGATCTGGACGATTCGAGTATTTAATCCGTCACTCAAGCCAATCTCAAGTCGACCACCTGCAGTGTACGGGACATCAAGCTTTCCGCCGCTCGCGCGTAATGTCATCACCTTTCGCCCCTCTGTGCCCAGTGAAACTACGCTTGCATACGGCCAATTGCCATGATCCCATGTGATGTGTAAGCGATTACCGCTCTTATTCCATTGAATACTGGGCGCTGCAGCTTGCCTAATGGCTGTCAGGCTCAGCATCCGCCCCGGCGCCAGCGCATTTTTCGACTGAATGCGCGAGGCGCTTGACTGGGAAACGGCGATGCGTGCGATGTCTCCTGGATGCGGAATGCGAATGCTAAATGACGCGCGATTGTGCGGGTCGTCCGCAATCGACATGGTTCGGAGCGGGTAAACCAGCGTGCGACCATCTGCGGTTTCAAGTGTGAGCTGATAGCTCCCGCTGACCAGTATGTCCGGCCGTCCTATGAATGCAATACTAGGGAATAGCCGGATGCCTGATTCTGCGATCTCGCCACTCACCTCTAGCAGGGCGATATCTGCAGATTCCATTGCGTTCATCGTTCTGGCCGTATCACCCGAGGCACCGGCTTCGAGCGATTTTTGAATCAGGTTAATGTGGTAGTCCGAAAAATAGCGGCCTTTGCAGTATCCCATCACGTCGGTGTTATCACCAATGTCGGTGGCAATGGCACCGGTTTCGGTGTTGGTGACGGGAATTGGCCCGAGCGTGCCTCCTGCATAGGGGAAGTTGGGATCAGGGTTGCCGGCACTGCCACATGGGGCATGCTCAAGGGATAGATTGTGCCCGAGCTCATGGATGTAGGTATTGACTGCGCCAGCAAGATCCGCGTTAGCCTCCAGTCCAATCGCGGTACTGGCATAGTGTCCGGGTGAGGGAACGTAGCCAAGTCCACCCCAGGCAGGCTTGATATTGCTGGGGCGGGGCACCCAGCCGTAGTAATTTTTCTTTCCAGTTGGATCTTCGGTTCGCCGAAGACTATTGACTTCGGAGAGTGCCTGCGACCAGTTTTCTCCGTCCTCAAATTGGCTAATCAAGGACACATTGCTCATTTTGTACGTATCGCGCGTTGAGACTTTTGCGTTCACCGGGTTCAGGGGGAATCGGCGTACCATTGCATCCTGAACCTGCGCTTCATCGGGACGCTTCATGGGGAGAACCTCAGTCCCAACGGCATCGACCAGGCTGAGGGGAACCTGAACTACATGCATTTGCGTAGCCGAACCAATGACAGGCGAAATCACTTTTTGGTCGCCGGTACTGACCGTATGCGAAGGATCTACCTGGATAGTGAGTGTCAGACCGGATGCGATCCAATTGGGAGGGATCATACCGTTAAACGTGGTGCTGTAGTCACTGTTGCCGGTTGAGGCCGGCAGTTGTGCCGGACCGGTAACCGTGACGTTACCAAGCGGTTTACCTGCATTACTGGCAGTCACTGTGACCGGAGCATCTTTCACCATCTGTGATGAGAGGACATGGATTCGAATCAGTGCCTGCTTACCCGGAACCAATCGCTGACCGCCAGCACCGATGGCTTGCAGATGATTCTGTGCCACCTCAACCTTATTGATCGAAACCACAGGTGTTTGTCCGGTGTTCTGGAAGGTACCCGCCTCTACTGATTGCCCGAGTGGACCCGTCAGAAGAATTTTGCCATTCCCCTTAGCGGGCACCGCAAATCTCAGGGTTGTCGAATCTTGCGATGTAATCGTGGCAACCGTGCCACCAATCGTGACGCCTGTGACGTCATTCATTTCCGTGCCGGTGACCGACAGGTAGGTTCCATCGCTACCACTGGCCTGAAGCGGAGTACTGACAGTAATCGGCAGATAAAGCTTGAGGCTGCCTGCTTGTGTGGCCTCGTTCTTGTCGTCAGTTAGGACAACATTGTAGGTTCCCTTTTTGAAACCCGCAGGCAAACCAGCTTCCAACGATGCGTCGGAGCGGGTGCGAATACTGAGCGTGCTTGAGCCCAGTGTGATTTGCTGAACCTGATTGAGATACGATCCGGTGAGTGTGACGACCCCGTTTACCGCAAGCGCTTCCGATTGCGTACTCGCCAGTCGAGGGTAGGGGGCAATCTGGATCGTCTGAGCCGTTGGAATCTGCAGTCGTTCGCCGTACAACAATTGCAACACGCCATTTAACGCCGTATCCGGCATCTTGACGTCTACGTGGGTATCACTGGCGCTGCTCACTGGGATGCTGACGAGCCCAATCAGGATCGCCTTGACCCCTGATAGATTGCTGCCATCAATGCCCAGTATTTTACCGCCGCGCACAATGGGGGAGGACACGGATGTCACGACGGGATTGCCGAGTACGGTTACGCGCGTGCTAATGGTGATGCTGCTTGAGCCATTGATCTCGATGTTACCTGAGGTGGCATTATCCGGCACAGTCAGTGTGAGTTGCTGGGCGCTCTGAATGGTAAACGTGGCCGCTACGCCATTGAATCGGACAGAGGTCACGCTGTTCAGATTGGTGCCAGTCACAATCAGGACGTCACCCGCATAAACCTTGTCTTTGGATAGCCCTGACACGCTCATCTGTACCACGGGGGCTGAGCTGCTCTCGCTCCCACCACCGCCACCCCCACAACCACCCAGGCCCAACGCGAGCACCACACTTGCGGCAACGAGAATATTTTGGCTCATTGAGCGCCCCCTCTCCTTCAATCGTTCTTAAGCCAACTTGTGGCCATCTGACCTGCGCATCGGCACAGGGATACATTCAATATAAATCCCGATTTTCAGACTGCTCGCTGATTTTTGTGTCAGGCGCTGTCGCGCGCCGATGGCACCCACCCATCCTTGCCGCCCGGATTGCTTGTGCAGGTCATACGCGGCAAATCCTGCCGACCTTCAGGGGTATCGCCACACAGACACCCAGATCTGCCAAGCATTTCCGCTATTGGCATGCAATCTGCTTGAAGGCTTGCGTCAATCAATTTCCATGGCGAACGCAGATCATGCTCTCCAAACTCGACAAGTATTTTTCTGGTACCGAAAAGTCGATGCAGTTGCGCAGCCTTCGTCAGGAAGTGCTGGCCAGCAATATCGCCAATGCGGATACACCGAACTACAAAGCCCGCGATTTCGACTTTGGTTCTGCATACAAGCAAGCATTGACGAGCAAGCGGGCAAGTGGGGACAGCCTAAGTCTGGCTAGAACAGATACCCGTCATATTGCGGCGAATAGCACCAGCTCAAATGGAGAAGGCGAATTGCCATTGCTATATCGCAATGACGTGCAGCCCTCGATTGATGGCAATACGGTCGATATGAATATCGAAATGGGACACTTTACGGATAACGCACTGCGTTATCAGGCAGACATTACCTTCATGCAACAGCGAATCTCGCTGTATAAGGCTGCTCTGCAGAATCAGTAAGATCTGACGAATATTGCCAGACTGGATAATGAACACGGTGAACTGGGGTAAATCATGTCGCTATTCCGCGTATTTGATGTGGCGAGCACAGGAATGACAGCTCAATCCATGCGATTGAATGTCGTGGCCAGTAACTTGGCCAATGCAGATAGTGCAACCAGTGTGAATGGTCAGCCATATAAAGCTAAACAGGTTGTATTTACTGCGACCCCAATCGTTAAAGGTGAGCCGCAATCTGTTGGTGTTGCAGTGACCGCCATTTCTGAAGATCAATCTCCCCCGAAATTGGTATACGACCCCCATAACCCGCTAGCAGATGAAAAAGGGTATGTGGCCATGCCCAATGTCAATCCGGTCGAAGAAATGACCAATATGATTTCTGCATCACGGTCATATCAAACCAATGCAGACATGATGAATACCGCCAAGACATTGATCCAGCGAACTCTATCGCTCGGACAAGCTTGATTGAAGGAGTAAAGCGCCATGGCTACCAGTACTGCATCTAGCTCAACCGCCGGCACAAATCCTTACCAGAATTTGAACCAGGCGGGTCAAGCGACCAAGGCAAATGAGGATGCAACCTCTGCCAGCAACTTGCAGGGACAGTTCCTGAAAATGCTGCTGACGCAGCTGCAGAATCAGGATCCGCTCAACCCGATGAATAGCGCAGAAACAACCAGCCAAATGGCACAAATCAGTACGGTCAGCGGTATTCAACAATTGAATACGACGATGACTGCACTGAGTGCAAATATGACAGCTGGTTACTCATATCAGGCTACTTCGCTGATTGGGCACTCGGTGCTGGATAGCGGAAGTCAGCTGATCAGTGATGGCAAGAGCCAAGCCAGCTTCGGGGTAGATATTCCGGTTGGTACAGCCCGGATGAATATCATCATTAAGGACAGCAATGGCGTAGCGGTGGATGCATTCAGTGTTGATGCCCCCGCTCCGGGTAATCAGCAGTTAATGCAATGGGATGGCAAAGACGGCGATGGAAATTTTCTGCCGGCAGGAAAGTATTCCATTGCCACCAGTATGGTTGGTAAAGACGGTACAACCCAGACGGGTGCGACCTACACATTTAATCAGGTGGCAAGCATCTCATTTGGTGCGAATGGCGTCACCCTTAATTTGGCAAATGGAAATCAGGTTCCATTTACCAAGATCACGCAAGTGATTTAAGCAAAGTACATATAAGAATAGCTGGCAGGAACGGACACAGTAAAAATCGAGCGCATGGAGTAGAGCATCATGGCATTCCAGACAGCACTGAGTGGATTGACAATTTCTTCGGCTTTCCTAAACGTGATTGGCAATAACGTTGCTAACTCAAATACGGTAGGTTTCAAGTCGTCCGCAGCAATCTTTTCGGATATGTTCAGCAGTAATCTGAATGGCAGCTCAATTCAGGTGGGGATGGGGGCCAATACCGCTACCGTTGCACAGCATTTTAATCAGGGATCGAGTACTGCTACCAATAATCCTTTGGACATGATGATTGCCGGAAAGGGTTTTTTTGGGGTGATGACCGGGGTAGGCGCCGATCCTTCCAATCCGCAAACGTCCGCGCAGATGGCGTACACACGTAATGGCCAGTTCCAGATCAATCGTGATGGCTACGTTGTCAATAGTGGAGGGTACCTGCAAGGCTACGGCGTAGATGACAATGGCAATGTATTAAGTGGTGCAACCAAAGCCATCCAGATCACCAGCAATCAGACCATGATTCCAGCTCGCGCTACGGGTGCTTCGACCCAGAACAATGCAGGGTTGAATATGGCACTGAATTTGCCCGCTGATGCGCCAGTCATTAGCCAGGGTACAAAAAATGTCTATATCAATAGCCTGGTTCTGGATCGCAATAGTCCGCCGCCCGCTCCGCCTGCCGCAGCTTACCAAATGCGCGTGAGTGATCCGCTTGGTAATTTCCACACCCTGTATGTCGGGCTGCAACCAAATGCAACAGATACCAATGGCTGGGATGTGTTCACCTCCATTGATGATCCGAATCTGCCTACTACACCAAACGATAGTCTGAAATTTAATGCGCCACCGTCGCCTGCATCCACATCGCCCACATCGGTGACCAGTGCGACCGAGGCACAAAAAATTTCATTCAAAATCGCACCCATTTCGCAGGCCTACGACAATACCACGTTCAACTTTAATTTGAACTTTCCGGCTGCCCAGCAAATTATCCCGGGTGGATCGGGGAGTGCAAATACAGGTTCAATCAGTGGTGATGATAATTCGGCATTGCATACATCCGTCTCGATTTACGGCAATACCTTATCTACCACCAATCAAAGTTTCAATGGCTCGTTTCTTGATCCCAATGGTCAGGTTCACAATCTGACTGTCAACCTCACCTATACCCCGCCGACGCAATCGGGCCCGGGTACCTGGAGTGGTGACTACTCTGTGATTGATCCTGCCACCGGCAATGTCGAATTGGGGCCAACCACCATTCCGGCATTTCTTGCCGGTAATAAATCGCCATTGTCCTTGGTCGCATTGCCGACCATTAATGGCGGAACAGTGGATACCACACTGGATCTGGATGTAAATGGTTTGAGCAATATGGCAACTGGTCAGCAAACTGCGACGATGCTGGTTCGTAATAATCCGCCGGTGACGCTAACAGATGCCAAGACTTTCACGAAGAGCAATCCGGAAACGGTGTACGACTCGCAAGGTAATGCGCAATTGCTCACGCTGTATTACATCAAAGTGGGCACGAATACCTGGGAAGTACAAACCAGTTTGAATGGCAAGCCACCCGTGACCCAGCCAGGTTTCATCACCTTTGGCGCAGATGGGAAGATGACCAAGGTGGGGGTCAATTCGGTACCTGTTCCCGGTACGAATAATGCTAGTACAAATCCATCTTTTTATTTTACGGCACCCAGCCCGGCGGATGGCGCTTCAACCTTGTCATTTAACGTCAATCTGAGTGGCACCATTCAGTACGGTAGCCAGTTTGCGGTGTTGAATGAAAATCAGGACGGGTTTGCAGCGGGGACCATTACCGGTGTATCGGTGGGGAGTGATGGCACGATTCAGGGCAATTACTCCAATGGCCAGACGCGTAATGTCGGTCAGATTGTGCTGTATTCCTTTGTCAATGAACAAGGGCTGGCTTCAATCGGGAATAACCTCTGGACGGCAACATATGCCTCTAATGCGGCAATCGGCCCGGGCATTGCCGGTACGGCGACACTGGGCACCATCAAGTCCAACGCAATCGAAGCATCCAATGTGGATGTAACGCAGGAACTGGTGGCCATGATTACCGCGCAGCGCAGTTATCAGGCCAATGCGGAAACGATCAAGACCGAAGACCAATTGCTGCAGACAATCACCAATCTGCGTTAATGAATTGTCGGTGTGACTGAACTGATTGATTAACCGGGAACACACCGGGGAGTATGAAAAATGGATAGGCTGATTTATGTGGCGATGACAGGCGCCAAGCATTCAGCGTATGAGCAGGCAACGATTGCCAATAATCTTGCCAATGTGAATACGCCCGGGTTCCGCTCGCAATTGACTGCATTCCGGGCCGTACCAACCGAAGGTGGCGTGGGCGTACCGACACGTACCTTTGTAGTAGATCAGACCACGGGCTCTGACTTCACTCAGGGCGCCTTGCAGACAACCGGGCGGAATCTGGATGTTTCCATGACATCCGCAGGCTTTCTGACGCTGCAAACCCCGGCAGGTGAAGCGTATACCCGCAATGGCAGCTTGCAGCTGGATACCAATGGCACGCTGATAGGTACAAATGGCTACCCGGTCATTGGCGATGGTGGCCCCATTGTTATTCCGCCTAACAGTGTTGTGACATTCGGGTCGGACGGCACCGTCACCGCAGCTCCCTCCAATAATCCCGCCCAAACTACCGCAGTTGGCCGTATGAAGCTGGTTCAGCCAGACGAACGACTACTGGATCGGGGTTCCGATGGCCTGTTCCGTACCCGCGATGGTTCACCGGTGGAAGCCAGCCCCAATGCGGCCATGATGAGTGGCGCGCTGGAGGCGAGTAACGTCAATCCGGTCAACCAGCTTGTGTCCATGATCGCCTCCCAGCGGCAATACGAGATGCAGGTACAGTTATTGCAAGAAGCTTCGCAGAACGCCAAGGCGGTCTCGCAGATCATGGTGCTGAGCTAATCATCTCTCGGATCTGAACCAGACGGCGTATGAATGAAACCGATTAATCGGGTGGCGGTGCAAAAAGCCGCCAAGGTACGGGAGTCATCATCATGATGCGAGCTTTATGGGTGGCCAAAACCGGGATGGACGCGATGCAGCTGAACATCGACGTCATCTCCAATAATTTGGCGAACGTCAATACCACGGGCTTCAAGGCTTCGCGGGCGAATTTTCAGGATCTGATCTACCAGACCATGCGTCAGCCGGGCGGCAGTACCACTCAGCAAACCCAACTGCCAACGGGATTGCAGCTGGGTACGGGCGTGATGTCGGTGAATGCCGAACGGATTTTTACGCAAGGTAATCCGCAGCAAACCAATGCACCGCTGGACATGCAGATCAATGGGCAGGGCTTCTTTCAGATCACCATGCCTGATGGCAGCACAACCTATACCCGTGATGGCAATTTTCAGTTGAACAATCAGGGGCAGGTGGTGACTGCTTCCGGTTATCTGCTGAATCCGGCGATCTCGCTGCCGCCAAATGTCACAAAGGTGACGATTGGCACCGACGGCACGGTGTCGGTGAACTTGCCCGGTCAGACCAATCCTACCCAGGTAGGGCAGATCCAGCTGGCTAATTTCATCAACCCGGCAGGCCTTGCCAGCATCGGTAATAACCTCTTTCAGGAAACAACTGCATCTGGTACGCCGCAAGTGGGTACGCCGGGACAAACAGGGCTGGGCAATATCAATCAGTCCTATGTTGAAGCGTCCAACGTGAATATTACCGAAGAGCTGGTGAACATGATTCAGGCGCAGCGTGCCTATGAAATGAATTCCAAGTCGATTCAAACCGTCGACCAGATGCTGCAGCGCCTGACGCAATTGACGTAATGACGCAGCCCGCAGGCGATCGCTAAGAGACTGACAGGAGTCTAATCATGCAAAACAAAATGATCATACTTGCCGCAGTGGCAATGCTTGCCGGTTGTGCCACTCAAGTGCCTCGCACCATTGTGACCGGACCCACGACCGTGCGTCCGGCGGCGCGCTCTGAGACCTTGCCGGCGAATGGCAGTATCTATCAGGCGCGTGCGTCCAGAGGCCTGTTTGAAGACACGCTTGCTCGCAATGTCGGTGATCTGGTCACGGTTCAGATAGAGGAAAGCGTCAACGCCACCACTAAAGCCGACAATTCCGCTGAACGAACCTCGACGGTCAGCAATGCGCTGTCCGCCGGCGCTACCTCCGACACCATTAATGGCCTGATGAAGGGCTTTAATGTAGCCAACTCGGGCAACAACAAGTTTGGCGGCAAAGGCTCAACCACAGCCAATAATTCCTTTAACGGCACCATCACCACGACGGTAAGCGATGTCCTGCCTAACGGAAATTTGCTGATTGCAGGCGAACGTCAGGTAAATATTCGCGGAGAAGTCAGCTACGTGCGTCTTTCCGGGGTGATTAATCCAGCGGACATCAAGAATGGCGTGATCTCTTCAACGCGCGTATCAGAAGCGCGCATCGAAGAAGTGGGGTCCGGCACGGTCGCTCAGGCCAATAAGGCGGGCTGGCTGCAGGATGTGATGATGCGGTTCTTCCCATTCTGAGAGGTGCATCATGCGTAAATGGATCATGCTGTTGGCTGCGCTAATGATGCCGATCGCGCAAGCGCAAAAGATCAAGGAAATTGCCAGTGTCGGCGGAGTACGCTCGAATCAGCTGGTTGGGTACGGGATTGTCGTCGGGCTGGATGGCAGCGGTGACCAGACCGCACAAACCCCGTTCACCGTGCAGAGTGTCATCAATATGTTGACGCGACTGGGGGTTCAGCTACCCAGTAACACGTCCTTGCAGTTGAAAAACGTAGCGGCGGTCTCTCTCACTGCAACGCTACCGCCATTTGCCAAAGCAGGGCAGCAAATCGATATCACTGTTTCATCCATCGGCAATGCGAAAAGCCTTCGAGGGGGCACCTTGCTGATGAGCCCGTTAAAAGGGGCGGATGGTCAGATATATGCCATGGCACAAGGTAATGTGGTCGTTGCCGGAGCAGGGGCATCGGCGGGTGGATCAAGCACGCAGGTGAATCAGTTGTCGGTAGGTCGCGTGCCGATGGGAGCAACTGTCGAACGTGAGGTGCCCGCTAAAGTAGGGGAAGCCGATACGATCGAACTGGCCTTGAACCAGTCTGATTTCACTACTGTCAACAATATGGCGGAGCGCATCAACAAGGATTTTCCGGGCAAGGCACGTGCGGTTGATGCGAGAACCGTGCTGGTTGAAGCACCCGAGGATGTGTTTGCCCGTGTGAAATTCATGGCGAAACTGGAAGAACTGGATGTCACACCCGCGCAGGCAGCGCCCAAGGTCATCATTAATGCCCGAACTGGCTCGGTTGTCATGAACCAGACGGTTTCGCTCGATCCCTGCGCGATTTCGCATGGCAGTCTGACGGTGGTGATTCACGCCAATAACACCATTAGCCAGCCGAATGCGCTCTCAAATGGCAAAACAGAAAAGACCGAGAACGCGCAGGTCGAAATCAAGACAGAAAAAGGCGGCGTGACCACCTTGCCAAAAGCAACCAACCTGAATGATGTGGTGCGGGCATTGAATCAGATTGGCGCCAGTCCGCAAGACTTGCTGGCTATATTGCAGGCCATGAAGGCCGCAGGTGCGCTCAAGGCAGAGCTGGAAGTGATCTAAAATTGCAGGAAACCCGGTCGGTTCAGCCTTCCGGGTACTCCAGATACACCTCAAGAATTGCATCACGGTTGCGGACAAACGCATCAATCACCTGGGGGTCGAATCGGGTGCCCTTGCAGGACAGAATGTAGGCTTCCGCATCTTCAAATATCCACGGTGATTTGTAGCAGCGGTGACTCAGCAACGCATCCAGTACATCGGCTACAGCTACAACGCGCCCAGCCAGACTGATTTCCTCACCTTTTAATCCTAGCGGATAGCCACTGCCATCCCAGCATTCGTGATGTTCACCTGCAATACTGGCACCTAGCCTCAGCATGGGACTGTCCGATTTTTTCAGCATGTCCTGCCCGATTGCCGAGTGGGTTTTCATGATTTCCCATTCGTGTGGATCGAGTTTGCCGGGCTTATTGAGAATGGCATCCGGAATGCCAATTTTTCCCAGATCATGCAAGGGTGCTGCCTGGCGGATAAACTCAACATCGCGAGTGGAGATATCGAAATCAGAAGCCAGAATCGCACTGATTTCACCCACCCTCAGCACATGCACGCCGGTTTCCTTGGATCGCTTTTCCACTGCTTCGCAAATCAGCATAATGGACGTGTGCTGACCGGATTCAATCTCCTCGCGCGCCAGCAAATACTCGTAGGTCATGATCACATTTTCAGCAAAAATGGTTAGGTATTCTTGTGCGATCGAGTCATGCTTAGGGTCAAACACAATATGTAAGACGCCCTCCGCCGAGCCCCCGCAGCTAAAATAGCCGATATAGCGATCCTCCCGCATCATGGTTTGCCGGGAAGCAAAGGCGTGATTGATTTCGGATCGGATCGAATCGGGAAGATGTGTGGGCGCCCCCATGCTATTGGAGCGACTAAACAGCCCATCCGTGAGTGCGATCACCGTCATTTCGCTGTTTCGATCATTGCGTGCAGCAACGTGAGCACTCAGCTGACTTGGACTCGCATGATCCGTTTCAACCCCCAATACATGCTTCAACTGCGTCATCAGTAACGATGCAAAGGAAAACAAGTTCTGTGAGTCGCGGATGGTGGCGATGGCATCAATCGTGCGGCACAGGTTCTGGCGGGCAGATTCGATGCGCATCAAATCGCGATATCCGCGAAACGCCGAAATAAACATGGTTTTCAGCTTGCGTTCGGTCAGCTCGGACTTTTCCTTGTAGTCATTGATATCGTAATCACGAATCACATGCTCTTCGGGCGCATGCCCCGGCTGACCTGTGCGCAGAATAATGCGGGGAAACGCATTTTTCAGATCTCGTCGTAGATAGGAAGCGACGTGCAGTCCTGCATCATCCGTTTCCATCACGACATCCAGCACAATCAGCGAGAAGTCAGGCTCTTGCGCCAAAACCTGTTTAGCCTCGACGCCGCTGTACGCATGCCTGAACGCCAGTGGGCGGTTCTCGAATTCGAACCCTTCCATGACGAGTTCCGTTACTTCATGAACACTCGGCTCATCATCGACAATCAACACCCGCCATGGCGCGCCTTTAGGAGAGTCACATGGCGGCGCCGCTGCGGGATCGTCCTCAATGATCCAGTCATCAGCCGGGTCGTCTGCCCTGGCAGCTGTGTGCTCGGGCTGACGGTTATCAGGCCTGCTGTCCGGATCAATTTGATGTGTCATATGCGCTCCCGCAAGGCGATTCCCGCCTAGTTACTATATGACATCTACTGATTGCTGAAGGAGGGAGTCTGTCCATGACGGACAAGCGGCACGCCTGCACGCAGCCGCTTGCTAAAGTCAGGTGTGTTCGGGTGCATCAGGGGCGACCAGAGGAAGGGTGATCGTAAAGGTGGTGCCGTGCCCCAGTGTGCTTTCGGCCTCAATTTTCCCGCACAGCACAGTGGCGATTAAATTAAAGACAAGATACAAACCCAGACCACTTCCGCCTTGCCCAAGCTTGGTTGTAAAGAATGGCTCGAATATGCGATGGAGCGCATCCGCAGGAATGCCTTTCCCGTTATCGATATATTTAAGGACAACGAAGGTATGCTCTTTGCGAGCCCAGATGGTAATTTGTCCATGTTCAATACCATCAAAGGCGTGAAGCAGGGCATTGGCAACCAGGTTGTCGGTAATTTGCTCGAGTGGCCCGGGATGGCTGTCCATCAGGATGTCAGGTGAAATATCAATGTGAATACGGTGACTGGTCTGTTTCAGACGCGGTGTCAGAATGACGACCATTTGCTCAAGCAACTCTTTCAGATTGAACTGACGCCTGCGATTGCTGGCCTGATCCACTGCCATCTGTTTGAAATGACTGATGAGGTGAGCGGCCTTGCTGCTGTTGTACTCAAGCTGGCGGGAAACCTCGCCGCATAGCCGGTTGAATGATTCGACCTGACTCTTGCGTACGGCACCTTGCTCCAGCGCGTGACCGAATTCGGCGACGCGCTCACCCAGGGTTGAGCTCACCACACGGATATTGCCAAGAGGGGTATTGAGTTCATGTGCCACACCGGCAACCAGGTCACCTAGCGCGGCGAGCTTTTCTGATTGCGCAAGTTGACGCATGGCTGCTTCAAGTTCCAGCGTGCGTTCAGCTACTCGCCGTTCCAAGGCCCGGTTATGCCGGCGAATCGATGTGATGCGCAACCACACGCCCCCTACAAGCAGGCCGATCGAGCCACACAGTGTAAGCACAATAAACCATGGGGCGAGCCAAAACGGAGGATGCACAATGACATCGAGTCTGGCCTCGTGAGGGCTAAAAATACCATCGGCATTGCTGCCCTGAACACGCAGGGTATAGCGGCCGCCTCGCAGGCTGGAGTACCGGCCAAAGGGTTGATTACCTGCCTCGTACCAACCTGTATCCCAGCCTTCTAGCATAAACCGGTATCGATTCTGGTCCGGATGCGTAAAGTCCAGTGCAACCGCACTAAATTCGAAGTAGTTGTGCTGCCAATCCAGCTCGATCGCTTTGATCCGTTCTGGTGCAAGCGTCTGGATGATGGGTTGTCCGCCTTGCGTGATGGCTGTGAAACGGACAGGGGGCTGACGGGGATTGTCGCGTATCTCGCGCGGATCGAATGCGTTGATGCCGTTCCCGCCGCCAAACCAGATACGACCCTGGCAATGCGTATAGGCCGCACCAAATGCTGCCCCCGTCTGAACACCATCACCGGCGCCATATTCCCGAAACTGGCCATTGTCCGGGTTAAACCGGATGATTTTTCCACCCGGTACATTCAGCCACAGATCGCCATCGGCATCTTCCGTCACATTGACCGCTTTATCGTCGGGGAATTTACCGTTCAGTTGGCTGAAGTGGGTAAATCGGCCGCTGTTAGGGTCAAACAATTCAAGGGCACCCCCCTTGGCCATGACCCAGAACTGACCTTTCCTTGTCTGCACAAAGGAATACACGATATTGCTGGCAATACTGTCGGGGTGCGCGTCGTCGTGTCGGTAGCTGGTAAATGTCTCCCGTTCTACGTCGAAACGGATCAACCCGCCACCGGGTGAGGCCGCCCACAGGATCGTCGGGTCTCGAACATCAAACGCAAGCTTCCAGATCACATCGCTGCCAATGCTCTCTGGCCGCTCCGGATCATGCTGATAGAAGGTGTATTGATGCAGCTGAGTGTCGAATCGCGCAATACCGGCCTTTCTGGTCGCAATCCAAACCCAGTCATGATGCCGGGGATCAAGTACCGCACTTTGGTTGGGGCGATCCTTGGGGAATGCCCATTCGCCTCGAATGATGCGCTTGTCCGGATCGTACAGAAACATGGCTTGATGATTCTGCTTTCCTGTCCCACCGCCAAACCAGAATTGCCCATGTGCATCGACAAACATGGGACGGTGCGGCGCATGCGGCTCTGGAATGACGTCGAAGTCATCTGTTTCCGGGCGATATAGGGCGAGTCCGTGTTCAAATGCATCGATCCAGAGTTGCTGGTCTGGAGCACAGTAGAGCGAAGAAACCGAGTTATAGGGCAGGCTATTGGGATTGTCCCGATTGTGCTGATACAGGCTGAATTTACTGCCCAGCGGGTCATACTTGTTGAGCTGACTGTCATAGTCAGCAATCCACATGACCCCATCGCGATCCTGCATGAGCGCGGCCAATTGCCGGCCACGAAGATTGGATTCATCCCCCGAGATCAAGCGCTGATACTGATGGTTTGCGGGGCTCAGAATCGTCAGGTAGCGATCACTGTGAACCATCCAGATCCGATGCTGAGCATCTTCGGCAAGATTGCGAATCCCGATATTGGCGCCCAATGTGGTTGGGTGGACAACTTCATATGCGTCATGCATGAGCACATGACCATCACCATCGAAGTGATAGAGCCCGTTTCGTTCCGTGCCCACCCAGATTGTCTGGTCGGCGGCGAGTAGAATGTCATTGATTCTACCTGCCACAACATGCGTAAAAGTATGACGAACAGGGTCATAGCGATCCAGGCCTGATTCAGTACCAATCCAGGTGTGGTTGTGATGATCGACGGCTATCGTGCTGACCCCATTGGCAATGAGGCTTGCATCGTTCCCGGACTCATGCAGCCAGCAACGGAAGTTTTGGCTGACCTGATCTAGTCTGCACACACCATCTTCGCTGGTTCCCACCCAAATGCCGCCGTTTCGATCTTCCGCAATCGCATGCGGACGAAAGTCCTGCCCCACGTGGTCGCTGGCAAGGCTGGCCGGATTGTTCTGCTGATGTCGATATACCGTGAATTGGTGTGTGGATTTATCGTAGCGATTGAGGCCACCACCTCCCGTTGCAATCCAGATGATGCCTTTACGATCTTCAAGCAATCCGGTCACGCTGAGAGAACTGAGGCCGCTGTTGCGCGTATCAAAAACCGTGAGCTGCTTGCCATCCCATTTACCCAGACCCGCCTGAAGGCCGATCCAGATAAAGCCATCGCGATCCTGAATCAAGCCTGCACCAAGGGCAGGGCGCTGTAGTGGCACATTGAAAAAGCGACTTACCCGAATTTCATCATCGAGACGTCCCCTGGGCAAAGTCGTTCCCGACGCAGCATTGCAGAGCAATAGCGCCAAGCAGTGCAGGTGAAATAGCCAAAGAAATAACGTGCGCGTGTTCAATGCCGACTCCAGATGCGCACAAGGGGGCAATCTGCCTGTCTGCGCAACGCATATTTGTATTCTGGATGATGGGGTTGTAGAAGCTAAATCTGGTGGTGACTCCCCGATAAGCGGCATTGCAGGTGCGACGGATGTGGACTGTACGCACACGCAGCAGAAAGCGTGAAATGCGCATCTAAATGATAAAAATGATAGAAAGAATAAATTTGATGATATTGCCTCGCTCGGTTAGAGTAAAGTCATCTACCGGCCTCTTAATGGAGGTGTGCCATGAATCGCTCAATGCAACTTTTGTTCGACAGCTTGCATGATGGTGTGATGGTTGTCGGACGGCACGGGGAGATGAAATACGCTAATCAGGCTGCCCGAAGCATATTTGGGCATGATGCATCCTCTGGTTTGCAACACCCGGCCATTCTTCGCAATCTGGCAGGAATCGAGTCGGGCTATGTCGCGCTACCGGTTTCTTTGACGCTGGATCGAGAGTTTGAACGCGATCTGGAAGCCAAATTGCTACCCAGTCCGGTCGGCGATGACATCATGGTGGTCATCCGCGATGATACCGATGAGCATCTATACCGAACCACCATACAAAACCTGATGAGCCTGTTCCATCGTGTGTGCCATGATGAAGCTCTTCGCTGTTTAAACGACTGCTCGCTACTGCTCAAATCACCGTCTGAAGCGACCCTGAAAATGGCGGGTGAGAGCTGGGGTCATTTCTCGTCGCAACTGCAAGAAGTGATCCAACTTGCCAGTGTCCATGCGGGGGTACAGATTCAAAATGGAGAGCGCCTCGACATCCCTCGCATTGTCTCCAGATTGACTGAGTCACTGACGCCGGCCTGTCGTCGCTATCAGGTGAGCTTGGCTTTCAATGGGATAGCCAGTGAGCTTCCGCCTGTATACGGCAGCGAAACATGGCTGGTAAATGCACTTGCCGCGCTCTCTAGAGCATTGATCGCGCAAACCCCGAAAGGGGGGGAGATCATGCTGGCTTGCTTACAGCACGGTGCCCATGTGTCGTTCAAATTCACCTCCAACAATATGCCGATTGCAGCACACCTTCGAGAACGAGTCTTCCTGCCGTTTTCGGCCGGGGTGATGGCTGGCGCTGCGTCCGCCGAGCTGCAGCCGAATCTGTTCATCGGTTTTGCACTGTGCAAGGCCATTCTGGAAATGCTGGGTGGACACGTGCGCTGGGCCGATCATGATGCACTCGACATTGTAATCGAGCTGCCAACTGGCGCGCCCAATCAATCCAGTCCGCACAACGAGGTCGATGCCGTGCAGATGGAGCGTTATGCACGGGATCTTGGTCGACTACTCGCATCTCGTGGCTAGCACGAGGCAAGGAGGCATCATGAAACCGCTGATTCTGATCGTTGAAGATCAAGCCGATATCCGAAAGCTCATCCGCATGACGCTGCAATTTGGGCCATACGAAGTACAGGAGTCTGATCATGGCTTGCTGGGTTTAAAGATGGCTCAGGCCAGCCAGCCCAAGCTTATGTTGCTGGATGTAATGATGCCGGGTGAGCTGGATGGCTATCAGGTATGTGCAAAGGTGAAGCAAGATCCTGCGCTAAAAGATACCTGCGTCATCATGCTGACTGCACGTGGTCAGCAGTCCGATTTCGAAGCAGGACGGGCGGCAGGCGCGGATGCTTATCTGACAAAGCCTTTCAGTCCACTTGAGTTGATTGATACCGTTCGCCAGCACATCGGACAGCAACCGGGTTCGGCAATGGCCGCGTGACGGTCGACTCCTCCCGGGTGTGATGCTTCAGGCAATTGGCAAGCCGAATTAGGCAGCGAATGCTGCAGAGGAGATTGCCATGGAAAGAGACGCGATAGCATGGCGCGTGGATGAACTTCCCTGCGAGTCGATTGAGATTGGCTTGCCACAAGCGCCTGTCGAGTGTGACGCAGCTCCACCAGAAAATGTTCGCCACGTGTATGGCCAACTGTTTCGGGTTGTCGAAGATATGCATTCAGCACTGCATGAGCGCGATCAAGCCAGAGCGGCCTTACTGAAAGTACAGCGCGAGCTACTCATCCGGCAAACCATGAAGTCTGACCGGTACCAGCCTGTCCATTATGTTCGCACGGGACTCCTGAGCGCCATGCTGGCCTACTGGCTGGGCGTATCCTCGGATCAATGCGATGCTTTGTTCTGCGCAACACCTGTCTTCGAGGTAAGTTACATCGACCCTAACGGCCGACCAGGCGGCTTGCTTGCAGAGTCAGTTCCCCTTGTCGGTCAGATTGTTGCACTGGTGAATTTCTGCACAGCACTACAAGCGAATCAATCCGGCACGTACTCACCGTTCGGACAAACGCAGCTAGATTCAATTCGACAGCATCGCGGTACGTTATTTGATGCCCAGTTGATTGATACGTTCATTGCCCACATTGATGACATTCATCAAGCCTGTGAGGCAATCGATGCGCTGCCCACAAATACGACCACACTCAACTTACCAAAGGACTTCTGGATGCAGTTTGCCCAGCGGCCTGCATCGCAGATTTTGCGGAGGATGCCATCATGAGCGAAGTAGATAGCTGGCTGCTGGATGATGCCGATGAAAATGGTCTGGCGGACACCCCTGCGGCACAGGCACGCTGGAAGATTGCAATCATTGACGATGAGCCCGACGTGCATCTGATGACTCGCCTCGCGCTGAAGGAGGCGAACTATCAAGGCCGCGGAGTAGAACTGCTTTCTGCCTACTCCGGTGAAGAGGGCTTCCAGCTCCTGCGCAATCATCCTGACACTGCGCTGGTTTTGCTGGATGTCGTCATGGAGTCAGATGATGCCGGCTTGAAGCTGGTCGATCGGATTCGCAACGAGCTGGGCAATCGCCGGGTCAGAATCGTCCTGCGAACAGGTCAGCCGGGGCAAGCGCCTGAACGCATGGTAATCAACCGGTACGATATCAATGACTACAAATGTAAAACGGAGCTTACTTCTGAGCGACTGTACACCACAGTCATTGCCTCCCTGCGTTTGTTTGATTTGCTTCATGAAATCGAGTCCAAGTCGGATCAACTGGCAACCATCATGCAACTCAGTTCGAGTGGTGTTGCCTATTTCGATCCCGAACGCAATCTGGCTTACTGCAATGCATCCATGCTGATGCTTTTCGAGCGGAGAATGTCCGACGTTCAGGATATGCCACTCATGGAAGTATTGAATCTGCTGGTGAGCCGGGGCGCCCGACTCGAACGGACACATCAGCTGCTCAATGCAGGACAGCTTCTTAATCAGGCCGAAGCATCGCCTGAGGGCATCATTCTCGAAGTCTGTCATCCGGTGTCAGCCGTTTTCTCAATTAAGGCAAAAGCGACCCCAGATGGGGGGCTGGCGCTCTACATGCGCGATATGACGCGCGAAAACCAGGTCGAGCGAATGAAAAGCGAGTTCTTGTCGATGGCTGCGCACGAGTTACGCACGCCAATGGCCAGCATTCGCGGATTTTCTGAATTGTTGCTGCATATGGAGATCGATCCCTCGCAAATGCGCGATATGCTGGAAACGATCAATCGTCAAAGCGTTCGTCTGACTCATTTGCTCAATGACCTGTTGGACTTGGCGAAAATCGAGGCCGGGGGTGCCAATGTTCTCAAGCCAGAGGTCTGCAGCATTGATACCTTCATCCAACCTGCCATCGATGCCTCGTTTACACCGGACAAGCGCCCCCGACTGGTTATGCAGCACGCCGCCCGCAGCGCTCAGGTACGGGTTGATATCGGCAAAATGCAGCAAGTGATGCTGAATCTGCTCGGGAATGCCATTAAGTATTCATCCGAGGGCAGCGCAATTGAACTTTCAACGCGCGCCCTGGGTGAAGACGAGGGCGGTGGCGTCAACATCGTCGTGAGAGATCACGGCATTGGCATGAAGCCGGAGCATGTTGCACGTGCATTTGAACGATTTTTCCGTGCGGATGAGTCGGGTCATATTCCGGGAACAGGGCTTGGGCTTTCGATTGCCAAAGAGATTGTCGATTTACTGGGGGGGCACGTGACCTTAAGCAGTGAGTTTGGCAAAGGCACGACGGTGACTGTCTGCTTGCCTGCCGTGTCCAATGGGTGATGTATATGTGACGTAGCAGCCTGATTCGCCGAAGGAGGCTATCATGCTTACGATATCCCGACGTGTAGGTGGTTTAGTTACTCTGGCCGTGGTCGCCATCGGTGTGACCGGCTTGTTTGGACTGATTCAGCTGAACAGAGTAGATAAACAGGTTCGTAAACTGAATCACGAAGCCACCCCGCTGATTATCTCCAGCGCAGAGCTGGGTATAGCTTTCAAAACCATCCCGCCGATATTGATTAGTCAGCTAAACGAGACGGATACGTTTCTCCGTGAAGGATTCAGTCGCAAACTGCATGTAGCTGAGCAACAGCTGCAAGATGCCTTGAATGCCCGCAAACGGCAAACCCATCCGGACGCCATGGCCTCTCATGACGAACTGATGTACCAATTGATACAGCAGTATATTCAGGCCATGCATCAGGCGCTCGAGTACACCAGGGCAGGCAACAGTGCAGATGCCTTTGTTGTGCTGTATTCAACGATACTGCCACTGAACGATAAGATTGACGAGCTGCTGCGCCAGGACAGAGAGGCCGGTAAACACGCACAGCAACAAGGTGAGGCAAATATCGACGATACATTTAATCATGTCATGACAGCCTATCTTGGTATTGGGCTGTTCTCCATGATCATGCTGAGCGTGAGCGGATGGTTGCTGTATCGCCGTATCGTTCATCCGGTTCATGCAATGCAGACCACTGCACTGGATATTGTCAGTTCGCAGGATTTTTCGCGACGGATGCCAGTGTATGAGCTGGATGAGGTGGGTGAAACCAGCCTGGCCTTCAATTGCCTGCTTGATAATGTGGTAGAGGCCAAATCGTCCGCCGAAACCGCGCTGGACGAATTGAAAAGTACGCAGGCCTCGCTCGTCGAAGCCGAGAAAATGTCTTCACTGGGGGGGCTGGTCGCGGGCGTTGCCCATGAGATCAATACGCCTCTGGGTATCGCCCTGACTTGCTCCACCCACCTCCATGAAGCCTCCAAAACCATTCATGACGCGCTCACGGCGGGTAGCCTGCGTAAAGCAGATCTCCAGTCATTTATGGATGATGCACTCGAATCCACCCAGCTCATTCATAACAACACTAACCGAGCAGCGTCATTGGTGCAAAGCTTCAAGCAGGTTGCGGTTGATCAGGCCAGCGAAGCACCACGCATCTTTGATCTTGAGCAGTACCTGCAGGAGATACTAACCAGTCTCGGACCGCGCGTTCGCAAGGCACATGCATGGATTATTCTGCAGGTTGAAACGCCCGTCTCCATCCATAGTTATCCTGGCGCGTTTGCTCAGGTCATCACCAATCTGGTGATTAATGCGCTGGTGCATGGTCTGGATGACAGGGAGGGGGGAGAAATCCGGATCGTGGCAACTCAGTCAGCAGAATGGGTCACGCTGGATGTGAGTGATAACGGCAGAGGCATTCCCCAGGAACATATCGGCAAAATTTTCGAGCCATTTTTTACGACCAAGCGCGGGCAAGGTGGTAGCGGTCTCGGATTGCACATTGTCTACAACATCATGCGCAATCAGCTGGGGGGCGATATAAAGGTAGAAAGTACCCAGCAGGCCGGAACAGTGTTCCACTTAAGCCTACCGGTCACCGCCCCCAATCTTGCGGAAGCTGGCGCTTTTCCCCTTGCTGCATGATAACGGGTGAACGGACGCGATATACATTCAATGAAGCCACGCTGCAGCGTAAACCGTTGTGCATACGCCTGAATGCGTGTGCCTGATTTGGGAGGCGAACATGCGAATCGAACCTGGAAGTACACAGCCCAGCCGAAGACGTGGCACTCAATCCCCGGCGGGCGACCCTGCCATGCTGTTTCAGCGGGCGCTATCCTGCAGTCACAATGGTGTTGTGATCAGCGAAGTGTGCGATGGCCATGAAACCATCATCTTCGTCAATCCGGCTTTTTTGAATATGACGGGTTATCAATCAGCAGAAGTCATCGGTAAAAGTTGCGCCTTTTTACAAGGCCCACTGACTGATCAGGAAGAAATTGCCTACATACGCGCTTCGCTTGCAAAAGGCGAAGGCTGTGAAACCACACTCCTCAACTACCGGAAGGATGGCGAAACTTTCTGGAATCACCTCACCATTACGCCGGTACCTGATGCAGATGGCGTTATTCGCCATTTTGTAGGTGTACAAAGCAATGTCAGCGATATTCATGCCCGGGACGAAATGATTCGCGATATTATCTGTCGACAAGAAGTGATATTTACACTCACGCCAGACGGTTTTGCTACGTTTGATGAAGGTGGGTATCTGAGCTATGCAAACCCGGCCTTTGAACGCATGACGGGATGCATGATCGGAGATCTGTATGGCATTTCAGTGGCGGAGCTCGAGCATAAAATTAACGCATTACTCAGGCCCACCACGAACCAATTAGATATCAGTAACTGGCAGGGACAAGAACAAAAGCTCGCTGTTCTAGAAATGCTGATTCCAAGGCAGCGCTTTATTAAGCCCTATGTGTTAAATGGGGGATCTGCATCAGCTGCGATTGTGCTGCATCTGCGTGATGTTACCCACGAGCATGAAGTTGACCGCATGAAGAGCGAGTTTCTTACAACTGCGGCGCATGAATTGCGAACACCTATGGCATCGATTATGGGTTTTGCCGAGCTGCTCAAGTTGCAGGAATTTCCGCAGGACATGGTGCAAGACATGCTTGATACCATTCACCGGCAGTCGCAACGTCTGACAAGCCTGTTAAATGAATTACTCGATCTTGCCCGGATTGAAGCGCGGCGAGGGGTGGACTTCAAGTGCGTACCGGTTTCGCTTGTTAATCTCATCAATAACACCATTCAGGCATGCCCACGAGAGGATTATCCGGCTCGCATTATTCTGAATGATCTGCCCGATATTCAAGTGTTTGGCGACTGGAATAAATTGCAGCAGGCTGTGATGAATGTGATTGTGAATGCGCTCAAATATTCACCCAGCGGAGGGAGTATCCATATCAGGAGCTGGATCGAAGGGGATATTTGCAGTATCGAAGTGAAAGATCAGGGAATTGGCATGAGCCCGGCACATCTGGAGCGGGTATTCGAACGATTCTTTCGTGCCGATGCCTCAGGCAATATTCCGGGGACAGGATTGGGAATGTGTCTGGTGAAAGAGATTATCGAGTTACATCGGGGCAGCGTACGTGTGAGTAGTGCACTGGGAGAGGGGACAGTTGTATGCTTAACACTTCCCGTTTGTAAACTATCCTCTGTGCCGGGGTAGTGGGTGGCTGGCATAATTCCAAATATTGTTTATGGTATATGGCGTGGTATAGTAATCAACCAACAATAGTGGAGTGCTTTGCGAGTTTATATGCTGAAATACTTAGCCGCTATTTTATTTGGCGTTTCTATGCTCAATTTGACACATGCTGATGAATCTATACGGTTTTTGCATTATGGAATTGAATTGCCAGATGGGTATAACCTTGTCAACAAAACATCGTTCATGATGGAATACGGTTACTTTGAAATATTTGACCCCGGTGGTGTTAAGAAAGCAGGGATGTTTGTAGGTAGGCAATCAGGTTTTCGCTGTGGATTGAATGCATCCGAGTTTGCCCGATTAATGAAACAAGAGGGTTATTGTGATTTCCAGACACCCAACCTTGCATTTCAGGGTTTCAGGATGTTTTCGGGGTTGTCGTACAAATCAAGCCAGGACACACCTTGGGGCACAATCCATTTTTGGATTGAAAAGCGAGGATTGGATGACGAAACGGCGCTTGTCCAGTCTTTCAGGAACATCACAGTGGAAAAACAGCATATTGAGTAACTTTATGCCGCTGAAGCGGCATCTACAAAGCTTGGCTACTTTGAATGCCCTATCCGGCAGCTCCTGAAAGAAAGCACGATACCTGACTATGAACTGGATGACCGACGCCCAACTCGAACTCCTAATTGGCGTCTCAGTTTGCGGCCTGCTGCTAATGGGGGGTGTGGTGGTGCTTTTTGGGGCTGACCGGCTTCGACTGGGCGCAACGCGATGCGCTAGTTCTGCAAGGAAGAAGCGTTCTACAAAGCAGCCCGCCCGTCGCCCCAGGAAAAAGATTGCATGCCGCACACCTTAGTGCGACATGCACCTTTTCATCACGTATTACTGCTCATCACTTTTGCTTCATCCAGTGTTGGATCCGGCAGATCTTCGGTGGCAGACGAGCCGCGTACTGGAATGGTACCTAGTCTGCGCTTGAGTGATGTTTCACCATAGCCAAATGTTCGGGCGTAAAACACAGAATTGGCCATGACTTTTTTGACATAGTCACGGGTTTCAAAAAACGGGATCGTTTCAATGTAGATTGCACCATCCAGCGCGCGCTCGTTGTCCTGCCAGGCTCTCGCCCTGCCGGGGCCAGCGTTATAGGCTGCGGTGGCAAGAACAGGTTGATTCCCGAGACTGCCTAACACATGTTTCAGATAGTAAGTGCCTAGCTGGACATTGGTACCCAGCTCATTAATGGCACTCGGACTCATTGAACCCAGGCCGAGTTTTTTGGCCAGCCACTTGGCGGTAGCCGGCATCACCTGCATTAATCCCCTCGCACCTACGCCTGACTTGGCGGCGCTGACAAAGCGACTTTCCTGACGTATCAGGCCATATACCCAGGCCTCATCAACGCCAGCCTGGCGAGCGTAGACCTGTGTGACATCGCGGTAGGGGCTTAGATAGCGCAGGTTGAAGTCGTGAATGGTGCGCGTTCGCTCTGCCGAGTATATTGCGCGATCGTACCAGCCATTCTGACGGGCGATATCGGCCGCGGCAATAAGCTGACGGTCATCCATGCCGCGCATGGCCCAGTTCCACTCACGAACAGCCTCGGTGCGCCAGTCCAGTGTATAAAGGGCAAGTGCACGCTCGATACTGTGGCGACTGCGCACAGCCTGCAGCTCATCTTCATTTGGGCGGTAACGGCCGGTTGTGACATCGGCGACCGCGCCAAGTTCGTCTCGCGATAACAGTCCGTAATAGTCAAAGCTTCCGGATAGTGAGGCGTAGATAGCATTGGCTTCGAGTCGATGTCCTGTTTCTGCCAGCATGCGCGCTCGCCAGAATTGCCAGGCCGATTCATTTTGCTTTGCAGGCGGCAGGGCATTCAAGGCGTAGGCAACGAACTCCCATTTTCCCGATCGCAGGGCCGCACGTACACGCCATTCTGCGTCCTCGGTTGCTACTTGTGACGCAGGTAGTCCCTTGGCGAACCAGGACAAACTATCTGGCATACGCTGGCGTGCCGCATAAGCGGCGAGTTTGGTGTACATGTACTGGCGGTCGGATTGACCAAGATGCTTTTCGTACTGCAGAAAATGCGACATGGCATCCTGGGCATCTTTTCGCGCAACCAGTATGGTTGCATACATGGCCAATTCTCGGCTTCCTCGTGAGGAAAGATCGAGCTTTGCCAGGAATTTGCTTGTTTTCTGCGTAGCCAAACGCATCCGCTTGACATCCAGTCCATCAGCTCGCTTTAGACGCGGGAGCAAGGCTTCAGCAAAGTCGGCATGATTGGCCGCCAGGGCTAACCTGATACGACTCCAGACATCGTCTTGATCGAGTACCCCTCGAGCAAATAACTGATCAAACAGCGGCGCACACGGGTCAGGCAGACCTTTATCGCTAAACCAGAGTGTTTTGGCGGTCTGGATGGCATCCTGCTCATTATTGGCTAAACCCATTTGCAGGCGGTAGCAATGTACATCCGACCCCACATCCCATTGCTGCAGGCGAGGCCACTCCTGTGCAAAAGTTGGCCATTTACGCTTCATGCCCAGATTGCGCAGCCATTCACCACGCAATTTCTCGGCAAGCCAGCTATCGGGGTAGCGGTCTAGAAACTGACGGATTTCTTGATCAGGCAGGGTGTCGATCTGTAGGCTGACTTGCCAGTATTCAGGGTAGATTGCCAGTGCAGTGCCACGAAGCCGGTTGGCAATGTCATCCAGCCTGGTAATCTGGCGGTTTTGCGCAGCCTCCTTGGCGGCGCTCATATCTTCCAGGACGCTTGCCTGAACAGATGCTAAAGAAAACAGGCCAATTGCAAGCGCGAATGCGGCGCGGAGAAAGGTGCGGTTCTGCATAAATGCGGGTAACTCTTATAATTCCCTCTGAGTTTTGAGCTTAACACATCAGGGAAGGAATGCTGTCAATGCCGGTTTATTCCAGCGTTAAATTTGTCAGCCCACGGCTTCAATCAGAGCTTGAAGCAAAGGCAGAGACAGAAAGTCTGCTAATCGACCTTATTCGGCCTCTGGTGATTGAAGGACAGCTCCCACTATATTGGCGATGCGGGCATGGAACCTGCGGGGCCTGTCTTGTCTATATCGAGCATGCTGGTAGTGGGCATGCTGCGATGCAGTATTCAGGCAAAGAGTACAATGTACTGAAGCGCCAAAATCGCATTGCACCCGATATGGCATCCAATCACCCCTGTGCAGATACGGCAACATTACCCCGTTTGGCGTGCCACGTGCGAATTCCTGCTGGCGACGTGGTCGTGAAGTTTGATTGAATACTCACCACTGAATATGCAGGGTTCGATCCGCAGCAACCGCAATAAAAACGGTCATACCGACATAGTTGTTATCCAGGAATGCGCGAAAGCAATTCTGTCTATCCCGTCCGCGAATGTGCTTGTATTGCAAGGCAATTAGAAAAGCCGCGATCAGCATCCCTGCATACCAGAGCGGACCACTGCGCAACAGGTAACCGCAGATGCCCAATCCAATCAGAAACAGGGCGTGAAAGAACATGACCCATTCAGCATCCCGCTCGCCGAATGTAATGGCCGATGTTTTCATGCCAATTTTGAGGTCGTCCGGCTTATCTACCATCGCATATTCGGTATCGTAAGCAATCGTCCAGCATAAGTTTGCGGCCATCAGAACCCATGCAACGGGGGGGATATTGTTAAGCGTGGCAGCAAAAGCCATCGGAATACCAAAGCTGAACGCGAGTCCGAGCCAGGCTTGCGGAACAGGAAAAAATCGTTTGAAAAATGGATAGCTGGCGGCAATGACAGCAGCCGGAATGGTAAGGAGTAGCGCAAATCGATTTAGCGGCAGGGCGATGAGCAGAGCGCAAAGGGCCAGGCCCGCCGCAAGGAGGAGCGCCTCGGTTCCGCCCACCTCACCGGTAATCAGCGGTCGGTGCCGCGTCCGTTCAACGTGACCGTCGAATTTGCGGTCGGCCCAGTCATTGATCACACATCCTGCGCTGCGCATCAACACTGTGCCTAACACAAATATCCACGCGATCAACCAATCGGGATGGCCACTAGTGGCGATCCAGACGCCCCACAGCGTGGGCCACAACAGCAACAGAATGCCGATTGGCTTGTCCAGACGCGTCAATCGTTCGTATGCGTTTAGTTTGGTTTTCAGCGTGGTCAGATTCATGGCGGCGAATTCGGTTCAGTCCAGTGTGCTTGACTAGTCTGCGTGGTCAATTGCAGGCAAAAATAACTCAGTTACCAGCAGGCGTGCTGCGCCAAGGGTGAAGCAAGAGCGCCGCGCCCACAGTGGCTTGACCAGATCGGGAACGGCATGTTTTGCAGCATGCCAAAGCGGATGACGCGGATCAATCCGGCTGAAGGTTAATATGCCACGCCTGACCTTGGGATTGGCAAATAAAGTGGCACCCAGCGGACGCGTGCCCTGACCCGCAACATGCCTGAATCCAAGACGCAGCGCATCCCTGACCATCACGGAATGTGCAAATACGAGCGGAGTATCCCCGCTCATGAGTACAACATCCCTCACGATTGCAGGTTCACGGGCAGATGCGCTGATCAGGCGGAATTCATCCTCGAATGGATGTCCGACCGTTTGGTGGATGAGCTGAACCCTGAAGGCTGGAAACCGCTGTTTGAGTTTGGCTGTCAGCGAAGCCGGATCGGTTAGCCAATCCTGCATATGGATGGGCGCCCGAAACGCGGGATGAGTCCAGCGGGCCTCATGTTTATGCAACATGCGTCTCACGGAATGTCAAAAACTGGCGGATTATGCCATATGCGCCCGATTTTCCGCGCAGCAATACGATATTTAGTTGTACGCGTGTATGGACGATTGCTGCAACACCCGACGATCTGTCGCTTGTGATGGGGAGGTGGCTGTAATAGAGTCGCTAGCTTAATTCAGGAGAATCGGCGTGAAGACCAACCTGGAGCGCACTGCGCTCGAAATAAGCATTCTGACCTTGTTGTCGGAGCGAGATTGTTACTGGTATGAAATCTATGGCGAGTTGGTTAAACAACATGCCCTGGAGGAACGGCTGATCTATCCCTTATTGAGACATATGCAGGCCGATCTGCTGGTATCGAGTTATCTTGTGAATTCTCCGTCTGGATCGAGGCGATATTTTAAGTTGTGCGATTCTGGGCGAACGCTACTCGGTGAGCAATCCGCCATTTGGCAAAGTGTAGGTATACGTCTAGGCGGTCTGTCTGGAGGAGCAGCATGACAACGGATGATTATTTGCTGGAATTGCGCAAGTCCCTGAAAGGGATGGATCACCATGCCATTGACGACATTGTTGCCGACTACACGCAGTATTTTGCGGATGCGAAAGCGGCAGGGCGTGATGAAAGCGAAGTAATTGCGTCATTTGGCCCGGCGGCTTCACAGGCCGCACTTTTTGCAGATATCAAAGTCCCTGCATCCAGAATAAATGAGTCAGATCAGCAGGATATCGGGATTTTTCGCACCATCATCGCCGTGATTGGCATGGGTACACTGAATGCGCTATTGGTATTACCCATATTGTTAACGGTGGTGATGCTTGTGGTGACATTATGGTTTGGCGCTGCAGTCACACTTTTTGTCGGGCTGTCAATGTTGCTTTTCCACGTGGCGGACTTGAATTTAGGACAGTATATTGTAATTGATATTGGCGGTACCGTTGTCGAGAGCGGCCCTTTGCTGAGCGTGCTGGGGTTCGGCTCGCTGTGTATGGGTCTCGTTTGGCTTTGGTTAAACTACCACGTCACCCGCTGGATTTCCCGCGGAGTTGCGCGCTATGCACAGATAAACCTACGTATCGTGACACGCAAATCAACTCTAACTTCCTGAATACCTTTTCGCGGTGATACAGATTGCCAACCCCTCCCTGCCTGATTCCGATCTGATTGGTGAAATTGCCGATCAGATCGAATGGGCGCTTGCAGGCCGGATGTTGGGGGCTCAGGCACGTGATTGCCTAGTCCCTTACTGGACGGCGCTTTTGTGCGCGGCAGCCAAAAAAATGGGAGAGTACCCCAAGGCTTACGCGCTTGCCGTATCCAACATGCTGTCATTGATTCGCATCATCGAAGAGCGTGACGACTATTGTCCGGTTGATGACATCATTACCCAGATCAGTGCGGTGTTCGAGCACATGCAGGTGCTGGCGGAACTGGTTGATGTCAGCATCCCAGATGCTCGCCAATTGCTGAGGCTCATGATGCGGCAGTGGGCCTGCGGGCAGGGTGCTTCAATGCTCCGGCGAGAACGAGCCGGGCAGTGGAAGTACGGTAGCTACGCGTCCGCAGCCCTGGGGCAACTGTCGGTTGGCGTCATTGCCAGGTTGAATGAGCACGGTACTCAACGTGTGCTGGAGCTGGCCTGGCATGATGAGTCCGGTGAATTATTTGTATTTGCGGATTGTGTCAGGTTGTCATTGGTTGCATTACACGCTGAACGCATTCTGACATTATTCAAACTAGGCGCATTGTTAATTGAGCAGCATCCCTCAGCAGAGTCGTTTACTCACCGTGCGAAGTAGTTGCGCAAGGTAAAACGTGCACCTATTTTGATTTTGCCGCCAGTCTATCGAGTACTTCGGTCATTCGCGCCGACTCACCCATAAACATCAGCGTATCGCCTGCTTCAAGCCGTGTATCGCCGGGCGGATTAAATAGATGCGTCTGGCTTTGTGCCCGCTGTAGTGAAACAAGTGCCACGCCAGACATCGACTGAAGTCCCAGATCGGAAATACGCTTTCCGATATGAACGGAATCGTGTGGCAGGCCAATTTCCTCCGCACGAACAGATTCACCATGCGAAGGCAGCATCATATCCAGCAGGGTAACAAACGAAGGACGAACGAGTTCCGACACCATTCGTAAACCGCCGATAAAGTTTGGCATGACCACACCATCTGCACCAACGGTACGCAGTTTTTGGCGAGACGGCTCTTCAATCGCCTTGGCAATGATGCGCATGGTGCCATTTAGCGCCTTGCCGGAGAGTACGACAAAGACGTTGTCAGCATCGGTATGCAATGATGCAATGAGCCCCTTGGCGCGCTTTACGCCAGATGCCAGCAAGCTATCGTCAACTGTGGCATCACCCTCGACACACAATACATGACGTTCCCGCAATTCACGTAACTTGGTCGGGTCTGTTTCAATCACTACGAACGGTGTGCCTGTCTTGAGCAGTTCTTCCACCACGTAACGACCGGTCGATCCATACCCGCACACGATGACATGGTCGGTCAGACGATCAATCACGGTTTGCATGCGTATCTTTCTCCATTCGTCTGCCAGCTTACCTTCTACAATCACCGCGGTGAGTGCTGCGATGGCGTAAAGCACTACACCGGTACCGAACAGAATGAGCAGCATCGTGAACATTCTGCCGGCATGCGACAGCGGGTGAACCTCACCATAACCAATGGTGGCAACGGTAATGACGGTCATGTACAGGCCGTCAAACCAGTCCCAGCCTTCGATCATCATGTATCCGACCGTACCAAAGCAGAGCGCCAAAAACACCAGCAATGTTAGATTGACGATCTGTTTGATGATGCGCTGCATCGTACGTTCCGCAGTAGGGTGAAGGGTAGATAGACTTAGTGTCTGGTATCGTTTGCCGAGACCGGAGTGGTGGCAGTAAAGAGATGCGCAACATCTACCGCATCAAAGCCATAGTGCTGATTGCAGAAATCGCAATGGATATCCACCGACCCGCGCTCTGCAATGATGGCGTCAGCCTCTTGCTTGCCAACCATTTTCAGCATATCACCCACTTTTTCACGGCTGCAGCGACAGCCAAAATGGGGATGATCTTCGGCCATCACCCGAACGGTTTCCTCGTGGAAAAGTCGGTGCAAAAGATCCAGCGGCGGCAGGGAAAGTAATTCATCCGGCTTGATGGTGTCGCCCAGAATCGTCAGGCGGTTCCACGCATCCGGGTCTCCCTGTCCGGCAGGCAATTTCTGCAGCATGAAGCCGGCGGCGGTATCGTTATCGCAAGCGAGCCACAGGCGTGTATCAAGCTGCTCGGATGTCTGCATATAGTGCTCGATAATCGCTGCGATACTGGTGCCGGATAATCCGACGATCCCCTGGTAGGTCTGACCGCCATCACGCGGATCAAGCGTAATCACGAACTTTCCATCGCCCAGTAATTGTGCGAGTGGCAGGTCGGGAAAATCTTGCTCCTCATCCCATCGGGCAGTGGCGCGGAGCGTCAGATCTGACTCGCATTCAACAACCGCCAATTTGAGATGACCGTTGCCATGCAATTGCATGACGATGGAACCATTGAATTTCAACATGGCAGACAACAATGCGGCAGACGCCATCAGTTCGCCCAATATGGTTTGCAGGGGCTGTGGATATTCGCGCCGACTTTGTACTGCCTGCCAGGCAGATTTGAGCTGGACAACTTCTCCACGCACCGGGGCAGAATCGAACAGAAAGCGTTGCAGGGTATCGTGAGACATGAGGACTGAACCTGTAGCGGTGTGTGGTGATAATCAAAGTTTAATCGAGTTCGCGCCTTGCGCTGCCTCAATCGTGCGCCTGAATGACGGCGATTTCGTGCAGAGTCATGGGCAGAGATGAGCTGACATCGAATACGCAGCCGGTTTCAACGCCTGCGCGGGCAATCGAACTTGCCGTTGAATCTGCAAGGTGGTAGACGGCGTGCATGGCACCTATGGCGTAATCGCGGCCGCTGCCAATCGCCCAGTATTGCTTGTATTCATACACTTCACGCATCGAATACACGCCAAATATCCCGTGAGGGTTGGCGATCAGTACGGTCATCTGACTGGATTCGTACGGGTCGTCCTCTTCCTCTTCGGTTTTGAGAAAGTAATCTTCCTTCAGCTTGGCGTGTAGTTTGCGGAAGCTCTCGAAGATGGCGGCGCGACTGCTGAAATCAAGCCCGCGCGTTTTGCCGAGTATCGATTGCATCACCAGATCGTGCGCGGCTGAGCCTGCAATCGCAAAGAAGCTGCCGTGTGATTCAAATATTTTGTTCGGGCACGCGTCAAATGCATGACTCATACGCGTTTCGCCGAATGTAGACTGCGTGTCGCCACAAATGGCGATTTGATCGTGTTTGCGCACGACAACAATAGTGGTCATTCAGCCTGCTTCCTTTTGTGCGAGGGCAATCAGGGTTGAAAGCGCGTGATGGATGGTTGCGGTACGGACAGCATGACGTGACCCCGGAAACTGCAGAGTTTCACAATAGGCATGCGTTGGGGTGACAAATCCGAAGCAAACGGTGCCGACCGGTTTGCTTGGCGTGCCGCCACCCGGCCCCGCAATGCCGGAGACTGCAACCGAAAAGTGTGCACCACTGAGCCGTTGCGCAGCGCCCGACATGGCGGCGACCACGGGTTCGCTGACCGCGCCATGCTCAATCAGCACATCTTCCGGTACACCCAGCATCGCGGCCTTGGCTGCGTTGGAGTAGGTCACCCAGCCTGCATCGAACCAAGCCGAACTGCCAGCTGTTTCGGTGATGGTCGCCGCAATGCCGCCACCTGTACAACTCTCGGCTGTCGTTACCCGCCAGCCTTTCGCGCGCATATGGTCGCCAAGTTGTGCGGACAGGACCAGCAGGTCGAGTGATGCCTGATCGCTCATGCCATTTCCGATTAAGCGTGAATAAAATGCTCGCGGTAGTATTTCAGCTCATTGATGGATTCATATACATCGGCCAGGGCTTCATGCTTGCCATGCTTGGTGACACCCTTGGCAATGGCGGGAGCCCAGCGTTTGCACAGTTCCTTGATCGTGCTGACATCAATATTACGATAGTGGAACCATGTCTCGAGTTCGGGCATCCAGCGCACCATGAAGCGACGATCCTGATGGATGGTATTGCCACACATCGGAGAAACACCCTTCGGGCAATGTGCAGCGATGAAGTCAATAACCTGCTGCGCTGCCTGCTGCTCGGTCAGTGTGCTGGCTTTGACTCGGCCAATCAGACCCGAATTGCCATGCGTCTTTTTATTCCAGTCATCCATTGCATCCAGTACGCTGTCTGGTTGATGGATGACCAGCACGGGACCTTCCGCGACTGTTTCAAGCTGAGAGTTGGTGATCACCAGCGCAATTTCGAGAATGCGGTCGGTGTCGGGGTTGAGGCCGGACATTTCCATATCCAGCCAGACAAGATTGTTTTGGTCTTGTGCCATAGCGTCCATCACTGTGCGAGCGAGTCCTGAAAAAGGTTCAAGACAGTTCAAAGTGTAATTGTACACGGCAACGATCACGAAAACGAAAACAGGCCGCGTATACGGCCTGTAAACTCGGCGGATATCCGATTAGCCGATGCTATTTTTTGATTGCGGGTGCCTGAGCAGGCATCTCCAGAATCTGAATAGACTGGCCGTTTGGCATGTCGAGCGGTGCACCGGCGGAAGATCCGCCTGTGCTGGCCGTGAATCCTGCGGCGTCTGCCGAGAATTGGTAGTTTTTGCAGACTTCATTGTGATCCGGCGTATATACACCGTACCCCCAACCGGAGGTAATCGACGAAGTTTGACCTGTCGCTGCATCGCGATATCTGATATTGCTGAAGTGAGCCGTACGTGTTGCGGTCTTCAGGCAACTGGATTGTCCATTACCATAATCCTCAACGAAACTATTCGCGCCCAGCATGGCATATGGTGATGAGGGCGTATAGCGCATGGTTGCTACTTTGAAGCGATTAGCACTGCCTGAGGTGTCTGTAACGTAGATACTGACGTCCAGCATGCCGTTGGCTGCGGCCCGGGTTTCTGCGTCAAAGTGGTATGTCACTCCCGCCTTGGGTTTGTAAGGTGTAAAACATTGAATCCCGGTGCCTTCGCCGCCAAAGCCCTGACATGTCGAGCCTGCCTTGTCGATGACGATCGGATCTACACCGTTGATCGCCCAGATTGAAAACAGGATGCGATCGGGCTGGATGCCGGAGTAGCCATCATTCCAGCCGATCGCCATGTAGTAGGTACTTGCAGGAAAACTCTGCGGCGTGACATCTATTGAAAAGCGATCCCAGCTTGGCGAGTAGTAACCGATATGTACCGAGTTGGCACGCGTGGTATGCGCGGCAACATTACCCTGAATCATGGCAGTCGATGTCGTGCCATTGGCGCGGGTCATTGTTGCATTGATCGCCTGCCAATTATTCGAACCCGCAATCCACCATGCACTAACGGTGCCATCTTCTCCGGTTACCGGGCTGTCCGGGTAGACCCAGCCTGATGCGGCACTGCCGTTTGAGGGCGAAAAATTCACGGCGCACCCGACCACCGCCTGGCCGCGCGCACTGACCCTTACTTTGATTTTCTGAGGGTTGTCCGTTGTGTTGTTACTTGAATAAGCCGGGTTGTACAGCGTCGAACCAAATGCTGCCCCCATTCGTGCCCAACCGGCTTGCGGGGTGACCGCAGTGAGCGTGGCATTGTTCGGGCAGGAGGCAGCAGCTCGCACGGGAGGCGCATACAGTCCCGACAGGCAGGCAAGCAGAATGCTGGCGTGAAACGAGTAGGAGCGAATTCGGGCTATGAGATGCTTCATGTGCGAACCTATTTGTTAAGCGAAACGATTCGACAGTTTTAACATGGGATAAAACGAAATGAAAAAGTGAACTTGTATAGAATATAATTTTGGTTGCATTGTCGCCACCGCAGCACACACGCCGGATGATGCGCCGTAGGGCGCGGTTGAATGTCTAATCGTGTATAGTCGCGCGTTCGAGGCGTTTTCATGCCTGTGCTGATAGGCTTGGTCCCTTAGTCTGCTTCATGGAACCTAATGATTTTATGGATGTAATGCAATTCACCCAGATATTTGTTGGCGCGGTGGCCATCAACATATTGCTGCAACTCTGGTTAAAAACCAGGCACATCCGGCACATCAGTGCACATCGGGAGGCTGTTCCCGTTGCCTATGTCGGCAGCATCGATCTCGAACAGCATCAAAAGGCGGCAGACTATTCCATTGCAAAGGCAAGGTATGCCCGACTCGCGCTGGTCTGGGAATCCGCACTTCTGATTGCCTTTACACTGGGCGGGGGGATTGCCTGGCTCGATAATGTGTCGCGTAGCATGCTGGGTGACGGGATTGCGGGCGGACTCGGGCTATTTGCGCTTCTGGGGCTGGCCAATGGGCTGCTGGATTTGCCGTTCTCTCTTTATCAGACATTTGTGCTTGAGACTCGATTTGGCTTTAACAAAGTTACCCCGGCATTGTTTGTCACCGACTTGATCAAAGGGACTTTGCTCGGTGCAGCAATCGGCCTGCCTTTGCTCTCGGTCGTACTCTGGCTCATGAGCCAGGCAGGCTCGACATGGTGGATCTGGACCTGGGGAGTGTGGACGGGATTTGGCCTGCTGATGATGGCCATCTATCCAAAGTGGATCGCCCCCATATTTAACAAATTCTCGCCACTTGAAGATGCATCGCTCAAAACCCGTATTGACGCATTGCTGGTTAAGTGCGGTTTTCAGTCCAATGGCGTATTTCTGATGGATGGCAGCAAGCGCTCCAGTCATGGAAATGCCTATTTCACCGGCTTCGGTAAAACCAAGCGAATCGTATTTTTCGATACCCTGATCGAACGACTGACGCCAGTCGAAATCGAGGCTGTGCTTGCACATGAGCTGGGACATTTTGCCTGCAAGCATATCGTGCAGCGTATGGTCGTGTCGTATGTGCTCGGGTTTGTAGTGCTTGCCCTGATGGGCTGGATGAAAGATGCAAGCTGGTTTTATGCTGCGCTTGGCGTACCGCACCCGTCAACGGCCGCTGCACTGGTCTTGTTCTTCCTGGCCTTGCCGGTGTTTACCTTCCCGTTTGGCTGGATCGGCAGCTTTATGTCGCGCAAGCATGAATTCGAGGCGGACGCGTTTGCGGTTGCCCATTCGGATGGCGCAGCGCTGGAAAGTGGGCTGATCAAGCTCTATCGTGACAATGCATCCACGCTGACGCCTGATCCGCTGCATTCTCTTTTTTATGATTCCCATCCGCCTGCATCGCTGCGTATTGCGGCGCTGCGCGGAAGCAAACAATAAAGCACAGGAGCGTACCTATGTCTTTGGTAAATGAACGTTGTGGCGCTGTCGTACCGGCACTGGATCAGGCTGGCATTGAAGCGTTACTGAAGGAAGTGTCCGGCTGGGCGTTCGAAGGCGGCAAAATCGTCAAAACTTTCCGTTTTGCCAACTATCACGAGTCTGTGGCCTTCGTGAATGCAGGCGCATGGATTGCCAACAAGGAAGATCATCACCCCGAAGTCTTCCTGACCTACAATACTGTGCGCGTGGCGTTTGATACGCACTCCTGCAATGGCATCAGCCGCAATGATTTCATTTGCGCCGCCAAATACGACGCACTGGTAGCTTGATCGTGTCAGTGGTGCGTGCGCGGGTGGTAGAAGGTCATGGTAAGTCCTTTATCGTGGAAGTGGAGGGCAGCACGCGCTACATCGCGACTGCTCGCAAGAAAAAGACCGACTTTGCAGTGGGTGATCATGTCGAAGTACTGATTTCTAATGCAGAGCAGGCTGTCATCGAGTCGGTGCTGCCGCGCACCAGTCTGCTCTATCGCTCCGATGAGTTTCGCGAGAAGCTCATCGCCGCCAATGTGACCCAGATCGGGATTGTGCTGGCTGCCGTGCCTTCATTCTATGAAGAGCTGCTGAGCCGCTGCCTGATTGCCGCCGAAGATGCGGGCATCCGTGCACTCATCGTATTGAATAAGTGTGATCTGCCCGAGACAGAAGCAGTGCGTCCTTTGCTGGCACCCTATGTGGCTATGGGCTATCCATTGGTTGAGATCAGTGCGGCGCAAAATATCGACCCCATCCTGCCGTACCTGAAAGATCAGGTCACCGTGCTGGTTGGACAAAGCGGGATGGGTAAATCTACGCTCATCAACGCCTTGCTGCCCGAAGCGTGTGCCCGGACGAACGATATTTCCGTCGCGCTCGATTCCGGCAAGCACACCACCACGCATGCGACCCTGTATGGGCTGTCTGCGGGCGGCGAGCTGATTGACTCGCCCGGTTTGCAGGCATTCGGTTTGCGCCATCTAAAGATTCAGGACGTGATTCACCTTTTCCCTGAGTGCCGAGAGCTGGCTGGCGGGTGCCGTTTTTCCAATTGCCGCCATGATCGCGAGCCTGACTGTGCCGTGATTGCTGCGGTCGAGCAGGGCAGCCTGCTGCCGCAGCGTCTGGCGCTGATCCGCGCACTGCAGGCCGAATCTGGCGATAACAAGCGCTACTGACAGCAAGGGGTGTGCTACATGCCTGATCGAAAAATCAGGCGCTTGCACATCTTCTGTCGGTCTGCGAGTCCTTGATTTGTCAGCAAAAAGAAAAGCGTTGTATAATCGTGGTTCACTCGGGCATCCGCCCGAATTTTTTAATAACCTTTCTTTTAGAAAGTAGGATTGATATCCATGCCTAGCGTACGCGTCAAGGAAAACGAGCCGTTCGAAGTGGCCATGCGCCGTTTTAAGCGTTCTGTGGAAAAGACTGGCCTTCTGACCGAACTCCGCGCTCGCGAGTTCTACGAAAAGCCAACCACCGAGCGCAAGCGCAAGCTCGCTGCGGCCGTGAAGCGTCATTACAAGCGCCTGCGCAGCCAACAGCTGCCGCAAAAGCTGTACTAAGACGCTTCCCGCGTAACTTCGCACACAAGGCCGCGCAAGAGTCATCTTCGCGGCCTTGTGCTATTAATGCCTGCTTCCGATTCGCGATTGTGACCACATAGAGTGTGGCCATTGTTGCCGGGGCAGTGAAAGCGCTATCATCAGACGTCTTCTGACACTCGGGCTGACCGTCATCTATCGGTCGGCCTTTGCTTTTGCAATCAAATGCGTGTGTCCGAGCCTCTTCTTCCATTCCGAGTATTCACGAGAATCGCCATGAGCCTGAAAGAACGAATTACCGAAGACATGAAATCCGCCATGCGTGCCAAAGATACCGCGCGCCTGGGTACCATCCGCCTGCTGCTGTCGGCCATGAAGCAGCGTGAAGTGGACGAGCGGATCGAGCTGTCCGATGCGGATATCGTTGCGATTGTCGAAAAGGAAGTAAAGAAGCGTCGTGACTCGGTGACGCAATATGAAGCAGCAGCGCGTCAGGATCTGGCTGACATTGAAAAAGCGGAAATCATCGTACTGCAGGATTACATGCCGCAGCAAGCTGATGAGGCTGAAATTGCTGCTGTGATTGATGCAGCGGTGGCTGCACATGGTACGACCGTGGCCGTGATGGGCAAAATCATGGGCGAGGCAAAGGCCAAGCTTGCCGGTCGAGCTGATATGTCCAAGGTGTCAGCTGCGATCAAGGCACGCCTGAGCTGATTGCATGGCCCGTTTGCCGGAAGACTTTGTTCAGGATCTACTTCATCGAGTCGACATTGTCGAAGTGGTGGAGCGCTACCTGCCGCTTAAGAAGGCAGGGATGAACTATGCAGCGTGCTGTCCGTTTCACAAGGAAAAGTCACCTTCTTTCACGGTCAGTCCAACCAAGCAGTTTTATCACTGTTTTGGCTGTGGCGCGCATGGCTCGGCAATTGGCTTTGTCATGGAGTACGAGGGCATCGGTTTTCAGGATGCAGCCCTCAAGCTGGCCGAACAGGTGGGCATGCAGGCGCCGAAAATGGAGACTTCTCCTGATGCGCCGCGCCAGCATGCGCGCCATGCCAGCCTGGTTGACCTGAATCGTGAGGCTATGCAGTTTTACCGCAACTCGCTTAAGGCATCGCCCCGCGCAATTGATTATCTGAAGCGACGGGGATTAAGCGGGCAGATTGCTGCGCGATTCGGCCTGGGGTTCGCCCCAGAGGGTTGGCATCCACTTGCTCAGGTTTTCTCCGACTATGCAACACAGCCGGCATTGGCTGAAGTAGGGCTGGTGATTGACTCCGAGGATTCCGGTCGGCGCTACGATCGCTTCCGCGACCGAATCATGTTTCCGATCATTGATGGCAAGGGTGTTGTGATCGGCTTTGGCGGGCGCGTCATCGATAAGGGGGATCCGAAGTACCTCAATACGCCTGAAACACCACTGTTCCATAAAGGCTATGAATTGTACGGCCTGCCACAGGCACGTCAGGCGATCCGCGAAAAGGGACGTGTGATGGTGGTGGAGGGTTATATGGACGTGGTAGCCCTGGCTCAGTTAGGGGTTGAATACTCGGTGGCCTCGCTGGGGACAGCCTGCACGCCGGATCACATCAAGAAATTACTGCGTCTGGCAGATGAGGTGGTGTTCTGTTTCGATGGCGATGCTGCTGGCCGTAGGGCTGCGTGGCGCGCACTGGAAAACAGCCTGGGTCAGGTGAATGATGGCAAGCAACTGAATTTCCTGTTCCTGCCGGCCGAGCATGATCCCGATAGCTATATCCGTGCATTTGGAAAGGATGCGTTCGAGTCCTTCATGGCGGAGCAGTCGGTGGGGCTCGTGGCATTCCTGACGCGAGAGCTTGCTTCTCAGTACGATCTGGGAGGGGATGCCGGCAGGGCGCAATTTCTGCATGCATCCAAGCCATTGGTCGAGCAGGTAAAGGCCCCGGCTACCCGTCTGTTACTGCGTAATCGCATTGCCGAAATGGCTGGTTTGGCCGGTGAGGATGCGGGTGAGTTGCTTGGTGTGCGCGCACCTGCAAGATCAAAGGAATCGTCGCGATCGCGCGAATATGAGTCCGGCGGCGGTAAGTTTAAGGGCAAGAAAAAGCGCGACGGAGATCGCCCCCAGTGGGTGGAGCGTCGGCCGCGCACATCGACCGATTTGGGGCGTGAGCTCTTGCAGTTGCTTATGTTTGACCCCAACTATGCGTGGCAGATGCCTGAAATGGATGTGCCTGCGGAGTTAATGACGTCCAATATCGATGCACTCTGGCAGGTGGTTGATCGTGTGCATCAACTCGGGCGCGCACCGCTGGGATCGCACCTGCTGGAAAGTTTCCGGGATGATGATGTGTATTCTCTTCTGGAGCAGGCGCTGAGTACCGGTGATGAGCACTACAGTAAGTCTGACGCAAAAGATGTAGCAAAGGCCTTTGCGGATGGATTGCAGCGTTTTCTTCTCCAGGTGGAGCGGCATATGGGCGAAATCCGCCGTCGCGAGCTGGAAGAAAAGGGCATTGCAGCCATGAGCGATGCTGAAAAAGATGAATACCGTCGCCTGGTCTTCCTTGCAGTTTCGGGGTGACGCTGGTCAGGTCGCACTGTACCTGAATTCAGGCCGGGGCTACGCTGAATTCCATGCGAGTGACGGGAACAAAGTGGTGTGGATGTGGGTCAAAGCAGAACAACGCTTTGCTTTTCCACGGATTTTCAACCGGGAAATACCATGAGGATTGGTTTTGTGCTAATATTCACGGTTTACCCGTCTCAGCTTTCGAGAAAGAGATATGGCGGCTGATCAAGAACTCGATAAGTCCAAATCCGACACCAAGAAGGGCGATGGAGAACTTCGCCTGGATACTGAAGCGCGCAAGGCTCGCTTCAAGACACTGATCGTGCTCGGTAAAGAGCGCGGCTATCTGACATACGCCGAGATCAACGATCACCTTCCCGAAGATATGCTCGATGCAGAGCAGATCGAAGGCGTGATCAGCATGATCACCAATATGGGCATTCAGGTTTACGATGAAGCGCCTGATGCCGAGCAGTTGCTCATGTCCGATGCAACCCCGGCGGTTGCAGATGACGACGCCGTTGAAGAGGCGGAAGCAGCACTGTCCACTGTGGACTCCGAATTTGGCCGCACCACTGATCCTGTCCGCATGTACATGCGCGAAATGGGAACGGTTGAGCTGCTGACGCGCGAAGGCGAAATTGAAATCGCCAAGCGTATCGAAGACGGCCTGAAGCACATGATTCAGGCGATCTCCGCATGCCCCACAACCATCTCCGATATCCTGGCGATGGTCGATCGTGCGCTGCTCGACGAAATCCGTATCGACGAAGTGATCGATGACTTCATCGACCCGAATGCGGTCGAAGAAGAAGAGCCTGTCGATCTGCCCGATCCGGAAGCTGAGGACGATGAAGCGATCTCCGATGGCGCGGATGAAGAGGAAGAGGACGAAGATGGCGGCGCTGCTGCGTCGAATGCCAACCTCGAAGAACTCAAGGCCAAGGCTGCCGAACATTTTGCGGTGATTCGCCAGTTGTTCGAAAAGGCTGTTGCTGCGCTGACTAAGGACGGCGTGCAGTCCAAGGAGTATCAGGAGCTGCAGGCTCAGATTTCAGCCGAGTTCTTGAAGATTCGCTTCTCTGCCCGTCAGGTTGAAAATCTGTGCGACAAGCTGCGTAATATCGTCGATGAGATTCGTGGCTTCGAGCGCGAGATCATGGACATCTGCGTGCAGAAGGTTCGTATGCCGCGGGAACACTTCATCAAGGTGTTCCCCGGTAACGAAGATAACCTGGACTGGGTGCGTGGCGAAATTGCTTCGGGCAAGGCTTATGCAGTTGTCCTTGAGCGCTACCAGCACGCCATCATGGAGAAGCAATCCAAGCTGGCCGAGCTGCAGAAAAACGCACTGATCCCGATTCGCGATCTGAAGGAAATCAACCGTCAGATGAGCACGGGCGAAGCGAAGGCTCGCCGTGCAAAGCGCGAAATGATCGAGGCCAATCTGCGTCTGGTGATTTCCATTGCCAAGAAGTACACCAACCGTGGACTGCAATTCCTGGATCTGATTCAGGAAGGCAATATCGGTCTGATGAAGGCCGTGGACAAATTCGAATATCGTCGCGGTTACAAGTTCTCGACCTATGCCACCTGGTGGATTCGTCAGGCCATTACCCGCTCGATCGCCGATCAGGCACGCACCATCCGTATTCCGGTTCACATGATCGAAACGATCAACAAGATGAACCGGATTAGCCGCCAGATTCTGCAAGAAACCGGTGTCGAGCCGGATCCGGCAACGCTGGCTGAGCGCATGGAAATGCCGGAAGAGAAAATCCGCAAGATTCTCAAGATTGCCAAAGAGCCAATCTCTATGGAGACGCCGATTGGTGATGATGATGACTCCCATCTGGGCGACTTCATCGAGGATCAGAACAATATGGCTCCGGTTGATGCGGCGGTCTATGCCAGCTTGCGCGATGCAACTCGCGAAGTGCTGGATACACTGACCACGCGCGAGGCCAAGGTGCTGCGGATGCGTTTCGGTATCGAAATGAATACGGATCACACACTGGAAGAAGTCGGCAAGCAATTTGACGTGACGCGTGAGCGGATTCGTCAGATTGAAGCTAAGGCGCTGCGTAAGCTGCGTCACCCGACTCGTTCCGAGCGCCTCAAGAGCTTCGTGGACAGCCAGGGCGGCGGGGAAAGCTAGTATTTCAGGTGTTTGGCCATTTGATTTGCTTATGGCCTTCTGATATATTCCTCCCCTTCCTGTATGGGCCTGTAGCTCAGTTGGTCAGAGCAGAGGACTCATAATCCTTTGGTCCAGGGTTCAAGTCCCTGCGGGCCCACCAGTAGATTAAGCATTTAACCCGGTTCACTCGACCGGGTTTTTTGCATTTCGACGGACTGGTTTGTGCAGCGTTCTGTGGTGATAATCACTGCCTATAAAACAAATCAGGCGCATTCCTGCTGGAAGTGCGCCTGATTGATATCGGATGTCACCGTCTGGATTGCTTGACTGTGTACTAGCGGTAAGACTGCTGTCGAGCGACCCCTAGAATGGGAAGTGCCTCGATTGCACTGTGCAGGATTACCCGCGACTCATCGTGGCCTTTAACTTTTGTGAGCGCCTCAGTCAGGGCAAGCAAAGCCTGGCGCAGTTCGACTTCCGTATCTGCGTTGCCAATTCTACGGCGGAGTAGCATGCCTTTCAGGCCAAGATGCTGCTCGACGATGTTGCGCATGTCCATTGCAACTGCCTGCAGATGTTCCGGTAATTTGCTGGATACTTTGGATGCGGGGGTGGCAAGCTCTTCGTTGCTCGCAATGGTGTCTGCAATATCCATCTGTGCAGGCATCAGTTGCGTAGGCTCCCCCTCGGCAAGGATGGTAGGGGCATCATTGCCGTCAGAGACAAGCTCAATGAACTGCTGGCTGATCAATTCGTCTACCAGGCTCTCATTGTTTCCAAGTGAGACTGAGAGAGTCTTGATCTCTTCAAGGGACTTGCTGCCGTCGATTTGCAGCAATAAGGTGCGCTTTCGCATTGGCAGCTTGTGTTCGCCCTCGCGAACTTGTAAAGCCGCAATTCCAGCATCGGTTTTGCGGAGCATGGTACCCACCTTCATTCTCCCCTATATATCTTGTATTGTTACGTAGCCGCCAACATTAGCACAAAAGCATACTCCCGCTGTGAAATATTGGACAATAGGCGTAAAACTCGGCGCTTGTGTTGCAATGCGACAAACAATGCTGAAGGGTTTGATTACGGCAGGTACAATTCAAGAATGAATCATCAATTCACATCTGAAATGAAATGGCATGACTAGGCAGATAGTGCTCAGTAATTCGCCACGCATTCTGGTCTTTGCTACATACCATTTGGGTCAGCTCATCCATTCGGTCGTGTCCGCCCATGCGCCCCGTGTTGTGCTGAAGGTCGTGAAAGCAACAGCAGACGAGTTGCAGCAACGCATGAAGCTGGAAGCGGATACATTTTTGCCTGACGTAGTGCTGGCTGCAGGAAGAGGGGCTGATTGGATTCGGGCGCATGCGGCTGTGCCGGTCGTGGTGATTGAGGCGGGTAGTTTGGCGTTGCTGGAAGCAATCGCCAGAGCACGCCAGAGCCACGCCAAAGTTGTCGTGGTTGGTCGCGAGCGGCTGCATACCCAGTTCCAGCGGCTTGCCGGATTAATCCCCGATGAGGTGGCGTATTTCCGTTACGAGCTAGATTCGGATGTAATGGAGATGCTGGCGTCGCTTGAGTGCGCGACTGATGTGGCAATTGTAGGCTCAAGCCGAATTGTCGAGCTTGCTGGCGCACATGCGTTGCAGGGCGAGCTGGTGTATTCGATTGAATCGGTGATGCGGGCATTGCAGAGTGCTTTGGAGCTGGTTCGTCTAGCGCATCTTGAAAAGGCGCGTCGCGAACGAATCGATAGAATTCTCGAAGGGTTGGCTGAAGGGGTTGCTGCGGTAGACATGCAAGGGCGTCTTCAGACCGTGAATCCTGCATTGGCCCGCCTGCTTGGTACTACACCAGCTTGGGCGGAAGGCAGAATCTTGTCAGAAATGGCAAGTGATCTCGCGATGGATGCAGTATTGCGCACAGGTGATCCAGTACGTGATACCGTGGTACAGTTGTCTGGAAAGACATTACTGGCACAAAAAATTCCGCTCTACGAGGCTGGCGTACAGGTGGGCGCCGTCCTCACCTTGCAGGCGACTGCCTCGATTGAGCGCGCAGACCGAAGTTTAAAGGCAAGACACAGGACAAACCGGTTCCGCGCCAAATATACACTTGATCAAGTGGTGGGAGAGTCTGCTGCCATCAATCAAGCCAAATCATTGGCAAGATTGTATGGCGATAGTGATGCGTCCGTGTTAATTATTGGCGAATCAGGTACGGGCAAGGAATTGTTTGCTCAGGGAATCCATCGAGCTTCCGCACGCTGTAATGAGCCATTTGTTGCGGTAAATTGTGCTGCCTTCCCCGAAACGCTGCTCGAATCCGAATTGTTTGGGTACGAGGAGGGCGCATTTACGGGCTCAAGACGTGGCGGTAAGCCTGGATTATTTGAAGTCGCAGAGGGTGGAACGCTGTTTCTCGATGAAATAGCGGATATGCCGGTGACGCTGCAATCCAGATTGTTACGCGTATTGCAGGAGCGTGAAGTGCTGCGTTTGGGGGCGACAGACCCCGTGCCCATTGATGTACGCATTATTGCCGCAACGCATGCCAACTTGCTGGATGCAGTACTGGAAGGTACATTTCGCCGGGATTTGTATTACCGGCTAGCGATTCTGACGCTTCACATTCCGCCGCTTCATGCGCGTGTCGAGGATATTCCGCAGATCGCCCGGGCCATGCTGAACGATATTCAGTCTCGCTTGGGCAAACAGTGGCAAATGGCGAGATTAATTCAATGGTTAACCGAAAATACAGCACATTATATGTGGCCTGGCAATGTTAGAGAGCTTCAGAATATTTTGGAGCGATTGTCTGCCTTTGCTGCTATCCATGGTGACATGGATGAATCCCAATTCCGTTTGTTAGTGCCGGAAATCGAAAATCATGAAGCAGTTGAAGGTGTGCTTGCCGGTAAAATCAATCAATTACGGCGCGATGAAGCGATGAGTATGGTCGCACTGTGTGGTGGTGACCGAGTGGCAGCTGCAAAGCGGCTAGGCGTATCGCGTACGACACTTTGGAGACTTTTGCGATAGTGGTATTGGCGAGTGCGTCTTGTTCCGTTAAGCTCCGTCATGAACGATTGTGCATCCACAATATGCCCCATGCATACTTCTGAAGATAGTTTTAAATGAGTGAATTTCATCTGATTACCCTAGGCGTGGCGCTGGCAATAGTAGCAGCCGTATGGGGCTTCAATATTTGGCAGGAGCACCGTTTTAAAAAACGTGCCGCTGCTGCGTTTTCGCGCAATCATCCCGATGTTTTGCTCGAAACGCCAAAAAACAACGTACGGCCAGGCGAGTCTGTCAGGCGCGTGGAACCGTCTATGGGCGCTGGCCAGGCTGCAATAGAAGCATCCAATGTCCCTGTGCTGAACGACCAAATTTCAGTTGTGGCAGACATGGTAGAGGTGGATTCGCCTCTGGCAATCGCTGCAGCCATGCTGGATCCTGCATATGACTTCATTGGTGACGTGCATTTCGGCGAGCCAGTCTCTGCCAAAGAAATCCCTGCGTTTGAGCTGGGGCGCCGCGTATGCGTGCTCGGCCTGTCCGAACGAGACGAGTGGGAAATTGTCAGTACTGAGGGGCGATATGAAGATTTGCGCGTGGGCGTACAACTCGTAGATCGTCAGGGTCCTTTGAATGAAGGGCATCTTGCAGTGTTCTGCGAACAGGTTAATGCATTCGCTGAAAAGCACGGCGGCGTTGCCACCTTTCCTCGCCGCGAAGACAAATTGCGCATTGCTCGCGAACTGGATCGCCTGTGCGCACAAATGGATGCCATTATTGGATTAAATGTGGTGTCCAGCCGTAATCCGTTTCCGATCTCCCGCGTGCAGGCATGTGCCGAAGGTGCGGGTCTGAAAATGGAATCCGATGGCGTGTTTTATGCCAGAACCGAATCAGGGCGTAAGTCATTTGTGCTGATGGATAGGCATAATCGTCCGCTTGATTCGCTTGAGGATACGCCTTCCGTTACGCTGCTTCTGGATGTACCTCGCGTCGCTGGCGGACAGGACGCCTTTGACAAGATGACGGATCTGGCTCAGCAACTGGCTCTCACGCTTGGCGGTGACCTGGTTGACGATGAAAGCCGTTCGCTCAATCCTTCGGATTTGGCTAGTATCCGTAAAAAGCTCGGACAGATTGAAATCATGATGGATGAGCATGGTATGCCATCTGGTGGGGTGGTTGCCTGCCGCTTGTTCAGTTAGCTTGGTTGTTAAATGTTAATTTTGAGCGGTGCCGCAATACTTGCTGCACCGCTTTTCATTTGGATGTGATGAATGGCCTCTCCCGCTGAATTGATCGCTGCCTTGTCTGCGCAATTGAATCAGTATGCCCACGAGTATTACGTACTGGATACACCGTCGGTACCTGATGCCGAGTACGACCGACTGTTCAATCAGTTGACTGCACTAGAGGCGGAATACCCCGAACTCAAGCGGCCGGACTCGCCGACACTGCGTGTCGGTGGCAGGGCATTGGATGCGTTTGCTCCCGTCACCCATGACATCCCGATGCTGTCGATAAGAACGGAAACCGATCATGGCCCGGAGGGCGCGCGGCAATTTGATGCACGTGTTCGCAAAGAGCTCGGCGTGCAATCGGCCGATCTACTGATTGAATACGCAACCGAACTCAAGTTTGATGGCTTGGCGATTAGCCTCCGCTACGAGTCCGGGGTGTTGGTGCGCGCAGCGACACGCGGTGATGGCCAAACCGGCGAAGATGTAACACACAATATTCGTACCATTGGCCAGATTCCGCTTCGCCTAACCGGCGTGACTTGCCCTGTACTGGAAGTAAGAGGTGAGGTTTACATGCGTCGCGATGACTTCGATCGCATGAATGCCGCACAAATTGCAAAGGGCGAAAAGACATTCGTTAATCCGCGCAATGCCGCGGCAGGGGCTGTACGCCAGCTGGATCCCAAGATTGCGGCCACGCGACCACTCAGTTTCTTTGCATATGGATTGGGCAAAGTAGAGGGGTGGGATGTGCCTGCCACTCATTCCGGCATGCTGGATGCCCTGCAAGCGATGGGGATGCCGGTATGCGCTGATCGAGCTGTCGTGCAAGGGGCTGACGGTCTGATTGAATTCCATCAGTGTATTGCTGGCAAACGTGATGAGTTGCCATTTGATATCGATGGCGTGGTCTATAAGGTGAATCGGCGAGACCTGCAAAATGAGCTTGGGTTTGTTAGCCGAGAGCCTCGCTGGGCTGTGGCTCACAAATATCCTGCACAGGAAATGCTTACCGAGGTTGAGGCCATCGACATTCAAGTCGGTCGGACAGGGGCGTTGACACCGGTTGCCCGCCTCAAGCCTGTATTTGTGGGGGGCGTGACGGTGACAAATGCGACCCTGCACAATTTAGATCAAATCGAACGCTTGGATGTGCGCGTGGGCGACACCGTCATTGTACGACGGGCGGGAGATGTGATTCCTGAAGTTGTGGCTGTCGTATTGGAAAAGCGACCCATGGTAGAAGAAGTCATTGATTTGGTGACCTCTCGTTCTGTGCCGCAATATTCGCCGTTTGTGATGCCAACGCATTGTCCGGTCTGTAATTCGCATGCTGTGCGCGAAGAAGGTGAGGCAGCTTTTCGCTGTCAGGGCGGGCTGGTATGTCCTGCGCAGATGAAGCAGGGCTTAATCCACTTCGTAGGCAGGCGCGCCATGGATATCGAGGGGTTGGGCGACAAACTGGTCGAGCAACTCGTAGATGCCGGCAAGGTGGGTTCCCCTGCAGACTTCTATTCTCTTGGCATGATGGATTTGCTAGGCCTTGAGCGCATGGCGGAAAAGTCGGCTGCCAATGTCCTTGCTGCGATTGATAAAAGTCGTCAGACGAGCCTGCAGCGACTGATTTATTCGCTGGGTATCCGCAATGTAGGGGAGGCAACGGCGAAAGATCTAGCTCGGCATTTTGGTTCGCTGGACGCTATGGTTCAAGCTGCTACCGGTATCGACGAAGAAGCCGCAGTGCTTGCGCTGCAGGCAGTACCGGATATCGGCCCCATCGTTGCGCACTCGATTCGTGATTTCTTAATGGAGCCGCACAATATTGCCATCCTTAATGCTTTGCGGGAGAGAGGGGTGATCTGGGCGGAAGGCGAGCCTGCTGCGAGTGCTTCGGGGGCGTTAGCTGGTAAGACATTTGTATTGACCGGGACATTGCCAACCCTGTCGCGGGATGATGCGACTACTTTGATTGAACGGGCTGGTGGCAAAGTAACAGGGTCAGTCTCGAAGAAAACCGATTTTGTGGTGGCAGGCGAGGCGGCTGGTTCTAAACTAGAGAAGGCAAATACCCTTGGCGTACGTGTATTGGACGAGACGGCATTTCGTGAATTATTAGGGAAATGATGCGGCTGATACTTATATTTGCCACGTTTTTCCAATAAGATGTGCCGGATGTCGAAAATCGACAGATTCAGAACGACAGGGAATTTGAACAACCTCGTCTACGTTTGAAAGTAGACGTACATGGCTAGATGGAATTTGGATAAGGATGCAAAACGTCATGCGTAAGGTTACTAAGGCGGTTTTTCCGGTAGCAGGTCTGGGAACTCGTTTCCTGCCGGCCACTAAGGCCAGTCCTAAGGAAATGTTGAATGTTGTAGATAAACCTTTGATTCAATATGCTGTTGAAGAAGCTGTTGCAGCCGGTATTACCGATCTTATCTTTGTGACTGGTCGGAACAAGCGCTCCATCGAAGATCACTTCGATAAGGCATACGAACTGGAAAACGAACTCGCCGCTAAGAACAAGCAGGCGCTGCTCGACATGGTGCGCAATATCATCCCGAAAAACGTAACATGTGCGTATGTCCGCCAATCTGAAGCCCTGGGCCTGGGGCACGCCGTGCTGTGTTCACGTCCTTTGGTGGGCGATGAGCCATTTGCGGTTATTTTGGCTGACGATTTGATCGATGCCGATGTGCCGGTCATGCGCCAGATGGTTGATCTCTACCATGACACCCATAGTTCGGTGATAGGGGTAGAGGAAGTGCCGCACGAAGATACAAGCTCATACGGTATTGTTTCCACAGAGCTGAATGACAAGGGGCTGCAGAAGGTTGTTGGCATCGTCGAGAAGCCAAAGCCAGAAGAAGCACCTTCGAATCTGGCTGTGGTTGGCCGTTATGTGTTGTCGCCCCGCATTTTCAGGCATCTGATCAATGCCAAGCCGGGTAAGGGGGGCGAAATCCAGCTGACTGATGCAATTGCAGCACTTCTGGAAGAAGAACGTGTCATTGCACATCCATTTGCTGGACAGCGCTTTGACTGCGGCAACAAGCTAGGGTACCTTCAGGCTACGCTGTCTTACGGGTGCAAGCATCCGGAAATCGGCACTGAGTTTTCAAACTTCCTCAGCGATTTCTGCCGCACCCACGTGCTGTAAACGCGGTTATCCCCGTTTCCCAAACCCGCGTCAGGCTGCGTGCCTCACGCGGGTTTTTTATGGGGACTATCAATTTAACCGTTCATGAAAGAGTATTCGAATGCTGGCAATTTTGGGAGGCACTGGCCTCGCACGATTAAAAAACCTCAATATTACGCATCGTCAGGTAGTGCGGACGCCGTATGGCGAGCCCTCTGGCGCACTGACTTTTGGTGAAGTAAATGATCACCATGTGGTATTCCTAGCTCGACACGGCTACGGACATACCATTCCTCCGCACCAGATTAACTATCGCGCCAATATCTGGGCGCTTGCCGATCTGGGGGTGAAGCGCGTCGTCTCCATTTGTACGGTGGGGGGGATTCGTGAAGATTTGGCACCGGGTACGCTGGTGGTACCCGATCAACTGATTGATTACACATGGGGACGTGCGCACACCTTCTTTGACGGTGGCGAAAAGCCGGTGACACACATCGACTTTACCGAACCCTATTGCCCTAAGCTCCGTGCGCGAATTTTGAAGGCTGCACGCGGTGCACATCAACGCGTGATGGATGGTGCGGTATATGCGGCAACGCAAGGTCCGCGTCTTGAGACGGCCGCTGAAATCAACCGGTTGGGACGCGATGGCGCAGATATCGTCGGGATGACTGCAATGCCCGAAGCCGGTCTGGCGCGCGAGGCAGGTTTGAGCTATGCGGCGATTGCCGTCGTGGCAAACTGGGCAGCTGGTCGTGGCGATAGCCGTCAGCATGTTGACCTTGGCGCAGCTGAATCAGTCTATGGTGAAGCCATGGAAAGTGTTCATAGCATTCTCGATTTATTGGTGAAAGTCGATGGCGATTAAACCTGTCACCCGCATGGGGGCTGCGGTATTAAGAGAAACGGCAGCACCGGTTACACAGTTTGGCTCTGATGATCTCCTGGCGATCGTTCAGGATCTGAAAGATACGATGGCTGCTGAAAATGGAGCAGGCATTGCTGCGCCACAAATTGGCGTGGGCATCCAGCTTGTGATATTCGGTGGCTTCAAAAGTAGTCGCTATCCAGATGCCGAAGACATCCCATTTACTGTTCTATGCAATCCAACCGTGACACCACTCGATAATGATATCGAAGAGGCATGGGAGGGATGCTTGAGCGTGCCGGGTATGCGTGGTCTGGTACCACGTCATGCCAGCGTGCGCTATCAGGGCTTTGATGAGTTCGGGCAGGTAATCGATCGCACCGTAGCGGGATTTCATGCGCGTGTGGTTCAGCACGAATGTGATCACCTTTTTGGTATGTTGTATCCTATGCGGGTGCGCGATTTGCGCAATTTCGGCTACGAGCAGGAATTGTTTCCGCTCCGCTGATATCGTTGATTCATGATTGGTTCACATTCACCGGCGTAAATTCTGTCTCTAATGTCGACAAAGCCGAACCAAAGGGATTTGCGTCAATCTAAACAGACGTAGGTTGCCATCTTGGCTGACTTGAAACGCGTCAGGAGGACTCAATCATGAATCGCAGCAAAGTATGGGCCACACTTGCTGGTGTGGCGCTCGCTTCTTCGGCATTGTCGGCGCATGCTGCCCACTGGCATGGCCATTTTCATCATCGCGATGTCACAGTCTGGCGGGGTGGATACTGGCACCACGGGCCGCACCTTGGGCGGGATGGATGGTGGTGGGTAGTGGGGAGTGGCTGGTATCTGTATCCGGATCCAGTGTACCCCTATCCGGATTTTTATCGCCCACCTGTAGTGGTTGAGCGCGTTCAGATTGAATCCCAGTCGCAATCGCCATCTCTGCTTCCGCAGCAGCAGTATTGGTATTTCTGTGAAGATACCAGGCAATACTATCCCTATGTGTCGACATGCAGTAGCGGGTGGAAGCCTGTTCCCGTGACGCCGCCTGTAGCTGTCGATACGCCAGCAACACCCAATACAAACAAATGATGTAAATCTAAGGGAGGAAAACTAGATGAAACGATTAATGGCATGTATTCCTGCAGCGGCTATCATGCTGGGCGGCTGTGCAACGCCGCGTGTGCCGACAGGCCCGACTGTTGCAGTGATGCCCGCGCCTGGCAAACCTTATGAAGTTTTCCAGGATGAGGAGCGGCAATGTCGCTCCAATGCATTAAGTGCGGCAAATGGTATGCAGAATTCGGGTGCCGATGAAAAGGTCGCAGCATCGATGATTGCGGGCGCTGCATTGGGCGCTGCGGCTGGCGCGCTGATTGGCGATAACCACCAAAGTGCAGGTGCAGGGGCGGGTGTGGGTATGCTAATGGGTGCTGTCAGTGGCGGGTCGTCGATTAGTCAGTCAAATCACGATGCGCAGTGGCAGTACAATAATACGTACAAGCAATGTATGTATGCGAAGGGGAATCAGGTACCGGGCTATGCCGCACCCGCGTTGCCGCCGCCCCCACCGCCAGCAGGGCCTGCTCCAAAGCCTCCCGCTACACCACAATAATCATGACATTGTTGTGACGTAATGCAGACAACGCCGGATATCCTCCGGCGTTTTTTCTTGTTGAGTCGATTGCTGCTGACTATGGTAAATCATAAGGCCAATTGAACATACAAACAGGCTAATCGATATCGAGGGAAGTTTTTCAACTAGCGGTGATTCTCCCACTGCGTCTTTCCCGCCTATCTGATTGGTCTGGCCTGAATATTGCTAAAGAACTTTGGGCGGCGCGTTTTGCCGACTGGTTTGAATAATGCGACGGGAAGACAAGCATGAATAATCTGGGTCAGGCGGTCATCAAACGAATTGAGGCGACATATCAGGCCAATTATCTCTGGCTGGAATCAGCCGCACCAGAGGTGTTTCAGGCCTTGGAACATCCATCTCAGCGTACGGTCGACTTGGCACCGGATGAGAAAGGGACAATTCAGATCGTACTGAATGATCCCGATTTTGGTCGTGTGGATGTACCCCTTGCGGCATTATGGGGTGCAACCGCCATCCAGATTAAAGAGATGGAGGGTCCGCTGCGCTCTGTCGTTCGTGTTAATAGCACATTCGATGTGAACCCTGATGAAGCTTCTACAGCGAATGGCGGCAACCGCGAGCGCTCGTGGCTCGAAAACATATATGGTCAGGATATCTCGCGCGGGCCAACTATGGCATTGCGACAGGCGTTCGCAAAAATTCGCCCGGATGAAATACCCACTTACCCTCAATTTGGGAAGGGATTTATCCCGATTTTAATCGTGATCGGCGTGGGCGATGGTTGGCAACTGGAACGGCTGATTGACCGTTTTGATGTACGCCATCTGATCGTTGCAGATTACGATCCAACCGGCATGAAAATGGCGATGTGTTTTACCGATTTTATCGGACTGGCTGATCGTTGTGCTGCAGAGAATCGTCAGCTGACCTTGATTCTTGAGCGCAGTCCAGAGCAACTGGCGCACAATATTACCAGTAGCATTGTTAAATACTGGCCGCCCTATTTTGTACATGGAGCAGCATTCTTCCATGGCGTTCAGGTGCTTGAAGATACCGAACAGCTTAAGAACCGTCTGGGTGATGCCATGCGTATGGTTCACATTGGCTGGGGCTTCTTTGAGGATGAATTGGCTTCGCTGCGCCACTCGTGGTTTAACTTGCGTAAAAATCAGTTCCCCATTTGCCGCAGGGTTGAAAAAAGCGGCAAAGCTTGCCGGGCAATTGTCTGCGGGGCAGGGCCCTCGCTTGATTACATGATTCCCTTCATCAAGGAAAATCAGGATGAAATGGTGGTTATTTCGTGCGGCACTGCGCTGAGGGCGCTTTACCGGAACGGTATCAAACCAGATCTCCATATTGAAATTGAACGACCGGCTAGCCAGATCGACACCTTTAAGCAACAGGCGCCACTCGACTATTTAAAATCACTGACAGTGGTGATACCGCCACTGCTCTATCCGGAAATCGCTAATGTCGCAGGTGAAGTGTTGATGCTTGGTAAGGCCAAGGACACTGCATCTCACGCCTTGCTTGGGGATCAACTGCAGTTTGTGACCGGACCTACCGTCACCAATGCAGCAATCTCGCTCTGTTCTGCGTTCGAGTTTGCCGAAGTAGTGCTATGTGGTGTTGACTATGGCTGGATTGATGCGGACAAGCATCATGCTGACGATACGATCTACCACAACGATGAGCAGTACCAATACGGTAAGCAAGGGGCGACCATGAATATGGCCAAATGGAAGCCCGAGGAATCGAGCATCCCGGTAAAGGGAAACTTCCGCGATCAAGTTATGACCAGTGTGGTATTCGATGCTGCGCGGCGTACAGCTGAATCGGTGATGGTGAATTGCCCTGCAACGCGATTCTTTAATACGGCGGATGGTGCTGCGATGACAGGAACATATCCGCTGAAACTCGATAATCCAGGTATTAAGTTACGCTCGCTCGGCGGAGATAAGTCGGCATTCATGGCAAGTTTCCGTAGCTGCTTCGAGCAAATGGACGTTGAAACGCTAGATCAGCGATCGGTCGCATTTACCCATAATGTCGATGCCTACATTGATTATTTGCTATCACAAATCCCCGAGCAGATTGATTCGCGAGAGGATCTTCTGGGCATGCTTGCGACACTGCGGGTAGATCGGGAGCCGGATAACCCTGAATATCGTGCGGTCTGGGTTGCAATCAGCGGCAGCCTGCTGGTTTATTTCAGATTGGTATATGCAATGAGTTGCGGGTTGGAAGAGGAGGCAAAGATTCGGGAGTTGGCAGTAGCAGCCATCGAGAATCTCAAGCTTTTCCTATCCCGCATGAAGGAAGAGCTGAAGCACTGGGAAACATGGCCAGAAGGCTTCGAGCCTCAAATCGAGCATGCTGAAGAGGGTCTCGCATATGTTTGATAATAAATCGATTCTCGTCACTGGCGGCACGGGCTCATTTGGACGTCGTTTTGTCCGGCATATGCTTGAGCGATACGATGTGCGCAGACTCATTGTATTTTCTCGCGATGAACTCAAGCAATATGAGATGCAGCAGGAGTTCAATGCGCCATGCATGCGCTATTTTATTGGCGATGTTCGCGATGGCGAACGCTTGCGTTATGCCATGCGAGATGTGCAGTTTGTAGTGCATGCCGCTGCGCTAAAGCAGGTGCCTGCTGCGGAATACAATCCGACTGAATGTGTTCGTACGAATGTGACAGGCGCGGAGAATGTTATCAAGGCAGCAATTGAAAATGGCGTAGAGAAAGTCATTGCCCTGTCTACAGATAAGGCTGCGAGCCCGATCAATCTATATGGCGCGACTAAGCTTGTTTCGGACAAATTGTTTGTTGCAGGCAATAATATTGTTGGCGCACATAAAACACGGTTTTCGGTGGTACGTTATGGCAATGTGGTCGGATCACGCGGATCTGTCGTGCCATTTTTCCGAAAACTGATTGCCGAAGGGGCGCGAGAGCTACCGATTACCGATGAGCGTATGACCCGATTCTGGATCACCCTGGATCAGGGCGTGGAGTTTGTCATCAAGAATTTCGCTCGGATGCACGGTGGCGAAACGTTTGTGCCCAAGATTCCGTCCGTGCGTATTACGGATCTCGCCCGTGTAATGGCGCCTGATTTGCCATTTAAGCTAATCGGGATTCGTCCCGGCGAAAAGCTGCATGAATTGATGGTGCCGGTTGATGCGGCGTTCCAGACCTTGGAGTTTGATGATCACTATGTCATCAAGCCTACGATCCAGTTTTCCGACCGAGTCAATTATCTGTTGAATCAGATTGGGGAGCGGGGTGTGCCCGTCGATGATCAGTTTGAATATAGCTCGGCGACAAATGCCTGGTTTTTGAATGACGACGAAATTCATGCATTGAACGAGTCGCAAAAATGATTCCCTATGGCCGGCAATCAATTGATCAGGCAGATCTGGATGCGGTGCGTGCCGTTCTGGAAAGCGATTTCCTGACCCAAGGGCCGGCGGTACCTAGCTTTGAACATGCACTCAGTGCACTCTGTCAGGGGGCGCATGCTGTTGCGGTCAATAGTGCGACATCGGCGTTGCATATCGCTTACCTCGGATTGGGCGTTTCGCCCGGCAAGCGGGTCTGGACGAGTCCGATTACATTTGTGGCCACAGCAAATGCAGCGCTGATGTGCGGGGCAACGGTAGATTTTGTGGATGTGGACTTTGCTACGGGCAATCTATCTGTCGAGGCGCTGACTCAAAAGCTTTCGCAAGCCGAAGTAAATGGCACGCTGCCGGATGTGGTGGTGCCGGTACACTTTGCAGGCGTGCCATGTGATATGGCGCGCATTCACCAGTTGGCACTTAGGTACGGGTTTAAGATTGTTGAAGATGCATCGCATGCAATCGGGTCAAGCGATACACGTGGCCCCACTGGCGCCTGCTGTTTTTCTGATGCAACCGTATTTAGCTTTCACCCTGTGAAAATCATTACAACGGGTGAAGGTGGCGCTGTGCTGTCACGGGATCGTGGCTTGACTGAGCGAATGGCAAGTTTGCGTAGTCATGGCATTACCCGCGATGCCAATCTCATGCGGGGCGAACCTGATGGCGCGTGGTATTACCAGCAACTGGAATTGGGTTACAACTACCGGATGACAGATATCCAGGCGGCACTCGGCCTTAGCCAGATCAAGAAAATAGATACCTTTCTAACCCAGAGACGGTTTTTGGTTGAGCGCTATCATCGATTGCTTAAGCAATTGCCTGTGCAATGTCCGGCCATCGAAGGGCTGAATCAATCCGCCTGGCATCTCTACACTGTTCAGTTGCATGATGCATCCATTCGAGGGAAAACTTTCGAGGCACTTCGACTGGCTGGCATAGGGGTAAATGTGCATTACATACCTGTATATTTGCAGCCGTATTATCAGGATTTGGGATTCAGGCCAGGGCATTGCCCGGTCGCCGAGCGCTTTTATCAGGCCTCGATTACGCTTCCGCTTTTTCCGGCCATGACCGAGTCCATGCAAGATCGCGTGGTTGCAGCGCTCAAGGCTTCTTTAGACACCGTGCCTGCTTAGTTTCATAGTCAGTTAAACCGCGCCAGATTTTTATTGTCGGCAAACCTGTGGACGGTGAACGCAATGTCCCATGTCGCGATTATTCCTGCTCGAGGCGGCAGCAAGCGGATTCCCCGCAAAAATGTTCGTCTGTTTCATGGTAAACCCATGATTGTGTGGTCAATAGAGGCGGCAAAACAAAGCCACTGTTTTGATCGAATCGTGGTATCAACGGATGATGAGGAGATTGCCGGGATTGCGTTGCAGGCAGGCGCTGAGGTACCTTTTTTGCGGCCTTCCCATCTGGCCGATGATCATAGTGGAACGGTTCCTGTTGTAGCGCATGCCATGGCCGAGCTTGGCAATTTGCCTACTGATGCGCTGATCTGCTGCATCTATGCAACCGCGCCCTTCATCCTGCCGGAAGACCTGAGACAAGGCTGTGCTTTAATGCTCGAACGCCAGGCAGACTATGCATTTCCGGTGACGACATTTCCTTTCCCAATTCAACGTGCACTGAGGCTTGATCCGCAGAGCGGTGCAAGCATGTTTTGGCCGGAGCATGCCGGAACGCGATCTCAGGATTTACCGACTGCGTGGCATGATGCCGGACAATTCTACTGGGGTACCCAGCAGGCATGGACAAGCGGGATTCATCCGTTTCAAGCGAATGCGGTTGCCGTACCCATTCCCCGCCATCGTGTGCAGGATATTGATGTGCCAGAAGACTGGAAAAGAGCAGAGGTACTGCATCGGGTACTTGCGGATATGGATACAGTGGGAGTACCGGACTGATGAGCATGCGCATTGCCATTCGCGCGGATGCGTCCGGGTGGATAGGCACCGGGCATATCGTACGGTGTGTCACGCTCGCTCAGGTGCTTCGCGCGCGCGGACATGTTGTGGCGTTTGTCTGCCGAACGGATATGGGGCATCGTTGCGACTGGATCGAACAAGCCGGCCTGGCGGTTTATCGTTTGCCCAGCCCAGCACTCAATGGTGATTGGGTCATCGGATCTCCGCAGTCTTTAGACTGGGAGACGGATGCACGCCAGACGATTGACGCACTGCGAACCTTTGCCCCTGATGTGCTGATTGTGGATCACTATGGACTGGATGGGCATTGGGAGTCCGCTGTCAAAGGTGCTCTGGGGGTATCCAATCTCATGGTTCTGGATGATTTGGCCAATCGCCCACATGCATGCGATCTCTTACTTGATCAAAACTTGCTGGATGATCAGAACTCCCGCTACATCAAATTGGTTCCAGAGGCGTGCCAATTGTTGCTCGGCCCACATTTTGCCATCCTGCACTCCGACTATGTGCAATGTCGTCAGCAGCGACAAAAACGCATGAAGGAGCGGCGCCAATCAGATCCTCTCCAGATGATGGCTAGCTTTGGCGGTACAGACCGGTGGCATCTCTGTCTGAAGCTGGCAAAGGCATACGCTGAACTAGCGCCATCCAGTTTACAGATGGATATCATCCTGTCCCCGACTCATGAGGACTGGGCTGTGCTTCTTGAACTGTCTGAACATGTTCCCGGATTGAATCTTTTGCCGCCACAAGCAGGCTTGGCACACATAATGGCCGCATCTGATGTGGCGATTGGAGCGGGCGGAACCACTACATGGGAACGGCTTTGTATGGGATTGCCGACACTGGTGGTTACGGTGGCGGAAAATCAGAAAGTGATTGCAGCCTGGCTAGACAGGCTAGGGCTGATCAAACTGCTTGGTTCGGCAGATGAGGTAAGTGAAAAAGATTGGCAAGTAGCACTCACTGCCATTCGCGATACGCGCGGATTAATTCTGAGTCACACGCCCGAGCAGCTTATGGGTGTAGTGGATGGGCTGGGTGCTGAGCGTGTAGCGTATGCGCTTGAATCAGCATGCGCCATATCGCTTGAACAGGTGCGCTAGCTTGGCACGAGGAGGAAGTATGCGGATAGGGACGCGACAGATAGGCTCAGATCATCCCCCCTTTATCATTGCGGAGATGAGTGGAAATCATAATCAATCGCTCGATCGAGCGCTGGCTATTGTCGATGCAGCAGCGGCGGCTGGTGCACATGCGCTCAAGCTGCAAACCTATACAGCCGACACCATGACGCTTGATCTGGACGAAGGTGAGTTCCATATCAGTCAGGGCGATAGTCTGTGGAAGGGGCAGTCGCTTTATTCGCTATACCTGCAGGCATATACCCCTTGGGAATGGCATGCACCCATATTCGAGCGCGCCAAGTCATTAGGCATGCTGGCGTTTTCGACGCCATTTGATGAAACGGCCGTCGATTTTTTGCAGAGTCTGGATGTACCTGCCTTCAAGATTGCCAGTTTTGAAAATACCGATTTACCGCTTATTCGTAAAGTAGCGGCAACGGGTAAGCCCATAATCATTTCCACTGGTATGGCGACGGTTGCCGAGCTGGATGAGTCTGTTCGAGTCGCTAGGCTGGCAGGCTGTGAAGACATCGTACTGCTTAAATGTACCAGCACGTATCCGGCCTCCCCTGTACACACCAACCTGCGAACCATCCCTCATCTACGCGAATTATTTGGGTGTGAGGTCGGTCTATCTGACCACACCATGGGAGTAGGGGCATCGGTCGCGGCTGTCGCGCTCGGCGCAAGCGTGATCGAGAAACATTTCACACTAAATCGAGCCGATGGGGGAGTCGATTCAACCTTTTCACTTGAACCGCAGGAATTATCCGCACTGGTCACAGAGTCTCTTCGTGCGTGGGAGGCGATGGGCAAGGTGGTGTACGGTCCGACATCGGTAGAAAAGGCTTCTTTGGCCTATCGCCGCTCACTGTATGTCGTTAAGGATATTGCTGCGGGAGAGACCGTGACGGCGGATTGCGTGAAGGCGATCCGTCCCGGACACGGATTACCGCCGGGGATGATTGAAATGGTACTCGGTAGAAAGGCTGCGCGCGCGATTAGGCGCGGCACACCCGTCTCATGGGACTTATTGAGCTAAGCACTCTCGCGATATCTAGGTACGCATCCTCTGGCGAGCCGCACTGTTGTGCGGCTCGAGTCATTTAAGGGCGGCAAAGGCTTCCATGCCGGACGGCAAAAATGACCATTGGTCGGATTGAAGCCCTCGACGGTAAAAATTGCCGCTCTGCGCCTAAAGTTTGCCGCCCCACTGACGATAAGTGGCCTAGGAAGTGGTCTGAATGGCCACCCGTTGAAAGGTCCAGGCAGGCAATCATTGCCGACCCGAATTCGACAGGTAGCGCAGAACATGGATTTACTGGCTCCGGACAGGCAAGTCGAGCCTTCACACTCAGGAGATTGTCATGGCTTTAGTGCTTAACACCAATATTGCCTCCCTCCAGGCACAGTATGCGTTGAACAGCTCGCAGATGGGGCTGCAAAAATCCCTTCAACGTCTGTCAACTGGCCTGCGTATCAACAGTGCGGCTGATGATGCTGCCGGACTGGCCATTTCGGATGGGATGACTGCACAAATAAACGGCTTGAACCAAGCCGCCCAAAACGCCACAGATGGTGTGTCGCTGACACAGACTGCAGGTAGCGGCCTGCAATCGATCGGCAACATTCTGCAACGTATGCGTCAACTGGCTGTTCAGGCATCTAACGGTACCAACACCGACTCGAACCGTCAGGACATCCAAACAGAAATTTCCCAGCTCTATTCGGAAATCGACCGCATCTCGAGCTCCGCGCAGTTTAACGGGATTAACCTGTTTTCTGGCACCACAGCGACCAAGCCGATTACCTTGCAAGTAGGTGCAAATGCAGGACAGCAAATGAGCTTCACGATTGGTGAAGTCAGTACTAAGACATTATCGCTGAATTCCACCATTAGCTCTGGATCACTGACCTCCGGCCGCCTGGGTGCCTTCTCTCAAGGTAGCACACTGGGTATCGTGCTGAATGGTATTCAGGTATCGTTCTCTTCCAATATTGTGGGCGGTGGTGGTCAACCGGTTGTCTCCAATATTGTGTCGCAGATCAATGCCTACTCAGGACAGAGTGGTGTGACCGCTTCAGCGTTTAACAACGTGCAGGGCGCAACCGCGACTGTATCGGTTAATTCGACTGTCAGCGGGCTGCAAATCAAAGTGGGTGGCGGCACTGCAACCACCATCAACAATGCGTCTACCCTGTCGCAATTGGTTGATAATATCAATCAGCAAGTGGCGGGTGTGACGGCAAGCATTGGCCAGAACGGCAACCTGGTGCTGAATAACACCACGGGTGATCGAATTGAAATTGGCGGCAATGTTGCTAACTCCGGTATGACCGCCGGCACATACGAAGGCTATCTCTCCTTCAAGAGCGCAGGCGGACAGCCGATCTCTGTTGCTGCAGGTATCAATCCTTCCTCGGGTAGTTCGAGCAATGTAACTGGCAAGGACAGCCTGAACGCTCTGGGTCTGAATCAAACTGCAGGCAATGGGGTGGTAGTGACAGGGTCGCGTGTCTTCAAGGAAGGTTCTGGATACACTATCTTCTCCAAGAGCTCCGGTGGCTCTGCTGTATATGACCCGACAAAGAACACCACTGATATCGTCAAGATTAATGGGGTACTGGTTGGTGCCGCCAATACTCGTGCAGCATCTGACATGGCACAGGCAATTAACCAGATATCCGGTCAGACTGGTGTCACTGCATCGGCCTCTACTTCGGTTGCGCTGAGCTTGCGTCTGAACAAGTTGTCTGGTGGTATCACCATCAACGGCAACAAGATTGCGTTCTCGGCGATGTCTACCGACCACAGCGATCTGGCAAAGGTTGTTCAGAAGATCAACAATTCCGGTCTGGCTGGTATTGTGGCAAGTGCAGATCAGACATCCGGTCGTTTGGTACTGACTTCGTCGTCCGGTGTGGATATCAAGGTGCAGAATACCTCTACCAACTCCGGTATTACAGCCGCTTACCGCAAAGCGTCTGATACGACCGCCATGGTGTCCGGTATCACCAGTACCTTCGTCGTGATTCGCGGCGAGATCTCGCTGAAGGGTGTAAATGGTCGTTCGGTTCAGATTGATGGCGCAGGCACCGAAGGTACCTTCAGTACCTTCTCCAAGGCTCTGTCGATTCTGTCACCCTACAACAACAGTGGCTTGAAGAAGTTTGGTCTGGTGTCGGAAAACAGTCAGTCTGCAACGGGTGTGGGTTCGGCAGCTGCTGGCTTGAGTGTGACGACAGTGGAAGGTGCAAACGCTGCCCTGACTGCCATCGATAATGCAATCAAGATTGTCGATACCAAGCAGTCTGAGCTGGGTGCACTGCAAAACCGCCTCACAGCAACAGTGTCTAATCTGCAAGTCACTTCGCAGAATATGGCCAAGGCACGTAGCGGCGTACAGGATACCGACTTCGCATCGGAAACTGCAAACATGACTCGTCAGCAGATTCTGCAACAAGCCGGTACGGCAATGTTGGCTCAAGCCAACTCCCTGCCAAACAGCATCCTGAGCCTCTTGAAGTAAGCTGAGCGGGGCTAGGGTGACAGGTCCCTGACCGCTGGTAAGGGAAAGGGACCAAAAATGTAACTTCAAAGCCCCGGTACGTTAAACTCGTATCGGGGCGAAGTTGCGAGGAGTAAAAACCATGCAATTAAATGTCAATGGTGTCGCTGCGGTCGCAGCAACTCAGGATCTGGCAAGCAAGAGCGGGACTGCAACAGCACAAACGGGTGCCAATATTGCAAACCAGCTTCAGGAAGCATCGGCTTCCGCGCATGCAGAGGCCAGTCACCGCACAGGTAGTGCGGGCGCTACGGAATCCGCCACGTCTGGCGCGGTGAATGAAGCTGTATCCAAGCTAAATAGCATGACATCGGCGCTGAATGTCAGTTTGAAATTCTCGGTCGATCCAGAGTCCAAAAAGAATATTGTCCGGGTGGTGGATTCAGAGAATCAGCAGGTGATTCGGCAAATTCCCTCGGAGGAAGCGGTGTCTATCGCCAAGGCGATTGATCGCTTCCAGGGGCTGTTGATTCGTAGTCAGGCTTGATGGCGCACAAATTGCTTGCATCGAGTCCAGTTTAGCTGCTGGAGAAAGCATCATGACTACTTCGTCTACCGGATCAACAAGTTCAAGCACGTCTAGCTCGGTTGCAAACACCCTTGCATCCAATCTTATTTCGAGCTTGTCAGGCAATAGCTCGTCCAGTTCGGGCCTCATTCAAGCCCAAGGGATTGGTTCAGGCTTGGATATCGGCAGCATCATCAGTAAATTGATGACGGTTGAGAGCTTGCCACTGACCATGATTCAGCAGAGATCCAGCGAGCTCGTGAAAAAGAATCTTGCTTACACCGCTATTCAAACAGCGGTCGCATCATTCGAGAAGGCTAGTACCGCCATGAGTGCGACTAGTCTGTATCAGAATTATTCGGCAACAGTAGCAAATAGCTCATTAGCCAGTGTGACCGCCACCTCTGCGGCGAATATCAATTCGTTTTCGCTTGAAGTCAACTCATTGGCCACCTCGCAACAATTAGAGAGCGGCGGGTTTGCAAGTGCCAATGCAACTGTTGGAACGGGAACCCTGAATATTTCGCTGGGTACCACAACGGGTACTTTGAATAACGGACAATATAGCGGTGGCGCGTTCACCGCCAATGCGAATGCCAATACTATCTCAATTAAAATTGACAGTACGAATAACTCATTAACGGGTGTAATGAATGCAATTAACGCCAGTAATTCTGGCGTGAAAGCCAGTATTCTGTATGATGGTAGTCAGTATCACTTGGTGATGGCGAGTCCCACTGGTGGTAATAATTCTATGAAGATTTCTGCGCTCGATAGTAATGGTAATGCGCTGACGAGCGGTAGTAATTTATCGCAAATGGCTTTTGATCCAACTGCTGCAGTGGGTAGCGGTCAGAATATGTTGCAGAACACTTCAGCTGCCAATGCCGCCCTAAAGATTAATGGCGTACCCGTGAGCTCTGCTAGTAATACGGTATCGAACGCATTGTCAGGCGTGACCATTAATTTGCTACAGGCATCGACGGGTAATCCTACAACGGTTTCCATTAGTCAAAACCAGACAGCAATTACGACTGCAGCGCAGAATTTTGTCAGTGCTTATAATAATGTCGTGAGTGTGATTAACCAGTATTCATCATTTGATGGCGCCACTGGTACGGCGGGAATTTTAAATGGTGATTTTTCGATCAAGCAAGTGCAAAGCCAGATTTCATCTGTCTTGAATACCTATAACGGTAGTGGCTCTTATAATTCGTTTGCAACTTTGGGATTCAATCTGGATGACCAGGGTAGTGGTCAGATGACGCTGGATACGGCTGCCTTTAATGCTGCACTGAGCAAAGACCCTAAATCAGTTGCATCTGTCATGTCTCAAGCGGGGAGCACCAGTACGACCCAACTTCAGTACATGAATGCATTGGCTGGTGTCCCAAGCGGAAGCTATCCGGTAAACGTCACGCAGCTGGCTACCCAGGGCAGCATTTCCGGCGGGGCTATCCCGAGTACAACTTTCGATAAAGATGGTTCTGGCAATCCGCTTTCATCCATTACAGTTCCGGCAAGCGGCCTGTCATTCGCGATCAATGTAAATGGTGTCAATTCAGGCACGATAAATATGCCAGGCGGTACGCATTATAGTGACGGAAATGCGCTGGCCAGCGATTTGCAGTCTAGAATTAATGCTGATTCTGTCTTGCAGGGAAATCTCGCAAGTGTGCAGGTCAGTTGGGATAGCGGGACTCAGGCACTCAAGTTTACTTCTAATTCGTACGGTACAACATCGGGCATCTATTTTCCATCCATTAATGGTCAATATTCAGCGTTTGCCAACATGCTTGGGCTCGCTAATCCAACACGGGTAAATGGTGTGGATGTGCAGGGAACAATCAATGGACTGGCTGCCAAGGGAGTGGGGCAGGTGTTGACGGCCTCAAGTGGTAATATTCAAGGTTTGCAGGTTAGAGTGTTAGGCCCTGATACAGGATCGGTTGGTTCCGTTAGCTATAGTGGCGGAACAATGAATCAATTGTCAAAATCACTGCAAGGTATGCTTTCAAAATCGGGCATCTTTGCAAATGCAACAAACTCCATCACTGATCAGATTAATCGTTTGAAAAGTGATGCGACAGATTGGCAAAGCAGATTGGCTAGCATAAAGTCAAACTACGAAAAGCAATTCACTGCGATGGATACTCTGGTATCGAAACTGCAAGCGACAGGAAATCAGCTAACACAAGCGATCAGTAGTTTAAATAAATCAAATAGCTAACAGAGCGGAGCACGCTGATCCAGACTTTCTGGAAAAGGACTTGACCAATATGCGCAATGCGGCAGGACGATATGCGGAAGTAGAATTGGCTACCCGGGTGGCCAGTGCGAGCCCTCATCAGCTCATTATAATGTTGTATGAGGGAGCCATTCAGTCTGTCATGCAGGCCAGGACTCATATGCAGGCCGGGCAACAGCAGGAAAAGGGATTGGCGATCAAACGGGCGATGTCTATTATCGAAGAGGGCCTGAGGCTGTCTCTGGATAAAAATGCCGGTGGCGAAATTGCGCAGAACTTGGACGACTTATATACATGGATGACGTTTCGTCTATTCTTTGGCAATGCTCAGAACGATGAAGAAAAGCTAAATGAAGTGTTAACTTTACTGGGGACATTGAAAAGTGCCTGGGAAGAGCTTGATTCTCGAGAGAGCAAAGAAAAAAACAAATCGCTTGACCAGATCATGGATTTGATCCCACCAGTTGAACGAAGTAGTCCAGCCAAAACATGGGGGCATGCCTAAATGTCGCTGCCGACCAAAAAATGCGCCATTGGCGCATTTTTTGCTTATAAAGCATGGGATTAGCGTGCTCGAGGATCATCATGACTCAGGATGTACAGACAGTAATGGATACCTGCCAGCGCTTGCTGGAAATTTCCCGCGAAATGATGGAAGTTGCGATGTCGGAAAAGTGGCAAGAATTGCCGGTTCTGGCGGAAGCTCAGGCAGAATTGTTGTCACAACTTAGATTGACGGATGCAGATATCGCCGAAATGCCCGATTCTGTTAGGCAGGAGATACAGGGTATTCTGTTTAAGATCAATGATGTGCATATAGATGCAACGCGTCGGGCAACCGCATGTCGGGCAGCATTGGCGGAAACGCTTGTTGAGATCGATCATTCATCTACAAGGAACCGTCGCTTGGGTATGACCTATCAGACCCGCTAGTATGAATACAGCGGGCCTGCTGTCCAGGCGCAATATGAGATCGAGGTAAGACATGAGTGCAATCGTGATTTCCTGGACGCAGTTGATCGTGCTGGCGGTAGTATTGGTGGCCGTGTACGTAGCGGAGGGATTGTGGTTCGCCAATCGAATGAATCGCCGCTCCAGTACGGATGTAAAAGTACAAAATGGTTCGCATGAGCTGATGCGGCAAGAGCTGAATGCGCTGCGCAAAGAGGTTCAGCAAATCAAGTCTGGACTCACGCCTGTTTCCATCGGCGTACATCATCAGGAGTCAGCCAAGCTGACTGAAGAACCTTCAGCCTACAATCAGGCCATTGTGCTGGCGAGACAAGGCCTGGATCCTGCAGCAGTGGCTGCAGGGTGTGGCATCTCCAGAGGAGAGGCTGAACTGATTATCGCGTTATATCGTTCAACGCGCTCATCCTGATCCGGGAGCCGACTGGCTCCCTCACTGGAGCTATAGGCATGATCCCGCAAACAACTCAAAGTAACTTGCTTCAAAGTATCGTTGAGCCTGTTCAGCCTGTTCCCGTTAAGGCTGATGATGATACCAGTGCCCAAGTTCGCCAATTGTTCTCTGTAGGGGAACAGTTGCATGCCATCGTCACGGGCCAGCTCCCCTCCGGCAGATTTTCTGTTCAGATCAAAGATCAGATACTGGATATGAATTTGCCACCGGATACGCAAAGCGGCGATCAACTTCAGCTTCAAGTCACCGAGAATGGGCGCGGCTTGGGATTTGCATTGCAATCGCGTATGCAAATCACTCAATCCGGTGCCATGGCTTTAGCCGAGCAAAGTCAGGCGTTGTTAAGCGCTGAGGGTTCCATCATTGGCCAGTTGTTGGATCATGATACGCCTGACATTCAGACTGGCGTCATGCAACTCTATGGCGGGATGCCGGTCATCCAGACCGGCAAAGAATTGTCATCCCAAATAGCCGGCGTATTACAGCAAGCGCTTGAGCAAAGCGGTCTGTTTTACGAGAGTCATCTTGCCCGTTGGATATCGGGAGGCTATAGCCAATCTGACCTGTCTAAAGAGCCTCAGTATGCATTCAGTCGTGAACTGCCGAACGCCCTGCCAGGAGAAGAAGCTAAGACATCATCACAATGGTCAAGCATCCAGGCGCCGCGCACAACTCAGGTGGGCGATCATTTAGGTAGACTTGTGCCTGATTCATTTGCGCCGCACGAGAACGCATCGGTAGAGGAATTACCGATGTCAGAACAGCCTCATGTGGCATTGCCGCCAGATGGTCATACCGAATTTACTGTGCAGAGTCATGCGGCTCTGAATCCGTCCAAACTAACCCAGAGTTACCAACCGGCATCGAATTCGAATGCTGCTCTTATTTTGGCACACACGAATTCAACACCAGATTCACCGGCGCAAGCGGGTGTAGAGCCATTGATTGCATTTTTGCCGCAGCACGCGGAAATGGCGGAAAGTATTGCCATTGCAACGGGCACTGAGTCACAACTGAATAGTGCGCCGCCAAGCGTATCCCCGCGGGCGCAGTCATTCGTGCATGAGCAAATGGGGCACGCCGAGAGTGGGCATGAATCAAATGGCCTGCGTAGCAGCTCGCCCGGCAAGGACGATGTGCGCGTGAGGGCACTCGAGCAAGGCATGGTGCGCGGCAGCGGCGTTGACGAAAGCGGACTGGATGCCAAGCATGTAACCGATAAGCAACCGCTTATCGCACTCAGCGAAATCTCACGTCCCATTGTGCAGCGGCAACTTGACCAGATTGATCAGCAGCGCCTGGTTTTTCAAGGTCAAGCATGGCAGGGTCAACCCTTCGAATGGCAGGTTGCGCGCGATGGAAAACACGAGCACGCCGAGGCAACTGAGCACGATGCATGGTGGAGCAAAGTTCGTTTGACGATGCCTGTGCTGGGTGAGGTCAGTGCAACCGTGCGTTTGCAGGGGAATCGGGTTAGTGTCCATTTTGCGTCGGTTAACGATGAGACAGCTCATACGATACGCGAGGCCGTTGAGCAACTGCAGCTCAACATGCACGCTGCCGGACTGGAGCTAGCTGGCTGCCAGATTCGTTCGCAGTCCGAGGGATAAACATGGATAAAGTACGCAGACCCCCGGAACTTGAAGTGTCCAAACCCTACAAGCCTACTCAGGCTGCAGTTGCACTAGCCTATCATGATGGTCTCAATGCGCCACGGGTTGTTGCAAAGGGTAGGGGATTGATTGCCGAAAGCATTATCGAACGGGCAAAGCAATCTGGTGTCTTTGTGCATGAGTCTGCTGCATTAGTTGCCTTGTTGATGCAGTTGAATCTGGATGAGCACATTCCCCCGGAGTTGTACCGTGCAGTGGCTGAGGTGTTAGCTTTCCTGCACTCGCTCGAAAAAAAGTCAGGCCAGTCGGATGTATTGAGCCAGTTAAAGCTGCCTACCTCCGCCGGAAATAGCCCTGAATAGCATTCCTCCCTCTCGGCAATGTCTGCCGCCTGATTGTTCATATTTTGCCGCGCGCAATCGATTTCTCCGGAAAATGGCTAGAAATCAGCCTTTTACACAGAAAAGTCATATTCAAATCCCTGTTTTACAGTTGGCACGCTTAATGCTTTGATAGTGGCGTCCGAATGCCTGCAAGGCGACTCTCTAATGGTGTATCGAGGATCGATGGGCAGGGCCGGTGGCGGCATTGCATGGAAACCCCGGTGTCGGCGAACGCGCGTAAAGCGTGAGTATGTTCGCGTGATGCAAGGACCATGTGCGTGGTGGGCCGCGTACATGACCGGGTCAGCTGGATTCGTCCGGATTGAGCCGGTCGAGACTGACCTGAACATCGGGGCCAAAGTACAGGAGATGAAATCATGCTTGTAATCAATACCAATATCGCGTCCCTGCAAGCGCAACAGGCGCTGAATTCTTCGCAGGGATCTTTGCAGACCTCGTTGCAACGATTGTCAACCGGTCTGCGCATCAACAATGCTGCGGATGACGCTGCGGGCCTTGCGATCTCTGACGGTATGACCGCACAGATCAATGGCTTGAATCAGGCCGCCCGGAACGCAAATGACGCCATTTCCTTAGCCCAGACGGCGGAAGGCAATTTGCAGAGCATCGGAAACATGCTGCAGCGGATGCGACAGCTTGCAGTGGAGGCCGCGAACGGTACAAACAGTACCAGTGATCGAGCCAATCTGCAGAACGAAGTCGATCAGATTTACTCGGCCATTGATCAGGTTGCACAGAACGCACAATTCAATAATGTGCCATTGTTTACCGGGCCAACCGCAGCATCTCCGTTTAGCTTCCAGATCGGGCCAAATGCGGGTGACTTCATTTCATTTACAACAGGTGAAGTGAATACCCAGACGTTAGGATTGAACTCTAATGTTCCACTGGGGACGATGGTGTCTTCCCGCATGGAATTGGCATCCATGTTCGGATCTGCAAGCGGACCCAAGGCTGGTGATCTGGTAATTAACGGGATTCAGATTGCAGGGATGTCTGCGGCGGTGTCCCTGTATGCGGCCGGCCAGTACTCGCTGAACAAGCTGTTTATGTCCACGCTGGTGACGGCAATTAATACCGCATCCGGGCAGACAAATGTCACTGCCACTGCATACAACAATTTGCAGGGTTCGCCTGCGACTGTTGACGCGTCGCACCCGATTACCGGCTTATCGATTGCTGTCGGGACGACTGCGCCTGTGACGATTATTACGTCGAGCAGCCTCACGCAGCTTGTGGATAATATCAATCAGCAAGTCGCTGGCCTGACCGCTACCATTGGCTCGAATGGCAATCTTGTTCTGTCCAACAATACGGGGCAGCCTATTACCATTGGCGGCACGCCTGCCAACTCTGGTTTGGTGACCGGGACATACAACGGATACCTGGCGTTTTCGTCGTCTAATGGACAACCCATTAATTTTGGGACGTCGACCAATACGCCAGCAGCCAATCTGCACAAGCTCGGACTGAATCAGGCAAGTGGTTCTACCATCGTGGTGGCCGCTGGTGTGATTTATACTGGATCGGCGGGGGGTACCTATTCCACAATGAGTGCCGGTAGCCAGTACAACCCGGCGAATAACGCGAATGATGTCGTCCGGATCAATGGCGTAATGGTTGGCACCTCTGCCACGCGCCAAGCCGCAGACATGGCCGCAGCAATCAATGCGGTACAAACCCAGACAGGGGTGACTGCCACCGCATCGACCACACTGGGGCTGACGCTTTCGCTCTCCTTGATGGCCCCTGCAACCAATGCAATCGCCTTCACCGTGAATGGTGTGGCTGTGCAGTTCTCGACACAGCCAAGCGATCTGGCTGCAGTGGTGGCGAAAATCAACTCGACCGGTATCGCGGGGGTGGTCGCAACAGCCGATACAACCACAGGTCGACTGGTTTTGAGTTCGACTTCAGGCGTCGATATCCAAGTCAAGAACAGCTCATCAACACCCGGCTCTGTGGTAGGTGCCTACCTGTCACCGACTCAGCTGACCCCGACGATCACAACTGTGGGTACGCAGATTATTGCCCGCGGTACGATTCAGTTGCAGGGCAAGGACGGGAAGTCTATCTCTGTGCAGGGTAATGGTTCGCCAAGCAATGGAACCGGCCTGACCAAGTTCGGATTGGCTGGTCAGAATGAAGAGGCCACCAAGGGAACTGTTGGCTCGGGGATTAGCATCATGACTGCTGCTAGCGCGACAGCTGCGATGACGGCAATTGATCATGCGATCAAGGTCATTGATAACCTGCGCTCGAAATATGGCGCCATCGAAAATCGCTTCACCGACACCATTTCAAATCTGAATACGACGTCGACCAATGTGTCGGCAGCGCGTAGCCGGATTCGTGATACGGACTTTGCATCGGAAACTGCAAATCTGACGCGCTCGCAAATCTTGCAGCAAGCAGGTACTGCAATGCTGGCACAAGCCAATCAGGTTCCGAATCAGGTGCTGGCTCTACTCAAGAGCGGCTAATAATGATCCTGTCGCTGCTGCGCAATTCGGAGTTTCCGTTCATCGTGCGGCAGTTTTGTGGCCGGCAAGTCAGACTTGCCGGCCTTTTTTATTGCTGTATCAGATGCTTATTCGTAACGCAGTGCTTCGATCGGATCCAGATTGGCCGCCTTTGATGCCGGCATAATGCCGAATACCACACCAACAAGCGCACAAAACAATGCGGAGCCTACCGAAATCCAGATTGGAACTGAGGCAGGTGGGAAGTCTGGGATCAATGACGATATTCCATGTCCAAGCCCAATCCCCAGAATGATGCCAATAACACCGCCAATCAGTGACAGAAGAGATGCTTCGATCAGGAACTGAATCAAAATGTCACGGCGGGTGGCGCCAATGGCCTTCAGGATGCCTATTTCACGTGTACGCTCGGTTACGGATACCAGCATCACCGTCATAATACCAATCCCACCTACCAGCAGTGAAATACTGACAATCCCGCCCAGTACTGCCGTTCCGGTGTTCGTAATATTCGAAATCATCTTGGCGACCTCCTTGGAGGTCTCAATTTCGAAATCATCCTTATCCGGATTGGTAATGTGATGCGCTTGCCGCATGACTCTGCGGGCGCTATCCAAAGTGGCATCCATTTTGTCGGGGTCACTGATTGCAAAACGCACCAGGAAGTTGGCATTTTCCTCACCGGTGAGGGACATGCCTACCTCAAAGGGGACATAAATCAGATCATCCTGACTCATGCCTAGGAAGTCACCGCGTTTATCGAGCACGCCAACGATTTTGAACCAGTTATTGCCGACCTGAATAAATTCACCGATCGGATTGGCAGGCAAATTCAGATCGGCCCGCAATTTATCGCCAATCACGGCAATATGGCGACCGGTTATGTCGTCATTGGCTGTTAGAAATCGCCCTTGTGCTGTGAAGCGTGTTTCAACAAAAGAAATTTCATGCGTGGTGGCCAGAATCTGAGGTGTCGAACTCTTGCCTTTGTAAGAGACTGCACCAAAGTTTGCATACAGAACGGGTGAAACATGCGATATTCCCGGCACACGGTAACGCAGCAGATCGATATCGGCGCGCTTGAGCTGATTCCATTTGCCGGTACGCCAGTTGCTGCGATCATTCTTGGCATTCAAACGAGCAGATGAACCCCCGAAGTCGGATAGTTGCCCTTTAATGGAGTCACCAAAGCCATTCATCAGTGCGACTACAGCAACAACCGATGCGGTGCCAATCAAAATGCCCAGCATGGTCAGTGCGCTACGCAGGCGGTTAGCCAGAATGCTGGCCAGTGCCGATCGAAACGCCTCCAGAATCACGTAAATCATGTCGCGGCCTCCAGTACAGGCATACGGCGGTGCGGATTCTCTCCATCGTGAACGATCTTTCCGTCATGCAGGCGCACGCTTCGATGGCAGTAGGCGGCAATATCGGGCTCATGGGTCACCACGATTACGGTTTGCCCCTCAGCGTGCAGTTCGTCAAACAGCGCCATGATTTCTTCCGATGTTCTGGAGTCCAAATTGCCTGTTGGTTCATCGGCCAGGAGAATGGATGGCTTGCCGACCAGGGCTCGAGCAACTGCAACCCGTTGGCGTTGGCCGCCGGAGAGTTGATTCGGTCGGTGATTCAGCTTGGTACCCAATCCGACACGCTCGAGTGATTCAGCCGCAAGGCGTCTGCGGTCCGATGGAGACATGCCCCGATAAATCAAGGGTTGAGCCACGTTGTCTAGTACTGACATACGCGGAAGCAGATGAAAACTCTGAAACACAAAGCCGATTTCCCGATTGCGAATACGTGCCAGTTCGTTATCGTTCAGGGTGGCAACATCAGTACCGTTGAGCAGATATTGCCCACTTGTTGGCGTGTCGAGGCAGCCGAGTAAATTCATCATGGTGGACTTGCCGGAACCCGATGGACCGAGCAGGGCAACATATTCATTGCGCTGTATAGTTAGGCTGACATCATCCAGCGCCATGAATTCAGCCTCGCCCATGACGTAGCGTTTACGAATATGGATGAGGTCAATCATGCGCTATGTCCTGTCGTTGCAGCGCTGCTCACTTGAACGGTGACGCCGGATTTATCGCTCTTGCCCACCTCGCGCGGTTTGGTTTTTACCGCATCACCTGCTTTCAGTTCGCGCAAAGATTTACCAGGACCAGCAATCACTTGTTCATCTGCTTTCAGACCGGTTTCAATCGCCTGCCAGCGATCATCAGCGAGACCTGTTTTAACAACGCGCTTTTCAGCTTTTCCACCGGATGCAATCCAGACGTAGGTTTCAGGCTGCTTCTGGCCTGACTTTTCCTCCTGCATGACCGCTTCAACAGGGACGGCCAGCTTTTTCTCGTCATTCCCCAGCATGATTTCCGCGCGGCAGCTCATGCCTGAACGCAATTGCACCTCCTTGCCCGGCTCGAGCATGACGGTTACTTTATATGCGCGGGAGGTTTGAGTCGGGTTGATGATCGGAGCAAGCGCGATGGTGCTGACCTTCCCGGTGAGTGGCTTATTAGCGTATGCAGCGGCAAAGATTTCGACGCTCTGTCCCAAGCTAACGTGCGAAATATCACCCTCATCGACCTTGAGTTCGGCTTTGATGGCAGTGGTGTCCGCAATGGTTAACAGTTGTGCGCCGGCCATGCTTTGCATGGACGGGATAGCGGTTTCACCGATCTTGATCGGCAGCGCCACCACGCGACCCGCGATGGGCGCGCGAATTTCGGTACGTGCGAGATTCTTGCGGGCATCCTTCAATGCACTGTCGCTGCGCAGAATGGCTTCCTCGCTGGATTTGAGTGCAACTTCCGCCAGTGTCAGCTGGCTTTTTGCGTTGTCATACTTGGAGCCATCGATCATCTTTGCTTCATAGAGGCGCTTTGTACGATCAAACTCTCGGCGTTGCAGCTCGAGTGAAGCCTTTTTCTGTTCGATATCCAGACGAGCCTGGCGAAGGCCAGCCTCATTGAAATCAATGGCATTGCGGTAGTTCTCAGGCTCGAGCTTGATCAGCACCTGGCCTTTATCAACCATATCGCCTTCTTTGACCAAAATATCCGCTACCTTTGCGGTTAATTCCGAGCGGAGGTCGACCTCAGTACCAAACGCTAGCGTACCGGATGCAAGAATGGTTGGGTGAATGGTTCGCATCACCACTTTATCCGTTTCAACTTCGCGTCCGGCTTCACGGGTATTGGACTTAACAACAACGGGAATGCCGATGATGCCTGCAATCAACACCAGAACCAGCCACTTTTTCTTGCTTTTCAATGCCATGATTTCCTGCCTCTATTGAGTCATGTACTACGCGACTCTGATGATGAATTCAGTTTGATTTCAATGCTTTGCCACGATGACGGCTGCCCAGACTCCGTAGATGACAACATATGGAAGCGCGCATACCACGATTGCAGTCATCCGACTGCATCGGGTCCAGACTTGCAATCCTATTGTGCTCAATGCGATAGACCATATGCTCATCAGGTCAGCTGCGCCTGCAAAGGAGCGCCATGGAGAATCGATCGGCAGATGCAATACCAGAGCATCGACAGTGGTGACCCGGAGTGTTTCCATTGCGGTTTGTGGCGACATTGTCACCACGGCGACAATAGCAGCAATGGAACTGATCACAGCCGGCATCGATGCCCACGCTGAAAAGTTGAACCACTGCTTAAAGCCCTGATTGGCACCGATGAGTTTGCCTGCCAGCAAGAGATAGATAGCGGAAAGTGCAAACAGAAGTGCGACGCTGATCGGCGCACCAATGATTCCGCCATATTTCATGCCGGTGATCGAAGCTTGCATTTGTTCTACAGTAACTTTGGATGCGCCAGAGGTGCTGGCTTGTCGTACCAGTTCCTGCGCCAACCACTGCGAGTCAACGTTGGAGAAATACAACCAAGATGATGCGACACCTAGAATCGAAACGAGCAACCAGGGCAGCCAGCCCTGTCCCTTATCTTGAATGCGTTCAAAGACTGCGCGCGGTTCCGTGAAAATTTCGATGATGTTCTGCACGACGTTCTCCCAGGATAATTCTATTTGTATGGTTTGCTGCATAGCGAATGACTGATGCGTAGCCAGTATCCTCCGGCTAAACGCAGATTTGAAATCGTAATGCGATGAACCCCGCGAAACGTGGGTTGAAAACAGATTTTGGATGGACTACCCGCAACAAACTGCTTACTGTTTGCGCGGCGCAATCCCCATCCAAAGCAAATCTACGATACGTGGCATGATTTCCGCCATCCGTACATGTAGCGGGTTGACAATCCAGGCCATGATCAATCCATCCATCAGGGCGCTCCAGAAAATCGCCATGAGTTCGGTATCGGCAGGTGGTTCGTCACCTCGCACGCGATACATATGATCAATGAGTTGAGCGGACATTTTGTAGGATGCTAGATAGGCATCACCCAAGCGCCTGCGCACTTCATTTTCCCTGGCCTGACCCATAAACTCCAGCAGGAGACGGGGCCAATCCGGGTCATGTTCCAGACGATCAACGACGCCTGACAGTAGATCGAGCAAAGCCGCTTTGGCATCAGCATTTGCATCGTGCGCTTCAAGTTCGGTCGGTAGCAGTTCCTCGAATTGTGTTTTGAAGCGTGAGTCTAGCAGCGCAAAGAAAAGTTCATTTTTGCTGTCAAAGTGCCAGTAGACGGCGCCTTTGGTCATGCCTGCGTCAGCAGCCACTTCATCGAGCGTTGCGGACAAATAACCCTTACGCGCAAAAACACGTGCCGCGCTTTCAATGATACGATCACGGGTGTCCAGTGGCTCCGGCGTGTTGTCGTCCAGCCAAATGTTCAGCTGTTCACGCGGGCCCAGTACCCGCTTGATGGTTTGCCAGGGTAAACCTGCTTCGGTGGCAATATCACCGTAGTTTATTTCTGCAAGAGGACGCTTTTCTGCCAGCACGCGAAGTGCCTGAACGGCAAGTTTTCGCATGGCGGCTGGATCTTCCTTCTGGGTTTGAGCTGCAGCCTTCAATTTGGGTCATCCATCAATTGACATACTGATTGGTATTTTATTTGGCTTTTGCCAGATTTGCAAAGTATGCTGACCTTAAGTCGTATTCTTGCGACGGATGGCTCACATTGTCACTGTATTGACATCTTATCCCGCTAGCGTGCGACCACATTAATCAAGAATTGAGTGGGGTCTTGCGTGCGGATTCTGATGGTATCGGATGTCTACTTTCCTCGTGTCAACGGGGTATCAACCTCTATTCAAACTTTCCGCCGCGAATTGCCGCGATTAGGCGTGGAAGTCGATCTGATCTGTCCTGAGTATCCGACTGACTACGCCGAAGGTGGCATTACCCGGATTCGTTCGCGCTATCTCCCGTTTGATCCGGAAGACCGGTTGATGAATCGGCGTGATCTCATGCTGCAACTGCCCTCGCTTGCTGCGCGAAATTATGATTTGGTACACGTTCAAACGCCCTTTGTTGCGCACTACTCAGGCATCAAGTTAGCGAGACAGTTAGGTGTCCCGGTGCTGACGACCTATCACACGCTTTTTGAGGAGTACGTCGAGCACTACGCCAAAATGATTCCATCAGGGTGGACTAAACCCATCATGCGCAATTTATCGCGTTCGCAATGCAATGCTACTGATGGCGTGGTGGCGCCTAGCGTGCCCATGAGAGATACCCTATTAAAGTACGGTGTGACCGCACCCATCGATGTCATTCCCACGGGGATTCCGCTCCAGCAGTTCTCATCCGGACATCGCACCGCATTCCGAGCGAGGCATGACATCAGCGAAGAGCGCATCGTAGCGCTATTTGTGGGGCGTGCGGCGCACGAAAAGAACATTGATTTGCTGATTTATGCTGCAGACCGCATTCGTCATGTGCATCCAAACTTCCTCTTATTGATTACCGGGGAAGGTCCTGCGGAAGACCATCTACATACGCTCGTGAAGCGCCTCGATCTGGATCACCATGTGCGGTTTCTTGGTTATCTCGATCGCAATACCGAGTTGCCGGATTGTTATGCTGCCGCAGATATCTTCACATTTGCATCGTTGACCGAGACACAGGGGTTGGTTGTCATTGAGGCCATGGCGGCAGGCTTGCCTGTGGTCGCTATTCCGGCGATGGGCGTGGCGGATATGGTGGATGGATGCGCAGGCGCATTGGCATCCAGCAATGATCCAGAAGCATTTGCGTCGAGCGTGCTTTCCGTCATTGCATCTAAAGAACGATTATCCTCCATGTCAAAGGCGGCGGCAGCACATGCCCAGGCCTGGGGGGCTGAACTGAATGCCGAAAAGCTGCTCCGCATGTATCGGCGCACCTGCGAGGGGCGTCGTTCATTGAATACAATTCAATCTGACGCTTCTTGATGCGGCTCAATGTCTCGCGTTTAAAACGCTGTCAGACTGCATGCCAATTTTGATAAAAGGCGGGGCAGACTATGTGGTATCGACAATTGCAGTTGGCAGGCAAAGAAGTGTTGCCAATTGTGCAGGGTGGAATGGGCGTTGGTATTTCCGCTCACAAGCTGGCTGGGAGCGTCGCAGCTCAAAATGCTGTCGGTACTATCGCAAGTGTCGACCTCCGTCATCACCACGATGATCTGGTCGAACGAACCAAGCGTTGTCGTGACAAAGCCACTATCGATGCCGCCAATCTGGAAGCGCTGGATCGCGAAATCGTTGCTGCGCGCAGGTTAAGCAATGGCAACGGCCTGATCGCCGTTAATGTCATGAAAGCGGTGGGCGAGCATCAGGCGCTGGTGCGCCAGTCCTGTGAAAGCGGCGCCGACGCGATTGTAATGGGCGCAGGCCTGCCGCTTGACCTGCCGGAAATGACTGCCAATTTCCCGAAAGTAGCACTCATCCCGATTCTGTCCGATGCGCGTGGTGTGGGCGTGGTACTCAAGCGCTGGATGAAAAAGGGACGCCTGCCCGATGCGGTGGTAATCGAACATCCGGCGCATGCGGGTGGTCATCTGGGCGCTGCACAGGTGGGCGATCTGCGTGATGAGCGTTTCGATTTTGCCCGTGTGCTGGATGAAGTAAAGACCCTGTTCCGCTCGCTCTACCTGCGCGAAGACGAAGTACCGCTGATTCTGGCTGGTGGCATTGATAGCCATGAAAAGGTACGTCACTGGCTGGGGGAAGGCGCATCCGGCGTGCAACTCGGCACCGCCTTCGCCGTAACGGAAGAAGGCGATGCGCATCCGGCGTTCAAAAATGTGCTGGCAGGCGCCAAGCAGGAAGATATTGTTGAGTTTGTGAGCGTGGCTGGTCTGCCTGCGCGCGCGGTCATGACGCCTTGGCTGAACAATTACCTGAATCGCGAAAAATCGCTGCAATCCAAGGCTCAGGCCGATCCGCGCCGTTGCACTCAGCGGATGGACTGTCTGGGTACCTGCGGCCTGCGTGATGGTATCGCGCGCTTTGGCCAATTCTGTATCGATTTGAAGCTGGCTGCCGCTGTGCGTGGCGAAATCGACAAGGGTCTGTTCTTCCGTGGTAATGGTTCGCTGCCGTTTGGCACTTCCATCCGCCCGGTCAAAGAGCTGATCGACTACCTGCTAACGGGGCAACGTCCGGCATTGGCCTAATCTCGCCTCATCAAATCGCCCATCCCCAAGTCCATTCTCTGTCTGTATCATCAGGGGATGGACTTTCTTCATCGCCTTCACGCACTGCTTCCGGCAGATGCGATTATCACCGCCCCTGACAAACTGGCATCCCGCCTGCAGGATGAACGCAAGCGCTTTCATGGGCAGACGCTGGCAGCTGTTTTGCCGGATTCTGCGCAGCAAACCGCAGCGGTGGTGAAGCTCTGCCGCGAATTTAAAGTGGCCATCGTGCCTCAGGCTGGCAATACCGGTTTGGTAGGTGGCGCGACCCCGCTTGCGCATCACTCCATCATCATCTGCATGGACAGGCTGAATCGCATTCGCAGCATTGATGCAGCAGGGTATTCCGCGATCGTGGAGGCAGGCGTGATTCTGTCTGAACTCAAGGAGCAAGTGGCGGCACAGCAGCGCCTGTTTCCGATGTGGTTGGGCTCGGGGCAGAGTGCCCGTATCGGCGGACTGATTTCGACCAATGCGGGTGGATTGCAGGTGTTGCGCTACGGCAACATGCGTGAACTTGTGCTTGGGCTGGAGGCCGTAATGGCGGATGGCTCGATTCTGAACACGCTGTATGCACTGCGCAAACGCAATGCGGGTTACGATCTCAAGCAACTGCTGATTGGCGGAGAGGGGACATTGGGCATTATTACCGCTGCCAGCCTGCGGCTGATGCCGGCAGAGCGCGGGCGCGCTACGGCCTTGGTCACTGTCTCCGATGTACATCAGGCATTGGCATTGTTTGAACACGCACGGACTTGTGCGGGCGAAGTATTGACAGCGTTTGAACTGATCACCCAGGCAGCCATGCAGCTGATGGTGTCGCATCATCCCGAAGTGCGCATGCCATTCGAGTCAGCATCCAAAGTGACGGTATTGATTGAATTGGCCGGTAGCGATACTGACGAAGTGCTGGCGCAAAAGCTATCGGAAGTCCTTGATTTTTATGATGTACAGGATGGGGTAATTGCTCAGGATGTTGCTCAGGCCGAAAATCTGTGGGCGTTACGAGAGCGAATTCCATCAGCACAGCGTCGTGCAGGGCCATCCATCAAACAAGATCTCGCCTTGCCCATTTCTGCCATCCCTGATTTCCTGATTTCGGCCGAAGATGCCATTCGCACTGCGATGCCCGATGTGATGCCGATTGTGTTCGGGCACATGGGAGATGGCAATCTGCATTACAACTTGACCCTGCCACATGCGCTCAAGTCTCGCTTTGCCGAGCTGGAAGCGCAGTCAAACGACATTCTCTTCCCCCTGGCCAGGCAATTTGGCGGCGATATTTCCGCCGAGCATGGTATTGGCCGCCTACGTGTTGCTGCGGCTGATCAGTATCATGATCCGGTCGAACGTAGTCTAATGCGCGCAATCAAACAGGCACTTGATCCGGATGGACTGTTCAATCCCGGTGTGACGGTCTGATTTTCGTTACAATCTGGCTGGTCATTTCCAATCTCATCCTGAATCAAGACAACCTGCATCGTGCGCCTCACACATATCAAGCTTGCCGGATTTAAATCCTTCGTTGATCCAACGCACATCCCTGTCCCCGGCCAGCTTGTTGCCGTGGTCGGGCCGAATGGGTGCGGCAAGTCGAATGTGATTGATGCCGTGCGCTGGGTGCTGGGCGAGTCCTCTGCCAAACAATTGCGCGGCGAATCGATGCAGGATGTGATTTTTAATGGCTCGAATACCCGCAAAGGCGCTGCGCGCGCCTCTGTCGAGCTTATTTTTGATAATGCCGAAGGGCGTGCTGCAGGGCCGTGGTCGCAATACGGCGAAATCAGCATTAAACGGATTCTGACCCGGCAGGGGGAGTCGTCCTACCATATCAACAATCAGCAGGTGCGCAAGCGCGACATTGCCGATCTGTTCCTGGGAACCGGCGTAGGCACGCGCGGCTATGCGGTGATCGAGCAGGGCATGATCTCGCGCATTATCGAGGCGCGTCCCGAAGAACTAAGGGCGTTTCTCGAAGAGGCGGCAGGCGTCTCCAAATACAAGGAACGCCGCCGTGAAACAGAATCGCGCATGGGCGATACCCGCGACAATCTGATGCGGGTGGATGACATTCGCCGCGAACTCGATGCCCAGCTGGAAAAGCTGTCTGCGCAGGCTGAGGTGGCGGAGCGCTTTAATCAGATCAAGGAATCGATCAGCCAGAAACAGAATCTGCTGGCCTTGCAGCGCAAGCTGGATGCCGAGCGCGAAAGCAATAAATGCCGCGAGGAAATCACCGCAGCGGAACTGGCGCTGGAATCGCAAACGTCCCGCCTGCGCGAGACTGAAGCGCAGATCGAATTGCTGCGGGAGGCCAACTATACCGCCTCTGACGATGCCCAGCTGGAACAAACCCGTCTTGCCGATGCCGCTGCAACGGTGGCGCGGCTCGAGCAGCGCCTGCTGCACCTGAAAGAAACCCGCCAGCGTCTGCAGAACCAGATGAATGAGGCCAAAGCCCGTCTGGACACTCTGAACAGACAGGCTAGCGATCTGGCGCATGAGCAGACAGAGTGGCAGTTACAGCTCGAAGAAGCCGGGCTGGCACATGAAGATGCCGTCATGTGCGTATCGGAAGAAGAGGGCGGTGTACCTGAGCTGGATGTCGCGGCAGAGCAGGCCAGCGCGGCGCTCGAAGATGCGCAGCTCGCGTTCTCTCATGCGCGGCAAACGAAACAACTGGCCGAACAGCAGGCCCAGCATCTCGATCGCACGCTACATACCATGCGCGCACGAGCAGAACGCCTTGAGCAAGACCTGCGCGGCGTCGATCAACATGATGATGACGCGCTGGACACTCTTCAGTTAGAGCTGGAAACACTGTCCATGGCGGTGGAGGAGCTGCAGGTATCGCTCGAATCCCACGAAACCGCCATTCACGATCGTGAAAACGAGCGAAATGACGTTCGCCATCAGCTTGATCAGGCGCGTGCGCAAGAAGTCAGCCTGCTGGCGCGCAGGGATGTGCTGAAGCGTCTGCTTGCCAGCATCGGGAGCGATAAGGCGCTAGACCAGTGGGTAAAATCACAGGGGCTGGAGGGCGCGGAGCGTGTATTTCAGTATCTGCGGATCGAATCCGGCTGGGAGCGTGCGCTTGAATCCGTGCTGCGGGAACGTATGCATGGCTTGATTGTCGATTCGCTGCCAAAAATGCCTGCGCCGGCGCGTCAGGTGGTGGTGTTCGGGTCGGGCAGTCAGTTCAGTGCTTCAGCGAACAGTCTGCGGGCTAAAGTGCGCAGCGAGCAGTCAGCGGTCGAATCAGCACTCGATGCGTGGCTGGCGAACGTCGTGTGCGTGGAAGACGATATAGCGCTGGATGAATTGCAATCGCCTGACGGACAGACGATCTGGGTGACGCGATCCGGACATCTACGTACAGCCAATAGTTTGATCTGGTTTGCGCCGGACCAGGCAGGGGGCGTACTTGAACGGCAGCAGGAGCTGGAAGAAATTGAGTCCGCGCTTGCGACAACACAGCCTGAAATCGAATCGCTTCGTGCAAGGCTTGCCAACGTCGAGGCGCAACTGGCGCAGGCGCATGGCGAGCTGCGACATATCCGGCAGCGACTTGATGCCACCCGTCAACAGCGCGGCAGTAAGCAGGTCGAACTGGCGCGTCTGACGCAGGCCAGAGATGAGAAATTGCGCCGTCAGACTTCACTTGCGTCTGATCTGGAAGAGCTGACCGCGCAGATCGCTGATGCGGTGATGGAGCTGGAAGCTTCAAAAATCGAGGCCAGCGAAGCAGCTGCGCAGATGCCGGTACTGGAAGAGACCGTACAAACCGCGCGCCTCAACAAGGCGGAGGCCGAAACAGCCCGTGACGTCCATCGCAGCCGTCTCGCGGAGGCGCAACGTGCAGCGCAGGCGGCTGGTTTTGCAAGGCAGCAAGCTGAATCGCGCTTGGGCGAAATCGAACGCCGCCGTGAAGCGCTTGGCCAGCAGCAGGAAGAAGTGCGGATGCGCTTCGAGGAAGCGGCATTTGACCTGGAAAATGTCGATGAAGGTGAGTTCGACATAGGGTTCCAAGATGCACTCGATGCCCGTGCTGCATGTGAGCGTGCCGTTGCTGCTGCGCGCGACCGATTTAATGCATCGACCAATGCCTTGCGTGAAAAAGAGCTGGAGAAGAGTCAGATCGAGCAGGGCTTCGATCCGGTGCGCGATCGCATCGGCGAGTGGAAACTGAAGGAACAGGAGGCACGGCTGTCGCTGGAGCGCTTTACGCAGGAGTTGATAGAGGCTGGTGCTGATGAGGAATCCTTACGCCCTCTGCTGGGTGAAGGGATGAAGGTACAGAGTCTGGTTGGGGAAATCGGCCGCCTCACCCAGCAGATCAATCAGCTTGGCGCCGTGAATCTGGCTGCGCTGGATGAACTGAATACCGCACGTGAACGCAAAGGCTTTCTGGATACGCAGGCCGATGATTTGAATGCGGCGCTGGAGACACTCGAATCGGCTATCCGCAAGATCGATCGCGAAACGCGTTCTATGCTGCAGGACACCTTTGATAAGGTAAATAACAGTCTGCAAGAGCTTTTCCCGACCTTGTTTGGTGGCGGTCAGGCCGAGCTGATTCTGACCGGAGACGAAATTCTGGATGCCGGTATCCAGATCATGGCACGTCCGCCCGGCAAGAAGAACAGCACGATCCACTTGCTTAGCGGCGGCGAAAAGGCGCTGACGGCGCTTTCGCTGGTGTTTTCATTGTTCAGGCTGAATCCCGCGCCATTCTGCTTGCTGGATGAAGTGGATGCTCCGCTGGATGATGCCAATACCAGCCGTTTCTGCGAGATGGTGAAGCGAATGGCGGAGCGTACTCAGTTCCTCTACATCAGCCACAACAAGCTGACGATGGAAATGGCAGATCAATTGGTGGGGATTACCATGCAAGAGCAGGGTGTCAGCCGCTGCGTGGCGGTAGATATTGCCGAGGCGCTGGAGATGAGAGAAGCGGCACCTGCGTAACGGGATGTACTAGAAACGGAAACGCCCCGACAAAGCGGGGCGTTTGAACGGAAGCTCCGGTCAATCAGGCGCCGTTGCGATCCAGTTGATCCAGCTTGCCTTTCACTGAAGCCCACTGCTCGTGATCCGGCAGCGGCTCTTTCTTCTGAACAATCGGCGTCCACTTCGGCGATTTGGACAGATCGGCATTCAGCTGGATGTAGGCTTGCTGATCGGCAGGCACATCATCTTCGGCGTAAATGGCTTCGACCGGACATTCGGCGACGCACAGGGTGCAGTCGATGCACTCGTCAGGGTCGATCACCAGAAAATTCGGGCCTTCGCGGAAGCAATCGACCGGACAGACGTCCACACAGTCGGTATATTTACACTTCACGCAGGCATCAGTCACAACGTAGGTCATTTCAGATTCCTCAACAATGCGGCGACAGCAATAAATGCAGCATTGTAGCAGACCGAGAGGCATCTCCGCGCACACCATGGCTATTTCCATATATCCCGAACATCTGACAGATTCGCGCAAATATCGAGGGCGCTTTGCACCCAGTCCGACCGGTGCGCTGCACATTGGATCACTCCTGGCTGCCGCAGGTAGTTACCTCGATGCCCGCTTCCACCAAGGTGAGTGGCTGGTTCGAATGGAGGATCTCGACCCGCCGCGAGAGCAGCCCGGCGCGGCGGATGACATCCTGCGAACCCTTGAAGCATTCGGGTTTGAATGGGATGGAAAGGTGATCTACCAAAGCGACCGGCTTGATGCATATCAAGATGCGCTCAATGAGCTGATCCGGATGGGTGCGGTGTATGGATGCGGATGCACTCGAAAGGAGATCGCTGATTCGTCTATTCGCGGAATTGATGGCCCGGTATATCCGGGCACATGCCGGAACGGCCTGGCGCAGGGCCGCGTTGCGCGTGCATGGCGAATTCGCGTGGAAGAGGGTGAAATCACCCTGTATGACCGTTTACAAGGGATATACCGTCAGGATATGGCGCGGGATGTCGGTGACTTTGTATTGCGTCGTGCCGACGGCTTTTTTGCCTATCAATTGGCTGTGGTGGTGGATGATGCCTGGCAAGGGGTAACGGATATCGTGCGTGGTTCCGACCTTCTGGATTCAACGCCGCGACAAATGTATCTGCAAAAACAATTCCTTGCGCCTCTCCCTCGCTATTTGCATTTGCCGGTTCTTGTTAATGAAAATGGCGAAAAACTCAGCAAACAGACGCTCGCTCAACCAATATTCAAACAAGGACAAAGCGAGAGAGTGGAGCAATTGCTCATTGTCTTTACTTGCCTTGGAATGGCACCGCCGATTTCACTGCTGAAAGAAGATTTAAAGGCAGTTTGGATGTGGGCTATACAGCACTATCACCCATCGCATATTCCTGCAAAAAGAATGTGCTCGGTGCAAGAGTGATGTATTGACGCAAATGCTGGAAAGCGTGGATTTTACGCCAATGTCATGTATCATCTTGAAATTCAAGCGAGCGTTTGCGCTAAATGGAAACACGTAACCAACACGACCCATTGGCGCATGGTGTGCTCGCTTGCTTCCGGATAAGTCCGGATGCTATTTTGTCGGTCGAAATCAAATTTGCCTATGAAGGTGGAAGCTGTGCGGATGAAATCTAAACTCAAGGCCTGCGCAATTGCAGTATCGTTAACAGCACTGCCGCTGTTTGCCGAATCTGCGGGTCTCGGTCGACTCAATGTCCTGTCTGGGCTGGGTCAACCGCTCAGGGCTGAAATCGATCTGGTTTCAGTTCAACCGGGTGAGGTGGAGTCCCTCAACATTGCCATGGCGTCTCCTGAGGCCTATCAAGATGCACATGTTGACTATCCTTCATCTTCCCTCGGCATCAAGTTTGCACTCAACAAGCGCGATGACGGCCAGTACTACATTGCCGTGCGCTCGTCGCAATCAATTAACGAGCCTTTTCTCGATTTCCTGATTGAAGTGAAATGGGATGGCGGTCGCGTGTTGCGTGAGTACACCGCTTTGCTCGATCCAGTTGGATATACCCCGGGCAAGACAATCGCGCCAATTGCTGCGCCTGAGGCCGCCAAGCCGCGTGAAACCAAACCTGTTGTGACCACGCCGGCACCGAAGCCTGTCGAAGCGCCGGTTAGCAAGGTAGAAACACCCAAGGTTGAAGCGCCTGTTCGTAAAGAAGTGGCAGCACAGCCCAAGAGCGATACGACAGGCGAGTATACGGTCAAGAAGGGCGATACCCTCGGAACGATTGCACGCAATCAAAAGCAGGATGGCGTGAGCGTTGAACAGATGCTGGTAAGCCTGTACCGCAATAACCAGGATGCATTTGACGGCAACAACATGAACCGTCTGAAAGCCGGTCGTGTGCTGAAGGTGCCGGGTAAGGATGAAGTCGCCAGCATTTCTGCCGGTGAAGCGCACAAGGAAATCGTTGCGCAGGCGGAAGACTGGAAGGCCTATCGCGATCGTCTGGCCAATGAGGGTACGACACGGCCCGTTGATCATGACAAGGCCGCATCCCAGGGCAAGATCACAGCCAAGGTAGAAGAACCCAAGCCGGCAGGTGCAGCTGAAAACAAAGAAAAGCTGCAATTGTCAAAGGGTGAAGGCAAGAGCATCCAGCAAAAGATGCAGGCTCAGAAGGAAGAGTCGTCTGCTCGCAAGAAGGCACTGGATGATGCACAGCAACGCGTGTCTGACCTTGAGCAGAACGTCAAGAAGATGGAAAAAGTGCTGGCGATGAAGTCGCAGCACGGTAACGATATGCAAACTCAGGCAGAAAGTACCAAGGCCTTGAGAGAGCAAGCAAAGGCACTGGAAAAATCAGGTGCAAAGGAACCTGTCAAACCCGTTGAGCCGAAGCCAGCGCCCGAAGTGAAGGCGCCAGAGGCCAAGCCGGTAGCGGATAAGTCTGCGGAACAGGCAAAGGCACCCGAAAAAGAGGTTGTAGCCGCGAAGGAGGAGCCTAAGGTTGCGGCGCCTGAGCACAAGGAAGAGCCAAAAGCCGAAAACAAAGCGGCAGAGCATCCGGCAAAGCCTAAAAAGCCGAAATTTGAACTGCCTCCTGAGCCGAAGGAAGAGTCACTGCTTGATAATCCGCTGGTTCTGATTGGTGGATTGGCCGCGGTTGTTGCAGGGATTGGCGGCGGCTTGCTTGCGTTCCTGCGTCGCCGTAAGGGTGGATTCCAGGATAGCATCATTACGGGTTCAGATCTGAAATCCAACACCGTACTCGGGAATACCGGCGGTGGTGTGATTAGCACCGGCGTCACCGAGAATTCATTCCTGACCGACTTTAGTCGTGAAGGTCTGGGCACGATCGATACGGATGAGGTAGACCCGATTGCCGAAGCCGAGGTCTACATGGCCTATGGCCGTGACGCTCAGGCCGAAGAAATTCTGAAGGACGCCTTGGCTCGCGACGGCAGTCGTCAAGAGGTTCGCCTTAAGCTGCTCGAAATCTACAATGGGCGCAAGAATGTGTCTGCGTTTAATTCGGTTGCTCAAGATCTGCATTCCGCCACTCAGGGCGCGGGCTCGCTGTGGTCTGCTGCTGCGGAAATGGGTCGCTCCCTGGATCCGGAGAACGCGCTCTATCAGGGCACCTCTGCAATTGGTGACACCGTGCCCAATATGGCGGGTGTAGACGATGATATTCTGGCGACCGCACCGATCGACACCGAGAGTGCTCCGGAATTGGAAATCGAACCGCCTGCAGAGTTTGAACTTCCGCTAGACGAAATTGCTTCGGCTGATGGCGGTGTAGATGATGCAGTTCGCCAGGCAATTGCTTCGCAACTGGATGAGCCGCTGACTCTGGATGTCGAGCCCGCCGTCCCTTCGCTGGATGCCGCGCCTACCGAGGAGACGAATGAGGCTCCCGAGTTTGCGCTCGACTTCGATGTACTGGGTGATGTGGCTGATGCCGGTAGCGAAAAAGCCGTGGACGTAGCAGAAGAAGCCGCAACGCTCGACTTTGATGTCCAGCTGGATCTGGATTCGCCTGCGGCGGAAGAAAAGCTCGATTTTGAGTTTGAATTGCCTACTGAAGAAAAGCCTGCACAGGTCGCCGCAGAAGAGGTAGCGCCGTCGCTGCCTGAGCCGGACTTTAGCCTGGATCTCGAAGACCCGATTGATATTTCGGTTGAAGATACGCCACTGGACTTTGAGCAGGATATTGATGATCCCGTCTCTACCAAGATCGACCTCGCACGTGCTTACATTGACATGGGCGACAAGGAAGGTGCGCGTGAAATTCTGGAAGAAGCGCTCAAGGAAGGTAATGAGGAGCAGCAGGGCATTGCTAACGAGTTGCTGAGCAAGATTTGACGGTATAATCCGCGAATCGTGGTCAAAGGGCTGTCCACCGGGACCGCCCTTTGTTTTTTCTGAGCTGATATAAGCAGGCGGGTATGACGCGGATAGCGATTGCGCTTGAATACGATGGCAAGGCCTTTCTAGGGTGGCAATCGCAGCCCCACGGACAGTCCGTACAAGATGTATTAGAGCACGCGCTGATGCGATTGGGGGGCAAGCCCATTCGGGCACATGCTGCGGGACGTACGGATGCGGGTGTGCATGCAAGCAAGCAGATCGCTCACTTTGACGTGGATGTCAATCGCCCCATTACTGCCTGGGTACGCGGTGTAAACAGCTTCCTGCCCGACGGCTTGGCCGTACTCTGGGCGAGGGAAGTGCCCGAGACTTTTCATGCGCGATTTTCAGCCATGGCACGGCATTATCGCTACATCCTGCTGAATCACTCGGTTCGACCGGGCATTCAAGCAGGCAAGATTGGCTGGCATCACACGCCGCTGAATGTGGAAAACATGCAGGCAGCGGCAAACCATCTGCTGGGAGAACATGATTTCTCGAGTTTTCGCGCTGCAGACTGTCAGGCGAAAAGTCCGATCAAAGTCATGCATCAATTCGATCTGCAGCGGGTAGGGGATTTAATCATTTGTGACACCAGTGCCAGTGGTTATTTGCATCATATGGTGAGAAACATCATGGGGACGTTGGTGCATATTGGCAAAGGTGCACAGCCTCCAGAGTATATGAAACAACTCATTGCCGTGCGAAATCGAACCATTGCACCGCCAACTTTTATGCCGGATGGATTGTATTTTACGGGGGTGACTTACCCGGACAGCTTTGATCTGGACACATTGCCGACATTCAGGCATGGTTTGATCTGATTGTTGAAAGTCTGAAATGAACTCAAGCAAGTCGTTTTGCCGCATTAAAATTTGCGGCATCAAAGATCCGCAAATGGCGGTCGACGTCGCAAGGCTCGGGGCGGATGCGATTGGTTTGGTATTTTATCCGCCAAGCGTCAGAAATCTGGACGTGGGACTGGCGCGGGAAATTGCTTTGTCAGTGCCGCCATTTGTGTCTGTCACAGGCCTCTTTGTTAATGCCGCAGCAGACACGATCGGCTCAGTATTGCAGCACGTGCCGCTCGATGTATTGCAGTTCCACGGTCAGGAGTCCAGGGACGAGTGTGAACGCTGGGGAAGGCCATATCTCAAAGCTGTCAGCGTCAAACCCGACCTGAATTTGGTAGAATATGCTCGGCGGTATCCCTCTGCACGTGGACTTTTGTGCGATACACCGTCAATTGTGGCACCGGGAGGAACCGGCGAATGCTTTGACTGGGGCCTGATTCCTGATGATCTGCCCTTGCCTTTGATCTTGTCCGGGGGATTGCACCCCGGCAATGTAGGGGATGCGATTGCGCAAACCCGACCCTGGGCGGTAGATGTGTCAAGTGGAGTGGAACGCGTCAAAGGCGTCAAGGATATTTCATTAATTGCCCGCTTTATTGAGGCGGTGCGCCAATCCTGAATGAGTGGTGGCCGATTGGCCGCATAATTCCGAGAGATTTTCAATGCAAGCTGCTGACCTGCAGATTCCTTCGCAATACGATTTGCCAGATGCACACGGACATTTCGGTCCCTATGGCGGCACGTATGTAGCTGAAACCCTGATGGCCGCGCTGGACGAATTGCGCGACGAATATCTCCGTGCAAAGGCTGATCCGGCATTCATGGAGGAATACCGGTACGAGCTACGGCATTATGTCGGGCGCCCCAGCCCGATTTACCATGCGAAGCATTTGTCCGAGAAGGTAGGTGGCGCGCAAATTTTCCTTAAGCGGGAAGACCTGAATCACACCGGCGCTCACAAAATCAATAACACTATTGGCCAGGCCTTGCTTGCTCGGCGGATGGGCAAGAAGCGCGTGATCGCAGAAACCGGGGCAGGTCAGCATGGCGTGGCATCTGCAACGGTTGCGGCTCGCTACGGTATGGAGTGTGTGGTGTACATGGGCTCGGAGGACATAAAACGTCAAGCTGCCAATGTATATCGCATGAAACTGCTTGGTGCGACTGTCGTGCCTGTAGATAGTGGCAGTAAGACGCTGAAAGATGCGCTGAACGAGGCGATGCGCGATTGGGTCACCAATATCGATTCCACATTCTACATACTGGGGACGGCTGCAGGCCCACATCCCTATCCGATGCTTGTGCGCGATTTCCAGGCAGTGATTGGCGAGGAATCCAAAGTACAAATGGTCGACCTGGTGGGGCGACAACCTGATGCGGTTGTGGCATGTGTGGGCGGTGGCTCGAATGCAATCGGTATGTTCTATCCCTACATTCAGGTACCAGGCGTTCGTTTGATTGGAGTCGAAGCTGGCGGCTCAGGCATCGAATCCGGCAAGCATGCTGCGCCGCTCAGTGCGGGTCGTCCCGGTGTGCTGCATGGCAACCGTACTTACCTGATGCAGGATGCCGCAGGGCAGATTATCGAAACCCACTCCGTTTCGGCAGGTTTGGATTATCCGGGTGTCGGGCCGGAACACAGCTACCTGAAAGACATCGGCCGTGTTGAATATACTGCCGCAAATGATGATGAGGCTCTGGCAGCATTCCACGAGTTGTGTCGTCTTGAAGGGATTATTCCCGCACTGGAATCCAGTCATGCAGTTGCTGCAGCGCGCAAGCTTGCGGCAGGCATGTCAAAGGACCAGATTGTATTGGTGAATTTGTCGGGTCGCGGTGACAAGGATATCAATACCGTCGCTCAGGCATCTGGTATTGAGCTGTAAGCCTGAGAATATCGAGGAAAGCATTCGACATGACACGCATTGAAGACACATTCTCCAGGTTGAAGTCGGCAGGCAGGCAGGCGCTGATCCCATTCATTACCGCTGGTGACCCTCATCCGGCGGCAACGGTCGGGCTGATGCATGCTTTGGTGACGGGGGGCGCAGATATCATCGAGCTGGGTGTTCCTTTCTCGGACCCGATGGCTGACGGACCAATCATCCAGCGTGCCGGTGAGCGCGCACTGGCGCACGGCGTGACCCTGACTGACGTGATCGGGATGGTACGCGAATTCCGTCGCCGCGATACAACGACACCTGTCGTGCTGATGGGCTATGCCAATCCCGTAGAAGCAATGGGCTACACGGTCTTTGCCGAGCAATCGGCAGCGGCAGGTGTGGATGGGGCGCTTCTGGTTGATTTGCCGCCAGAAGAAGCGGGTGATTTGTCCGCTACGCTCAAGGCTCACCAGCTTGATTTGATTTTCTTGCTGGCTCCGACTACGCCCGACCATCGAATCAAACGGGTGTCAGAGCTTGCGACCGGCTATGTTTACTACGTCTCCCTTAAGGGGGTGACCGGGGCTGCAACGCTCGATCTGTCCGATGTATCGGTTCAGCTCGATCGCTTACGCTCGGTGGTTACGCTTCCTATCGGTGTGGGTTTTGGCATTCGCGATGCGGCCTCCGCTCAGGCGATCTCTCGCATGGCCGATGCTGTTGTGATTGGCTCACGCTTGGTTCAGGAAGTTGAGGAGCACGGCGCGGATGCTGCACCAAGACTGGTAGCACTTTTGCGCGAAATCCGTACTGCAATGGATGCTGGTGCGAAGTAACGCGTGTCACCCGATCATTGATGAAACGGGATGCGTTCGGGTAAGCTGTCGGGTTCAGAGCATAAACAAATCATGATGCAGCCCGATTCATCGAGGTAAAAGCATCAAGCATGTACCCGCGTGCCACACTACGATCAGGCATAGTCTGATCGCCAGGAGAAGTTGATGAGTTGGTTTCAGAAGCTGTTGCCGCCAAAGATCAAGGCCAAGTCAAGCGGCCCATCGAAGTCGGTGCCAGAAGGTTTGTGGAGCAAGTGTCCTGCCTGCGAGGCAGTTCTGTATCGCACAGACCTCGACAATAATCTGGATGTCTGCCCCAAGTGTAGTCATCACATTGGCATTAATGCCCGTCGTCGTCTTGATGTATTGCTTGATCAAGAAGGGCGTTTTGAGATCGGTGCCGATGTGCGTCCGATCGATATCCTGAAGTTTAAGGATTCGAAGCGTTATCCCGACCGTCTTGAGCATGCTCAGGAAGTGTCTGGCGAAGATGATGCAATGGTTGTGATGCAGGGCGCGATTCATACACTCCCCGTTGTTGTCGCTGCATTTGAATTCAAGTTCATTGGCGGTTCGATGGGGTCGGTAGTTGGCGAGCGTTTCGTGCGCGGCGTGAAAGTTGCCATGGAAAATCGCTGCCCCTTTATTTGCGTAGCTGCATCTGGCGGCGCGCGGATGCAGGAAGGCCTGACCTCACTGATGCAGATGGCCAAGACATCCGCTGTGCTGGCAAAGTTGGCTGATGAAAAGCTACCGTTTATTTCCGTCCTGACTGATCCGACCATGGGTGGTGTGTCAGCGTCATTTGCTTTCCTGGGTGATGTGGTTGTGGCTGAACCCGGTGCATTGATTGGTTTCGCGGGTCCGCGAGTGATCGAGCAAACCGTACGCGAAACGCTGCCAGAAGGCTTTCAGCGTGCCGAGTTCCTGCTTGAAAAAGGCGCGATTGATATGATCATTGATCGCCGCGAAATGCGTAAGCGACTCGCCGGACTGATTACCTTGCTGAGTAAGCAGCTCTCTGTAGCCTGATATTGGCGTATTGTGATCGTGAACATGCCTTGATAGTGGAAGCTGTCAGGGCATGTGCGCTTTTGGTACGTCCGAATTGCCTGAAATTCTGCTCGAATGAAGTCCGCTGCCATGAAAATCGAAAACCGCATGACGCTTGCTCAATGGCTAACCCATTTGGAAGCCATCCATCCGATTACCATTGATATGGGACTCGAACGAGTCCGCCGTGTGCGTGATGTCATGGTACTCAGTCCCGCCTTTCCGGTGGTCATTGTTGGCGGCACCAATGGGAAGGGATCAACATGTGCCATGCTGACTGCCATCTTCAGGGCAGCTGGCTACAAAGTTGGGACATACACCAGCCCACATCTCATTCGATATAACGAGCGCGTGTGTATTAATGGCTTACCTGCTGGCGATGAAGACATCGTTGAGTCATTTTCCGCGATTGAGGAAGCGCGTGGCGAGACTTCGCTGACCTACTTTGAATTCGGCACACTGGCGGCGATGCACCAATTTGTGAGCGCAAATGTCGATGTTGCAATTCTCGAGGTCGGGTTGGGCGGTCGGCTGGACGCCGTGAATATCTTTGAGCCGGATGTTTCTGCCGTGGTCAGCGTCGACCTCGATCATCAAAGCTATTTGGGCGATACGCGTGAGGCGATTGGCTTTGAAAAGGCGGGCATTTTCCGTTCAGGTAAGCCTGCTATCTATGGTGAGCCACATCCACCCGCGACCTTGGTTGCACATGCCCAGTCCATCGGCGCCGATCTGTGGTGTATCGGACGTGATTTCGGTTTTGTGAACGAAACAACGCAGTGGCGCTGGACAAGTAAAAATGGCAACAAACCGGGTTTGCCATTCCCGGCATTGCGGGGTGCGTTCCAACTGGGTAATGCAAGTGTCGTGATTGCCATCCTGGAGCAATTGCGGGATCGTGTTCCAGTCTCAATGGGCGATATCAAACGTGGACTGGTTGAAGTGGAATTAGCGGGGCGTTTTCAGGTATTGCCGGGTCGGCCATCCGTTGTATTGGATGTTGGCCATAATCCGCACGCAGCCAAGTCACTCGCAAACAATTTGCTCAATCAGGGATTCTTTGAATCGACCCGTGCCATTTTTGGTGCGATGGCCGACAAGGATATCGCTGGGGTCATCGAACTGCTCAAAGACCAGATTGATATCTGGCATCTTGTTTCACTACCCATGCCTCGTGCGGCCTCAGCGCAGGCAATTGCCAGCGTCTTGGCTGCTTCGGGGGCAAAGGGCAGGGTGATTTTGCACGATAATATGAGCACAGCATGGGAGGCAGCCTGTAAGGATGCCGGCGAAAATGATAGAATCGTGGTATTTGGGTCATTCGTGACTGTTGCAGAGGCAATGGTTGCGCGTGGTCAGGGCTAATTGATTCATTATTTTCCGGGATTGACTTGCTGATGGCCGAAGCACCGATCAGTGAAGAACTCACACTGTTGAAAAAACGCGCGAGACGCCGTCTGGTTGGCGCTTTCGTGCTGATGCTTGCCGCGCTTGTCGTGCTATGGACTGTCCTGGACGATAAACCCCCTCAGGCTCTGCTCAATCAATCCGTGTCCATTTTGAGCAGTAAACCGCTGGTGAGTGCGGGTCATAATGCCACATCCGATCAGCCAGCTACTCCTGGTGCCGTGGATCGTGCACAGGCTGCCGCACGTAACGCGCCTTCTAACTCGCCTGTTGAAGTGACAGATCAGCCGAAAGTGACGCCCGCCGTGCTACCTGCCACGGCTGCGCTGCCTGCCTCCGAAGTGAAGCAGGCGCCTCTGGTAGCTGATAATAAGCCTGCCGTTCAATCCAGTCCGGCGGTTTCAAAGCCGAATATCGATGCCAAGCCGGTCGATAAGCATGATGCTAAAATCGATGTGAAGCGGGATGTGAAGCCACATCAGGACGTCAAACCATCTCACGATGATGAGAAGGCACGCAAAGCAGAGCGTATTCTGAATGGCCTGGGTGACGTTTCAGCAGCAGCCGCTCATAAAGACGCAAATGCACATCCTTCCGTGGCTGCTGATTCTGTCAGTTCGGTTTTCCTGCAGATTGCGGCCTTTGCTGATAAATCCAAAGCATCAGCGCTTGCTGATAAAATGAAATCAGCAGGCGTTCATCCAGTCATGGCGACCGTCGAAAGTGAACACGGCACCTTGACGCGATTACGTGCCGGGCCTTTTGCATCCAAGGATGCCGCCCAGTCAGCCAAGTCTAAACTGCAAGCCATCGGCATCAGCAGTCAGATCGTCGGCGCTAAATAATGCATGCAGGGAGGAGGCCAAGATGACAATGTTTGATTATGCGGTGCTTGTCATCCTCGGGCTGTCTGTCCTTCTCTCTGTTATCCGTGGCGGCGTGTCTGAAATGATCTCGCTGGGGGCGTGGCTGCTTGCTTTTGTGCTCGCACAGCATTTTGCGGCGCCACTATCAGCTCATCTTCCTCAGGAAATTCCCACTGAACCCCTGCGTATTGTTGCGGCGTTCGTCGGGATCTTCCTGGGTGTCTGGTTTTTTTCTGCCATTGTAAGAATCACTCTTGCGCAATTTATCAAGGCAAGTGGTCTTGCACCGCTTGATCGCTTGATTGGCGCACTGTTTGGTCTTGCAAGAGGTTGTCTATTGTGTGTGGTGCTCGTGATTGTTGCGGGTATGACCAGCCTGCCCAGACAGCCTGTGTGGCGAAATGCAATGTTCAGCCCGCCTTTGGAGGCGATGGCGACTGTGATCAAGCCTGTCTTGCCTGAAGCACTTTCGAGGCAGGTCAGGTACGAATGACTCTTTAGCAAGGAAGCAACATGTGCGGCATTCTCGGTGTGGTTGCGAAAACACCTGTCAACCAACTTCTCTATGACGGACTGCTGGTACTGCAGCATCGTGGGCAGGATGCTGCCGGTATTGTGACAGCGCAAGAGACTGGCGTTATGCATATGCATAAAGGGCAGGGGCTGGTCAGCGATGTGTTCCGCACCCGCAATATGCGGAGCCTGATGGGTCATGTCGGTATCGGTCACGTTCGCTATCCGACTGCGGGCTCTGCATCTTCCATGGCTGAAGCACAACCGTTTTATGTCAACAGCCCCTTCGGCATTGTGCTGGCACACAACGGTAATCTGACCAATCATGTGCAACTGAAGGAGCAGATGTATCGCAATGATTTGCGGCACATTAACACCAACTCCGATTCGGAAGCGCTGCTGAACGTCTTTGCCTATGAGTTGCAGCAGCGAACTCGTGGTTTCGAGCTGGCTCCGCAAACCATTTTTGATGCGATTGCCGCAGTGCATCGACGTGTCAAGGGTGCGTATGCTGTCGTCGCGATCATCGCAGGTTACGGGCTTGTGGCATTCCGTGACCCGAATGGTATCCGGCCGCTGGTATTGGGTGAGCACGAAACTGCTGACGGCACTGAATTCCTGCTGGCCTCTGAATCGGTGGCGCTCGATACGCTGGGCTTCAAGATGACCCGTGATGTAGAGCCGGGCGAAGGCATCTTTATCACTTTCGATGGTAAGTTCCACAGCAAGCAATGTGCTGATAAGCCGAAGCTCGTCCCCTGTATTTTCGAGCATGTGTATTTCGCACGGCCAGATTCGGTGATGGATGGCATTTCGGTGTATCAGGCACGCCTGAATATGGGTGATAACCTGGCCGATAAGATTCGTTCGGAACTGACGGATTTTGACATCGATGTGGTCATTCCGATTCCGGATACCAGCCGACCCAGCGCATTGCAGCTCGCCGAACGTCTTGGTCTGCCATATCGTGAGGGCTTCCAGAAGAATCGCTATATCGGCCGGACATTTATCATGCCGGGTCAGGCGACGCGAAAGAAATCCGTTCGCCAGAAACTGAATCCGATTGCGATTGAGTTTGCAGGCCGCAATGTTCTGCTGGTGGATGATTCTATCGTGCGTGGTACGACATCCAAGCAAATCGTTACCATGGCGCGTGAGTCTGGTGCAAAGAAAGTCTACTTTGCCTCTGCTGCTCCGGCTGTACGTTTCCCGCATGTGTATGGCATTGATATGCCAACCCGCGCCGAGCTGATTGCTACCGGCCGCAATGAAGCCCAGGTCGCAGAAGAAATCGGTGCGGATGCCGTATTTTACCAGGATCTGGATGCGCTCAAGCGGGCGGTATCGGATGCCAGTAATGGCAAGGTCAACGAATTCGAGGCCTCCTGTTTCTCGGGTGAATACGTGACGGGTGATGTGGATGAAGCCTATCTTGATGCCATTGAAAACCGTCGATCCAGCCCGCTGTCTAAAGGCGGAGAGGCAGGATCAGTGGTCGACCTGAACGTCGGTGTGGCGGAACAAAACCTGATGTAAAGCGGGTTCTCGCACTGGCAAATTGAAACCCTGCTTGTCAAAGGCAGGGTTTTTGCTTATGGTGGCTAGAAAATATATATCTGCAGCCACCCAAGTCAATACAGCATATCGCCATGTGCATGGGTACCAAGCCCCTGCATCGCAGAACAAGGAAACATGATGTTTGAAAATCACGGATACGATCTGGATACCCTAGCCATTCGTGCAGGCCAGGAACGCAGTCAGTTTGGTGAACACGCCGAAGCCATGTATCTCAGTTCCAGCTTTGTCAGTGAGAGTGCCGAACAAGCTGCTGCGCGTTTTATTGGGCAGGAGCCCGGATTTATTTATTCGCGTTTCAGCAATCCGACCGTGACCTTGTTTCAAGAGCGTTTGGCTGCGCTTGAAGATGCAGAAATGTGTATTGCTACCGCCTCGGGCATGGCCGCCATTCTATCGCTCTGCATGGCGCACTTGAAGGCAGGCGATCATATCGTAGCGTCAAATGCCCTGTTTGGCTCGACCATCCAGTTCTTTAACAACTATCTTGCGAAGTTCGGCGTGACAGTGACCTATGTGTCGCCAGTGGATTTGTCTGCATGGCAAAGCGCGGTCAAACCGGAAACCAAGCTGTTTTTCCTGGAATCTCCGTCTAATCCACTTACCGAAATCGCTGATATCCGCGCCATATCGGATATCGCCCATGCGCATGGTGCACTGGTCGTGGTTGATAATTGTTTCTGTACACCGATTTTGCAGCAGCCATTGAAGCTTGGCGCAGATTTAATTGTCCATTCTGCAACCAAATATATCGACGGTCAGGGGCGGGTGTTGGGGGGGGCAGTGCTGGGCGCAAAAGCACTGGTTGATCCGGTGTACATGTTCTTGCGAACAGCCGGTCCGACCATGTCAGCTTTTAATGCATGGGTACTGGTGAAAGGTCTCGAGACACTCAAGCTGCGTATGGATGCACATTGCGCAAATGCACTGGAGTTGGCGACATGGCTTGAAAGCCGCCCGGAAGTCGAGCGCGTGTATTACCCCGGATTGCCTTCCCATGCGCAACATGAACTGGCGATGCGGCAGCAGCGTGCCGGGGGTGGGGTGGTAAGTTTTGTGGTGAAGGGTGGGCGTGAAGCGGCATGGAAGTTGATTAATGCCACGCAAATGTTGTCCATTACAGCAAATCTGGGTGATGTTAAAACGACCATTACGCATCCAGCCACAACCACACATGCACGTGTTACACCGGAAGCACGCGCCGCTGCGGGTATTGTTGAAGGATTGATTCGAATTGCAGTTGGCATCGAATCCATACAGGATATCAAGCGCGATCTGCTACGCGGATTCTGATTTAGTACACATGAATGTGCGCTCAATGCGCATACCTCAAGGGATTCAGAGGGATGTATGATATAGTCATAGACCTCTGACTCCCCTACTTGCCTCTTGCCAGCCTGATTCATGAAGTTCTCATCGATCTCTTTAGTATCTCCTCTGTCGCGCCCAGCGTTGTTGACTTTTATTGCACTGAGTACTTGGTCGATTTACTGCCGTTCAGATGATGCACCCGCTATGCCTGCGCCTTATGAAATATCGGCAGGGGCAATTCAGTTTGGCGGGCAAAATGGCCACCTAGGTATCGGTTATCAAAATGGCGGACACTTCCGCCTTGAGGGGATGGGCGTGTTTGCTGAAAGTAAACGCTCGGCCTGGACCCTCAATGGCTGGTTGGGTGATCGTGCGGGTGGTGGTGTTCAGCTGGGCTATCAATGGCTGCCTGCCGGTCAGACCGACTCGGTCTGGAAGACGTTCGCGGCGTTTGATCGTAATGCCAGCGGATTTGCAAAGGCAACATTCGGGGCGGGCGTAGAACGCGAACAGTGGTCGGCTTCACTTGCGCTATCCCATAGCGTTTCCGGTAGACAATTGACTGCAGAATCGACAGTAGTCGACAGTGTGTCAGTCAATGGCAATTTGGCAACAGGACAGCCATTTATTGATACGACTACCACACTCACCACCACCCGTGCTTTTACTCAGGCATATGAGCAAGGGGTTGGTGCGCGAGTCGGACGGTTCGATCCTTCCACACTGATTCGATTGAGTGGTGGGCTGGATTATGAATGGGGAAAATCCGCCAACCATCAGGTGACTGCATCAGTTGATCTAGAAAAATACTTTGAGCAGTCACCGCATAGTCTGGCATTGCATTGGGAGTTCGGGCGTAAGTCTGGCGAGTTTGTAGAGCATACATCCGAGCACCGCGCACAACTGGTTTGGCGTTATGCACTCGGCGGCCATGGATTTGCCCGCCAAAAGCAGATTCGTATGACGCCTTACATCGAGACCGTACCGGCACGCATGGGTTCTAAGCCGGAGACAGTGCTGGTCAAGCACGCGATTACCATCAATACAGATGCATTCTTCGATTACGGAAAATACGTGCTCCGTGACGATGCGCTGGCGTCCCTTGCCAAGTTGACGCAGTCGCTTAGAAAGGCACAGCTCGACGGGATGGTCAAAATTACGGGGCATACCTGTGATCTGGGATCGGACAAGTACAATCTTGCGCTCTCAAAGTATCGCGCGGATCGAATCAAGCAGTTCCTGATCGAGGCACTGGTGGTTCAGCCTGATCAGGTGATGACCGAGGGGAAGGGTAAGCGCGAGCCGAAATATCCATCGGATAAAGATCATCGCCATTTAAATCGTCGCGTCGATATTGAGTTTGTGACGGTAGAGCCGCGCGAGGAGTTAAGGCAGGTTGACGTACCTGTTCCGGCGCAGACCCACATTGCGTGGCGAGAGGAAGAAATCGAGACACTACCTACGTGGGCTCGGCAATCCTTACGGACAAGTGTTTCATACAAGCAATCTGTGGATACGTATGTGACCAAGGAGGTCAGTTCATCGTCGTCCACCACGCGTAAGTGGATCTACCTGCCACCTCAGACATCGAGCAAGACATTTGCAGTTAAGCAGTCGAGTGTGACCTCTCTGGATGTTTTGCAAAGTGTGACAGACCCGAACGGCGATACGGTAAAGTTGGTATCAGTGTCGCCTGCCGCGCGGGGCACCATTGAATGGTCGGGTAAGCAGGTTGTATATACTGCCCCTGACGCCTATCTAGGCTCGGATAGTTTTACCTATGTGGTTGAGAATGCACATGGCAAGCAGGCCACTGGCCTTATTTATCTGGATGTCACTGCTAAGCCAAAGCCTCCGGTAGCGAATGAGGATGCGGGTACGACTATGGAGTCGCAGCCGAAAGATGTAGCCGTTCTGGCAAACGATTCAGACCCGGACGGGGGCACACTGCTAATTACATCTTTATCGACTCCAGCACATGGACAGGTCAGCATTGCTAACGGAAGCATGGTGCGTTACACCCCAGCAGCAGGTTTCACTGGTACGGATGAGTTTACATACACTATCCGGAATGGCGATGGCATGACCGCTTCTGCCAAAGTACTGATGAACGTAATTGCTAATCCGGCGCTCGGTGAGTTGATGGCGCGTAATGATCTGTATTATGTGCCTAGCACCCGTCCGAGTACGCTCAATGTTCTGCTAAACGATCTTAATTCAGGGCAATTTCCGCTTCGCATTGTGGCCTTGACTCAACCGCAGGCAGATTTAGGTGCAGTATCCACGGATGGGCAAACGGTGACGTTCACGCCAACGGGTAAAGTGTTCACCAGTGATGTTTTCACCTATACCATTCGCGATAGTAACGGCCGCACCTCGACTGCGACCGTTACGCTGATTGATCCATGAGTGAGGCATTAGCGAGCGCTGAACCAGACACTATCGCTTGAGCCACCGATGACCCGCTTTTGGGTGATACGCGCCATTGCGTGGAGAACCAACGCGCCAGCAAGTGCTGTGGCTTCTATTGCAACGCTGGAAGATAAGGCATCTGGGTATGTAATCAGGGTACTTAGAAGCCACGTGATTGGAATGGCCGCAGTCAGCCACGCTGCAAGGTAGAGTAGTTCAAAAGCCGCCCGCGCAGCGCCTCGCCAGAATGCCCAGCCAATACAGGCGCAGAAGGCGCCATAGTAAAGCCAGTCATGCAGATGGACTGCACCACCCAGGATGCTGGGTAGCCATTTGCTACCCAGCAGCATAAATGAAATGCCGCAGATGCATCCGAGACAGACGCCAATGGTTGCGGATGCGATCAGCAGCGTGTCGCGGCGCTGAGCCGGATTAGACTGATCTTTACTTGCCCGTTTGCGACGACTTTCAATCCACAGCAGATTGCCACTGTAGAACAACCACGCACCGGCCAGCGCGAGCAGGAAGTAGAGCCATTTGATTGCCATTCCTCCGAACGATGCCATGTGCAGGGCAAAGAAGCTACTGATCACGAGGTTGGCTGTTGGCTGCTGTCCGGGGAGAAAGTCGCGATTGCGCTCTTTGCCTGTATAGGGATCAAACGCAATAAAGCCACCACGTGCACGTGGATTGACAGCTGTCGGATCTTCGCCCCAGATGCGGACAATAGATCGGGGTTGACCAATCTGCTGAAATTGCAAGCGACTGACATGCAGGGAGGGTGCGACTGCGTGCGCCTGCTTCAGCAAGGTTGCAAGGGGAATCAGCGTGGAAGCCAGGGCAGGCGTGGGCGTAGGCTTGTGGCCGCCGCGTTCTGAATGCTGGCGGATACTTTGATTGTGCAGGAGATGATCTTGAGCCGCATAGATGACGTCATGAAACGCAAATACGGCGGCGGTGATGGCCATCACCAGGTGAAATGGCAAGCTGAATAGCCCGACAACATTGTGCGCATCCAGCCACATGCGCTTGAGATTCTTGCCCATGCGCAGGGCAAAGCAATCCTTGATGAGCGTGGGTAGCAGAACAATCACGCCGGAAATCAGCGCCAGCGCATACAGCATGGCGATGATACCCATGATCCAGCGAGCAGGATCGTTATCGACAGGCAGGCCGATTACTCTATGAAGCGTATCAATAAAGTCTGCGACCGGAGAGGGGTGCATCGCCTCGACCTGGAGTCGGCCCTGAGCATCGAACGTACTGATCCATTGTGATTTGATTCCCGATTCCTCTTCCTCTTCGTCAGTGGATGCAGCCCAGCGCAAGGCTGCAATCTTGTCCTGATCCTCTGACAATTCGATCATAAAGTCGCGAGCAGCATCAGGACGTGCAGCTAGCGTCTGATGAATCAGTTCGGGTGCTGCGGATAGCGGAACGGCCTGAATGTGCGAAGGTGGACTGAGCCAGCGTGCAATCGGCTCCTTGAATACGGTAAAGGCCCCTGCGTAAAACGCGATGAACAGAGCCAAGCCGGCAATGATGCCGGTCCAGGTATGCAGTGTTTTATACAGCCGCAGAATATCCGAGCGAATCATTGGGAAAATACCTTACAGATAGCGAAGTAGTGCGCACAGTGCGGCGAGGACGGCATTGATAGTACTGAGCCAGAGCCATGCGCTGCGTCCGTTTTGAAATAAATAGCTTGTGCTTAGTACGATGATCCAGACCGGTACAACCATCCACATACACAGTTGCGAGCGTGTGGAAAGCGGCATGCCGGTGGCGAGGGTGTTGAAGATCGCACTGACAGCCAATGCGGCCCCCAGTCCAAGCAGCGTGCCTGCCAGTGACTTGGATAGCCAGTCGCGCTGTATCGGAGTAGCTGCAGCTTGACGCATGTCAGGCCTCCTGTGGGCGCGCAAAAAGATAAACCGGAGCAATCAGTCCAACCATGGTGGCGGTGAGCCATGTGTACACCGCAGTGGCGGGATGCATGCTCAGGCAGAAGCACATCAGACTGACCAGCCATATCATGAGTGCCAGGCAGCGCAAGGGCCGGGCAGGGAGTTGCGTGTGGCGGACACGCTGGTGCGGGGACGCGAGATAGGCGATAAAGCAGGCCACGCCGCTTAATGCGAAGCCGGTAAAAATATGAATCAGCATGCGTGTGAACCTGTCTAAAAGAAAAAGCACCGCCAGCAGAATGGTTCCGCCGGCGGCAAAGTGCGAAGCTTAGAAGTTCACCGTGGCTGAGGCCGTTACACTACGTGCGGGGCCAAGTGTGGCAATGGGCGTGCTGTCGCTGAAGCTACCCGAGTAGAAGTGGCGGTCAAACAGATTGCTGATATTTAGCCGCAGGACAACTTGATTCTGATGGATGCGCATGTTGTAACGCATACCTGCATCAAACTGGCTCCATCCGGGAATGGACTGTGTATTGGCTGCATCGACATATTGGGCGCTGGTTGCGGTCAGACGACCATCAAGCGTCAGCCCACTCACCCAGGCTGTATCCCATTCAGCGCCAAGTGTGCCCTGCCAGCGCGGTGCACCGACGGCATCCTTGCCGTTGTAAAGGTTGTAGGCAGTTCGGGTTTGCTCACCACGACTATAGGTGGCACCCGCTAGTATGCGCATACCGGGATGTATTTCGCCCGCGCTGGCCCATTCCAAACCACGTACTTGCTTTTCACCGTCATCCGAATAAGTGGGCTTCGAACTACTACCGAGGGCAATCAACGTCGGTTTGCGCAAATCAAACAGGCTGAAAGTATGCTGAAGCGCACCGTCCTGCCACTTCACGCCAATCTCTTTCTGGCGGGTCTGGTATGGTTTGAATACCTGCTGGTAGTTGGTGGCAGCCGTATCGGTGACCGTCTCTCCGGGGCTGAGTCCTTCGACTGCGTTGGCGTACAGCGAGATGTCTGATCCAAATGGCTGGTAGACCAGCGCCAGTGCAGGTGTCAGGCGCTGTTCGTCGTAGCTGGCGGTAATCTTGCCAGCATTGAAGCTTGTGGTTTTCACCTGTTGCTGGCGAGCGCCCAGCGTCACAGACAGTTGCTTGTCTTCCGTGGAAATCGTATCAATCAACGCGAGGCTGCCGAGTCGGTTTTCCCCCGTTTTATCTGCCGGCGCGGGGATAGCCACCATGCCGGCTACGACTGGACGGTAGATGTTTGAAGTAAAGCGAGCCCGATTCACATTGGTGCCGCTTTCCTGATTCAGGCGTGAAGCATGAACCAGCAACGCATGCCGTATGCCTGCGGTTTGCAGTGACGCGCGCAAGCCAGCTTCGGCCGATACGCTGTCCTGATACCCGTTCTGGCCAACCATGACGCCCCAGAAGTCGCCATTGGCCTGAATTTCACGTGCATGCGTACCATTGATAAAGCCACTGAAGGTGTGCTTGTGTGCTCCCGCGCCAGCAAATACGGACACCTGCTCGTTTAGCATCCAGTCTGCACGGGCAATGATTGCGTCCGACGTAAGATTGCCGTATCCGGCGCGAAAAGGATTGAGACGAGGATCCGGTGCGGCAGGCACTGGCGTACTGGCAAACCAGTACATGGCGGGCGTACCCCCTTTGAATGACTCGTTGCTGTGGTAAGCGTCTACTGTCGCGAGCAATTCTGCACTGCGATAGTCAAAGGCGGATGAAAGAAATTGCCGCTGCTTGCTTTGACCATCCAGCGTGGTGTCGCCATTGCCGGTTGCAGCATTGATGCGTAATCCGTACGCCTGATTGTCGCCGAAGCGACGCCCGACATCGGCGTGCGTAAACACGTGCGCATCGGATTGGATACCCAGTGTGAATTGCGTGACTGGATCATCCTTGGCGCGCTTGGGTACGATATTGATGACGCCGCCTACGCCACCGGCGGGCGGCATGCCGCTGAACAGTGCGCTCGGGCCCTTTAACAGCTCTACACGTTCGATGAATTCAGCGGGCACATGTCCAACCGGGGTCAGGCCGAACATGCCATTCAGTGATATGTCGCCTGCATTGACATCGAAACCGCGAACGCGGAAGTTTTCATACATGTGGCCGTTACTGGTCGTGAATCTGACGGAAGGGTCTGCTGCGAGCACATCTGCCACTGTGCGTGCCTGTTTGTTCTGGATGAGATCGGCAGTGTAGGCAGTCACGCTGAACGGGATCTCCATGACATCCTGATTACCCTTGGCGCCAAGTTGTGCGCCACTTGCAATCTGACCACCCGCCTGTGCTTTCGAGAGATCGGTCGGCGAATCTGATTTGGCCTTGATCCTGACCACCGGCAGGGTTGAAGACGTATCCGGTTCGGCTTCGTCTGCATATGTTACGTGGGAAATTGAAGCCAGGCTCAGGGCCATGGCCAGCGGGGTCATGCGCAGCTTCATTTGTTACTCCGGTTCTGAATAACACTGGCTGGCGACGGCTGGCTTGTGTGCTGTTTACGTACTCAGGTATGCCCTGAGCTTGAGAGTGTGACATATTGTAAATGGGAATCATTATCATGAAAAGTAGGCAAGTTATGTGCAGAGGTGTGACAACAAACATATTGCAAATACGAATCGTTATCATTTAGTATGTGCGGATGAATACATGGACGATTGATGAAACCAAAGAGCAGTGTGCCCAAAGCGCTCATCTCGCCAGAAGCAACACCAGTGGACGCACTCCGCGCATAAACAGTGATTGCTTGCTGGGTGCGGACGGTATGCTGGAGATTATGCACAACGGCAGTGTGTACCAGCTTCGGCAAACGTCGACCGGCAAACTGATTCTAACCAAATAAACGATTCCTAAAAGCACAAGCCAGCCATCGCCAGCCAGTGCATGTATCCGGAGAGATTGACATGCGGCTGTCGCCCATTGCGCTGGCATTGAGCGCCCATATTGTGTCTGCAGACCTGATGGCAGCAGACATACCGACCGAGCAAGATACGCAGCAAGCCGATGTCGTGGTAAGTGCCACGCGCGGCAAGCGAGAATTGCAGCGAGCCCCGAACACTGTTACATCCAAAACCGGAGAAGTTGCATCCCGCACGGGGGCTACAACCCTTAAATCCCTCGTGGATGATGAGGCTGATCTTTCGGTACGTGAGTCGGTTGTGCGATTCACGGCAGCAGGTACCGCCACCGGACGCGCCGGCTCTGAAGGCTTGAATATTCGAGGGCTGGAAGGGAATCAAGTGCTGATGCTGCAGGACGGTATCCGTCTACCCGCTGCATTCAGTTTTGGTGCCTTTGCTACAGGGCGCGGGGACTATCTCGAACTCGAAGGCATGAAGGATGCCGAAATCCTGCGTGGACCGGCATCTGCGCAGTTTGGCAGTGATGGTCTGGCAGGCGGCATCAGTCTTCGCACGCTGGAACCGGTCGATATTCTGAAAGGGCGCGATCTGGGCGGGTTTGTACGGGGGCGTTATAACAGCCTGGATCGCGCCTGGACGGAAACGGGCGCAGTCGCAGCCAGTGAGGGCGCCTGGCAAGGACTGGTACTCGGGAGTGTGCGTCAGGGGCATGAAACACAGAACCACGGTAGCAACGACAGTCTGAATGTCGACCGCACCACGCCTAATCCGCAGGATGTGCGAAATCGCTATCTCCTGGGTAAGGTGAGTTATGCACTGGACCCTTCAGAGACCATTGGCGCAAGCCTGGAGGTGCTTCGCAGAACCAATGATACCGAGGTCTACAGCGCGCGCAGCAAATCACCGCTTGTATCGACGAGCACGCTGGATCTGGATGCGCACGATACTATCAAACGGGATCGCGTCTCACTGGACTATCTCCTGAATGATCTGAATGGCGAGTGGGTGCAACGTGCAGAAGTGAAGGTCTACTGGCAGCGCGCACAGGTCGCGCAGCATGCCGTCGAGGATCGAAACACAGCTGCCGACCGCATCCGGCACAATACTTATGACACCGATAGTACAGGTATCTCGCTTCTGTTTGGCTCCAGCTTTGCTGGTGTATTTAGCCAGCGCCTGACCTATGGCGTGGATTGGCATCGCGATCAGATCAGTACCTTGCGTGATGGCACTGTACCTTCTCCGGGCGATACCTTTCCAAGCAAACCCTTTCCGGATACCCGATACGATCTGACGGGTGCCTTTCTGCAGGATGAGATCGATCTGGCCAGTGTCAGCGTCATACCCGGCCTTCGGTTCGATCACTTTTCACTCAAACCCGATGGGGCGGGCTTCACCGGTAAGACAGTCAGTCTATCCGATCATGCAATCTCGCCGCGTCTAGGGGGCGTATGGCGGGTAACGGAGTACTTTGCGCCGTATGCTCAATGGGCAAAAGGCTTCCGTGCGCCATCGCCAGATCAAGTGAACAACGGATTCACCAACTTGACCTCTGGTTACATGAGTATCGGCAATAACGCGCTCAAAGCGGAAAGTGCTGATAGCTTTGAAGTAGGCATTCGCGGTCGCGTCGATACAGTGCGATACGCGCTGACCACTTATGACAATCGGTACAAGGATTTCATCAGCCAGCAAATGATCAGGGGTACAGGCACGCCTGCCGATCCGATGGTCTTTCAGTACATCAATTTGAGCGATGCCCATATTCGCGGATTCGAAGCGCGGCTTGACTGGTCGTTTGCCTCTACCTGGCTCGCAAGTGCATCGTTTGCACAGGCAAGTGGCGACTCGGAGACTGCAGGCAAACGCACGCCGCTCGATTCTATCAATCCGCGCAAATGGGTGGTCACGCTGCGACATGATGCTGCTTCCCTGAGCGGGTTTGCGCGTTTAATACATGCCAATGCCAAAGACAGTGACCGCATTGCTCCGGCCGCCGTGAAGCCATTTTCCGCGCCTGCCTGGACGGTGCTGGATCTTGGCGCGACCTGGAAGGCGGGCAAGGCAATGGATCTCAATCTGACCCTGAATAACGTATTTGATCGCCACTACTGGCGTTGGTCGGATGTGCGGGGGCTAGCCGAGAGTAGCGCAGTGAAAGATGCCTACACCGCGCCGGGTCGAACGATGCAGATATCCGCCCGATATAGCTTTTAACCGATCCGAACCCATTGACGGAAGGGGAAATTGATGTCCGATACCACAGTGCAATTCGATGCAATCCATGCGGATGCGCGTGCGTTTCCAATGCAGTTCAGCACGCTGCATCTGGCCACCAGCAACGCGCAAGGACGAGCCGAGTGCAGCTATGCGTCCTTTATAGCGGTAGAGGGAGACTTCCTTATCTACGTCAGCGAACTGGCAGCACATACTGCAAATTTGCTGGAAACCGGCCTGTGTTCGGCCATGTTTATCGAGAGCGAGGCCGATGCGCGCCATCTCTTTGCTCGTAAGCGCCTGACACTGCAGTGTGCCGCCGAAGAATGCCTGCCGGCTTCCAAGGAATATACGCAGGTGATGACAGCGTTTACTGATCGATTTGGCAGCGTGATGGATATCTTGAAGGGATTAAACGATTTCCATCTCATCCGTTTGCGTCCTTTGCGCGGCAACTTTGTAACCGGGTTTGCCAAGGCATACACACTAGAAGGCGATGAACTGGCGCAAGTTCGCCACCGGAATGAAACCGGGCATCGCGGTACTCCCGCGAGCGTCGAGCCAATGCAAGAGGGCGCGCTGCAATGAATACACCAATGAGATCTTTTGTGGAGATCAGGCAGGCGTTTACGCTTGCCAGACAAGAACAGGGGATGCGGCATCGCGAGATCGCGACCATGCTCGGAATCGGCGAGGGGCAATTGATTGCCGCGCATGCGGGGCCAAATGCCGTATCCCCTGGCTGTACGCTCACAGCTATCCGATTGCGTAGCGAATGGCCGGCGCTCATCGCATCACTTTCTTCACTGGGAAGCGTGATGGCGCTGACACGTAATCACGGCTGCGTACATGAGAAGGAGGGCGTATATGCGCCAGTCAGCTCAAGTGGCGAGGTCGGATTGGTGCAGGGTACGGACATCGACTTGCGCTTGTTCTACGCGCAGTGGGCGGCAGGATTCGCAGTCGAAGAGCAGACAAGCAAGGGTAAACAACTCAGTTTGCAGTTCTTCGATGCACAAGGACAAGCTGTGCATAAGGTGTTTTTGCGGGAACAGAGCAATATCACTGCTTGGACGCAGCTGCTGGAACAATTTGCTTCCGATGATCAGACGCCGGGCATGGTTGTACGGGCACGAACGGCCAGATCCCGGCCTAATGACGATGCTGCGGTAGACATTAGCCAATTGCGCGCTGCCTGGGCCGCCTTGCGCGACACCCATGACTTTCACGATATGTTGCGCGATCAGGGTGTAGCGCGATTGCAGGGATTGCGGCTGGTCGGGCAGGACTTTGCCCAGCCTGTAGACATCTGCAGCGTACACGAAGTGCTGACATGCGCCGCTCAGGCAGGATTGCCAATCATGGTGTTTACCATGAATCACGGCGCAATCCAGATCCACTCCGGCATGGTCAGGCGAATTGTAGTGACCGGCCCATGGATCAATATTCTGGATGCGGGCTTTAATCTGCATCTGCGTGAGGATGCGATTGCCAGTGCCTGGATCGTACGCAAGCCTACAGTAGACGGCATGGTGAGCTCGCTTGAATTGTTTGATTCAGAGGGCGAATTGCTGGCCATGCTATTTGGTGTCCGTAAACCAGGGCGGCCCGAGCAGTGCGAATGGCGTGCGCTACTGGATGCACTGCAGCCGGAGGTTACGCCATGCGCAGCATGAAAAGCCCGGATACGCCACACACGCTCTTCCGGCCTGATCGTCGACGGATGATGGTTCAGATTGGCGGATTGGTGGCTGGTCTGATAACCGCACCCGCCTTGGGTGGCGCTGGTCAGGGTAAGCGCATTGTGTCAATTGGCGGAGCTCTGACCGAAATTGTGTATGCGCTGGGCGGACAGGCGACGCTGGCGGGTGTGGATTCCACATCCTTGTTCCCCGAAAGCGCGACGCGATTGCCGAACGTGGGCTATGCAAGGAGCCTGTCAGCCGAAGGCATCCTGGCGCTCGCCCCCACGCACATCATTGTAACGGAAGACGCAGGTCCGCCTGCAGTCATGCGCCAGCTGGCGCAGGCGGGTATTCCACTCTCAGTGCATCCCGGCAATCATCGTTTTGAAGGACTACTCGAGCGTGTCAGCAGCGTAGGATCGGTAATCGATCGTCAGCCACAAGCCGCCGAACTTGTTGCCAGTCTAGGTGCACGCTGGCAAGTCGCTCAGCAGCAGATCGTCGCATTTTCGCAGCGACCCAAGGTCTTGTTTGTGCTCTCGCACACGCAAACACAGATCATGGTCAGTGGCTCGGCCAGCAGCGCTGATGCAATGTTGACCTACGCGGGTGCAAGTAATGCCGTGAAGGGATTTTCAGGTTTCAAACCGCTGACCCCCGAGGCGGTGATTGCGGCTGCACCGGATGTTGTACTGTTCACCCGGCAGGGACTGGAAGCCATCGGGGGCATCGAGGGCGCATTGCGTCTGCCGGGTATCGCCCAGACACCTGCAGGGCGTGCCCGACGCATCATTAGTCATGAAGCCATGTTCTTGCTGGGATTCGGCCCGCGCCTGCCAGATGCCCTGATTGCATTGCATGCATCCATCCGGGGAGCACTGCAGACATGAGCACCCTGGCGATGTCACAACAATCCGTGCGTGTCCGGAGCTGGTTACGTAGCAACCCTCTGCATGCGCTTGTGCTTGCCTTGCTTGGACTGACCTTGCTTTCATTGCAAGCCGGGGCTGTACCGATCGGGCTTTCAGACTGGCTTGCGCCTTTTCGCCAGCAAGACGATGCGACGCTGACTGGCGGCGCCTGGGTGCTCTGGCACCTGCGCATGCCCCGCCTGCTGCTGGGCATATGCGTGGGCGCGATGCTGGGTGCATGCGGCGCGCTGACTCAGGGACTGTTTCGCAATCCGCTCGCTGATCCCGGCTTATTGGGCGTGCAAAGCGGTGCCGCCTGTGCCGTGGCACTGATTCTGGTGGGCTTGGGCAGCCTGGGGCTGGCTCTGCCTGACTCTGCCCGATTCTGGACCATCCCCGCAGCTGCATTTACGGGTGGACTAGCGGTATGCGTGTCGCTGGATCGCCTGGCGCGCTGGCTGACGGCGGGTTCGATTGCAGGGTTGCTGCTCACTGGTGTTGCACTGAATGCCATTGCTGGGTCGGTCATTGGCCTGTGCACGTATCTGGCCACTGATGAACAGCTTCGCAGCCTCACCTTCTGGACGTTAGGATCACTGGCGGGTGCAAACTGGCACATCACCCTGCTCGGCATCGGACTCTTGCTTGCAGCGATGTTTCTCATGCGCGAACTGGCCGGGCATTTAAATGTGCTGGCACTGGGCGAACAGGTTGCTGCGCATGTAGGGGTAGATGTGCGCATGATCAGGCAACGTACTGTGCTCATTGTGGCGCTTCTGGGCGGATTTTCGGTGGCGAGCTGCGGCATGATCGGATTTATTGGCCTGATTGCGCCCCATATTGTGCGTACCTTGTATGGCGCGGATCAGCGCGTGGTGGTGCCTTTGTCCATGTTGCTTGGTGCATGCCTGCTGTTGACTGCAGACACACTCGCGCGCGTGGTGGCTGTGCCTGCCGAAGTACCCGTCGGCATTTTCACGTCGCTGATGGGCGCACCATTTTTCCTCTTGCTATTGCAGCAAATGCGAAAGGCGGGTTGGGCATGATGACCGCATCATCCACGGTGCTGGCACTGGATGCCGCGCAAGTTCGCCTGGGAGAACGCGTTTTTGGTCCATTCTCAGTGCAACTTTCTCCGGGCGAGCGTTTGGCTATTCTGGGGCCAAGTGGCGCCGGCAAGTCGACCTTGCTGAAGCTCATGTCAGGGGAAGTGCGACATCAGCGGGGCGAAATCAGGCTGGACGGACGCGACCTGCGCAGCCGGTCGATGTCAGGTCTGGCCATGCGGCGGGCAGTATTGCCGCAATCGCATGAAGTAGCATTTGGTTTGCCTGCCGAGCTGGTGATCCGACTTGGACGGGCAGCACGACTGCGTGATGCCGGCGTGGATCGCATCATTTATCTTGCTGCGACGCTCGCACAGGCAGAACATCTGCTGGAGGCACGCTTTGATTCGCTCTCTGGCGGCGAACGTGCGCGGGTGCAATTGGCGCGAATATTTGCACAGATGTGGGATGTGGCAGCGGGCGTCATTTTTGTGGATGAACCGCTCGCAGCGCTGGATCCGGGGCTGCAATTGCATCTGGCTTCGGCAATCGATGCGTTTGCACGTGCACGCAATCACGCCGTAGTAGCGGTCATACATGATCTGAATCATGCGCTTGCCAGATTTGATCGGCTTTTGCTAGTCAAAGACTGCCAGCAGGCGGGATTACTGAATGCCGATATTAAGGCGATTCCGGCACTGGAACAGCTGTATGGCATTCGATTACATCATACGCAGGTAAGCGGCCGTCCGGTGGTAATGAGTGTGGGTTTGCAGGCAGCATGATGGGACATGACATAATTCGCCCCTCCACTCGTCAAATGACGGCAATCGTCGCGGGTAGCTGTGCTGCACATATTGCCGGCGTGATGCTCCTGCTGGCTCACAGCGCACCGGCGCTGCCATCCGGTAAACACCTGAAGATGTCCTTCCGTATGCTGGACGCGAGCGAATACAGATCCCACCCGAATAGGGATGCTGATTCCGAGCCGGTCTTAACCTGTTGCCAGCATGATCATGTAGTTAAGCGCGCGCGTGACAAGCCCGATCACCCTCAAGACAGGGGACATGATGCAACCCGTGGCGAGGCATCAGGCGTGTCGAGCGAAGCAGATATTTCTGCGGCAAATCATATGATGCCCGCAACGCCAGATCATGGCGACGATGCGACTCCTCGCACCTCTTCCACATCTGAGAAGGTGGCTGATCTACAACCTCGGCTAATCGAACACGCGCAGCCTGTCTATCCCTCGATGCTGCGAGAGCAAGGCATTGAGGGACGTGTCATCTTATTGCTGGAAGTGGATGAGGCAGGGCGGGTAAAGACCGTCAGTATTACTCAGTCGAGTGGCTACCGACTATTTGATCAGGCCGCACTTCAAGCGGCACGGCATTGGCGGTTTCAGCCCGCCAGACGCGATGGTTTACCCATTCAGGCCCGTACAACCGTACCGGTCAGATTCGAACTCGGCGATCCTCAGGCGGGCTAGTTGCCCACCCGAACCTCTCGCTCGCCACTGACGATGCCGGTAATGGTCGATCCGGACTGCGTACGCACGGTGACACTCTGTCCCTTACTGGCATTGCCGAGCGATCTCCCTTCGGACGTAATCTCGAATCCCGCGCTGACATTCAGGATCTTCACGGTTTCATTGGCTTTTACAAGCCAGGGCGCCCGCAAATGATCGGCATTTAACGGCACACCTGCCATTTCTCCCGCTAAGGTGACGCGACCAATAGCATCTTCCGGCTTGCTGACGACCGAGCTTGGCAGGGCCGCAGCATCACCTGATTCCTCGCGAATATCTGTTGCATCAATGGTGTGATTGGGCGGCAATACTTTGGTGGTGACCCAGTAACTCACCGTCAGACGAATCGTGGCGGGCACCATGACAGTCCAGCGCGCGGCATCTTCGCAACGTACGCGAATCCATGTTTGACCCACCAGCCGATTGCCTGGCGGCAGGCTGGCAGTCAGGCGCTTGCATGGCGCCAGTTTATCGAGTGAGGCGGGCGTACCCATCTCAAATGAGGCGCGCTCACCGTGATCTGCAAGCTTTGCACTGAGAAAGTCGTACGCGGATCTGACCACAACATGCATAGCCGCAACATCCTGTTGCGCGATTGCGTGCTCTATGGGCAGCAATGCAACAAGCAATGCGATCTGCCTGAATTTATTCATCAACATGGTGACTTGTGTATCCGCTGACTAATATGAAAACACAACGAGGGAAAGCATCAGTACCACAAATCGTGCCTATCGCACTCCCTCCCTTCATATTGCTTCAAGTTGCGCGGGTAGACAAACATGATCGAGTCTATGTTCGGCATTGTGACAATTGTGGTCCTTTTAGCCGGTATCGTGATTTTGCAGCGGATGGGTAGCCTGACTGCTGCCATGCGCTTGATGGCCGACCAGCAGGCGCAAACTATGGAAAATCAGTACCGCCAGATGCAGAATGAACTGCGAGCGGGTCTGGAGCGTCAGATGGAAAGCATGGGCCGCGGCTTTGGCGAGCAGGGCGACCGCGTGCGCGCAGCGATTGGTGAATCTGGCGATCGTTTAAGGGATAGCGTCGGGAGCTCGTTCGATCGATTGCGTGAGTCGATTGCGGGCGAGCTTGCCAATACACGCAATGGTTTGGAAGCCTTGCGGCATGCGCATCTGGAATCCGCTCAGGCTTTGCAGATTTCGATTTCCGGCGCATTAAGTACCATGCAACTGGCACAAACAACCGCGCTTGCCGATAACCGCGAAGCGGTGGTCAAACAGCTTGGCGAGATTTCTCTGGCCGTTCAGGAAAAACAGGACGAATTGCGCAACGAGATCCTGCAGACTGTTGAGCGACTGCTGCGTGAACAAGGCGAGAATAATACGGCTGAATTGCGTCAGGCACTGAAACGTACCAGCGACCAGTTGACGATCGCAATGGGCAAATTGATCAAAGTGGTTGAAGCCCGGCTCGACCAGATTTATGGCAAGGTCAATGAGCGACTTGATGAAGGCTTCCGCAAAACCAATGAAACCTTCGCATCCGTGATGACCCGTCTGGCAACCATTGATGACGCGCAGCGCAAAATCGACAACCTGGCCAGCAATGTAATCAATCTGAACGAACTGCTGGACGACAAACGCACCCGGGGTGCAATCGGGACGGTGCAACTGGAACAACTGGTTTCAAACATGTTGCCGGAAGGCAGTTTCAAGCTGCATACCATGCTGGGTAACGGCGTCCGTGCCGACTGCCTGTTGCGGCTGCCTGAGCCAACGGGTCTGGTTGCAGTGGACGCTGCGTTTCCGCTGGAGGCCTATCAGGAATATCTTGCAGCAGGCCGAACCGAAGCCAAGCGGGAGGCTGCGAAACGCGCATTCCGCGAGGCGGTGCGTAATCATATCGACCGGATTGGTGATCACCTGATCGTCGAAGGCGAGACATCAGATGGCGCGCTGATGTTCCTGCCGTCAGAAGCCATGTTTGCCGATATTCATGCAGGTCATGCCGATCTGGTACGTCATGCCATGGAGCAAAAGGTCTGGATAGTGTCGCCAACCACAATGATGGCCGTGCTCAATACCGCTCGCGCAGTCATCAAGGATGTGGAAACCCGCCATCAGGTCAATATTATCAAGTCAGCCATTGGTAAACTGAGCGAGGATTTCCGTCGTTTCGATCAGCGTATGCGCAATCTGGCCGATCACATCAAACAGGCTCACGAAGACGCGCAGCAAGTGCAAATGAGCAGTGAGCGCATCAGCAAGCACTTCGGCGAGATCGAACATGTGCGCCTAGTACCGGGAAAGGTGCAGATTCCCGAGTTGCAGGCGGGTTAACACACATCAGGCAAATTTGCGGCGGCTGCGCATGATCTTGCCTTCCGCTGCACGTTTCCTGCGAATCTCTTTGGGGTCAGCAGTGAGCGGGCGATAAATTTCGATGCGATCGCGGTGACGCAGCCGTGTATCGAGCTTGCAGGGATGACTGTATATACCGACACGATTCACGCCTAGATCGATTTCCGGGAAGCGTGTCAGGATGCCGCTGAGGCGAATTGCAGCTTCTACTGTTGTACCCGGTTCGACTTCCAGCGTCAGTACACATTGCGCATTAATCGAGGCATAAGCCACTTCGATGCTTAGCTTCTCGCTCATTTCATGATCCTGTCGGCCTGCTTGACGAACGCATCGACAAATGTCGAGGTGATCTTGTTGAACACTGGCCCGACCAGTGTCTCCAGGGTTTTACTGGAAAACTCGTAATCGAGCTCGAATTCGACCTTGCAGGCGTCGGTATCCAGCGGCGTGATGCGCCAGATGCCATTCAGACTTTTGAACGGACCATCTTTAAGATGCATCTGGATTTCGCCGCCGATTTTGCGGTTTTCGGTGCTGAAGCTGGACTTCACCCCTAGATAGTCGATGCCAATGGAGGCATGTGTCCATTCATCATTCCGAAGGTGGACTGTGCCGTAACTGCACCAGGGCAGGAAGTCAGGATAGTGTTCCACCCCGTCGATCAGATCGAACATGGCTTGCGCGGGATGGAGGACGAGAACGGATTTGCGTATTTGCTGCATGTAAGTACCGCTCAGAGAGTAGAATACACCCTTTGTATCCCAGACTCCGGCCTGTAAAAAATGACCGACGATCGTACCCTTGAGTCGCCCGATGTGCAACTCGACTCCATCCGCACCCCGCCTCACTCGATGGAGGCAGAGCAATCCGTTATTGGCGGCTTGCTAATTGATAATGGTGCATGGGACCGCATTGCCGATATCGTCAATGATGCCGATTTCTACCGTGATGATCATCGCGTTATTTTCAGGCATATCTCCAAGCTGGTGGAATCCGGGCGTCCCGCAGATGCGGTGACGGTGGGCGAGTCGCTCGATAATGCAGGGCAACTGGGGTATGTGGGCGGCCTCGCTTATCTGGCGATGCTGGCGCAGAACGTGCCGAGTGCGGCAAATATCCGCCGCTACGGGGAAATCGTCCGCGAACGGTCGGTGATGCGGCAACTGGCCGCGATTGGTAACGAGATTGCCGATCTTGCCTACAACCCGGCTGGCCGTGAGGCAGCGGAATTGCTGGATGCGGCTGAAGCGCGGGTATTTGAGATTGCGGAACAGTCTGCGCGTGGCAAGCAGGGCTTTCTGGATATGCCGGGCTTGCTCAAGCAAGTCGTTGAACGGATCGACGAGTTATATAGTCGTGATAACAATGCGGGTATTACCGGTGTGCCAACTGGTTTTGCCGATCTGGATGCGCGTACGTCCGGTTTGCAACCGGGTGACATGATCGTTGTGGCGGGTCGCCCATCCATGGGTAAAACCGCATTTAGTGTGAACATTGCTGAAAACGTTGCCATTGACGCCGGTTTGCCCGTTGCCATCTTCTCTATGGAAATGGGTGGCGCGCAGCTGGTGATGCGGATGGTGGGCTCTGTCGGACGTCTGGATCAGCATAAGATCAAGACAGGCAAGCTGGAAGATGATGATTGGCAGAAGCTGACCTATGCCGTGGGCAAACTCAGTGAGGCCAATATCTTCATCGACGAAACGCCCGGCCTGACGGCGCTTGAGCTGCGCGCCCGCGCTCGTCGACTGGCCAAGCAGTTTGGCGGTCAGCTTGGCCTGATTGTCATCGATTACATCCAGCTGATGCAGGGTAGCGGTCGCGATCAGAATCGCGCGACCGAGCTGGGTGAAATCTCGCGCTCATTGAAAAGTCTGGCCAAAGAATTGAAGGTGCCGGTGATTGCGCTGTCTCAGCTGTCGCGGACAGTGGAGCAGCGCCCCAACAAGCGCCCGATGATGTCTGACTTGCGGGAATCCGGTGCGATCGAACAGGATGCTGACTTGATCATGTTTCTGTATCGCGATGAGTACTACAACCCGGACTCACCCGACAAGGGCCTGGCGGAAGTCATCGTGGGTAAGCACCGTAACGGTCCGACCGGCGTGGTGAAGCTGACCTTTATCGGCCATTTCTCGCGCTTCGAGAACGCTGCCGTAGGTGGCTGGGCGGATTTGGAGTAATTACTCCCGAACAATCTGGCGGCCGAGTTTCATGGACAGGCCGCCAGCGCCGCCACCATTTGTTACATGGGTATATCCCATCTGCACCAGCAGATTCCTGGCACTACCCGATCGCATGCCGGATGCACAGCACAGAATCAGCGCCTGATCCTTGTCTGGACATGCCTGCGCAATACGATGCTGCAGCACATCCAGCGGTATATTTGTTGAGCCTTCAATGTGGCCACCAGCGTACTCGGCAGGCGAACGCACATCGATGATAACGGCGCCCTCTGCCAATTCAGGCGTATCAGGTGCAGATTCCTGACCAAATAACCTACCTAACCAGTTCATCTTGCTTGCTCCCGAGTCTTCATTGACGATACTTGAATCTATTATTTGCATATGTATGCAAATTGTCAATGGTGGCTTGCATGGGCGATGCGTACTCGGGCATAGTGGGGCGCATTGCTGATAGCCGGGAGATAAAAATGACAAGGGGTATACATGTGCTGGCACGCTGTCTGGCCATGGCCGGGCTGATGTTGGGACTAAGCGCACCAGTCAGCGCAAGCACCGCCGAAGATCAGGTACGCACGATGCTTGCCACTCAGCAGCTTGCCTGGAATCGTGGTGATATCGACGGTTTTATGCAGTTTTACATGCGCAATGAGTCATTGCGCTTCGCAAGCGGCGATCGTGTGCGGCTGGGATGGCAAGCGACGCTGGACGGCTATAAGCGAGGATATGCTGACGCTGCAAAAATGGGTCAGCTGGACTACAGCCTGATCGAGGTGAAGGAATTTTCAGCGGACATGGTGTATGTGTTTGGTCGCTGGCATCTTGCCCGTGCTAACGAGTCGGAGAGCGATGCGCCACGTGGCCTGTTTACGCTGATTGTCGAGCGGAAGGATGGGGAATGGGTGATTACCCGTGATCATACGTCCGCAGCAGACAAGTAAGGCATGAGATTCACGTAGTACAGACATGAAAAAACCCGGCCAGAGCCGGGTTTTTCTCATCAACGCAATTAAGCAGGCTTGATGTTCGATGCTTGCTTGCCCTTCGGGCCGGTGGTCACGTCGAAGGTAACCTTTTGGTTTTCAGCCAGCGACTTGAAGCCGTTGGATTGAATTTGGGAGAAGTGTGCGAACAGATCGTCACCACCATCATCCGGCTTAATAAAACCAAAACCCTTAGCGTCGTTGAACCATTTTACGGTACCGGTAGCCATGTTACTGCTCCAAATAAATTGATTTGTAAAGTGCTGACGATCAACCAAAGGAGAGGCGAATCGGAAAAACCGCAAAGGGCACGAAAACAACCGTACTGCCTTGATGAGTCGGCAATCGCGTTTATACACCACTTACACAGGGGGAGCAAGGAATGAATTGAAATAACGGGTATAATCGCCACATTACAGGGTGTGTGTTACATCTAAAATCAAGCAGTTGCGAGTTTCCTAATCGGCATTCGTCTTCTGAAAGTCTTTATCTATCAAGGTCTTGGGTCTCAATGTCCATTATTGATAACAAAAAAGCATTCCACGACTACTTTATTGAAGAGCGCTTCGAGGCCGGACTGGTGCTTGAAGGCTGGGAAGTGAAGTCCATCCGGGCGGGTCGTGTGAATATCAAGGAAAGCTATGTTCTGTGGCAGAAGGGTGCCTTCTGGCTGATTGGTTGCCATATTACGCCGCTGAACTCCGCTTCGACCCACGTATTGCCGGATCCGACCCGCTTCCGCAAGCTGCTGCTGAATCAATCCGAAATCAATAAGCTGATTGGCAAGGTCGAACGGTCAGGTTACACCCTGATGGCTTTGAACCTGCACTACAAGGCGGGGCGCATCAAGGTGGATATCGGCCTTGCACGCGGCAAGAAGCAGCACGACAAGCGTGATACCGAACGTGCACGTGATGCTGATCGTGAAATTGCCCGCGCAATGCGAACCAAGCAAAAGGGCGACTAGTGTGGAAGGCGGGTGAAACGTGAAATGTGGCGCGCATCTTTCACCGATCACATTTCACGAATCACATTGCCTGTTTCACACTCAAAGTATTTCCGCTGCATGATCGGCGAGGCGTGAGCGTTCGCCGCGTTGTAGCGTGATGTGGCCGGAATGCCCCCAGCCTTTGAATCGGTCAACCACATAGGTCAGGCCGGAAGAGCCTTCGGTGAGGTAGGGGGTGTCGATCTGGGCGATATTGCCCAGGCAGACAACCTTAGTCCCCGGGCCTGCGCGGGTGACGAGTGTCTTCATCTGCTTGGGCGTAAGGTTCTGCGCTTCATCAATGATGAGATATTTGTTGAGGAAAGTCCGGCCGCGCATGAAATTGAGCGATTTGACTTTGATGCGTGAGCGGATCAGGTCCCGCGTGGCAGCACGCCCCCATTCGCCGCCTTCGCCATCAGACTGATTCAGTACATCCAGATTATCTTCTAGCGCGCCCATCCAGGGTGCCATCTTTTCTTCTTCCGTACCGGGCAGGAAACCGATGTCCTCACCAACAGGCACCGTGACGCGCGTCATGATGATTTCGGTGTAACGCTTTTCATCCAGCGTCATAGCAAGGCCAGCCGCGAGCGTGAGGAGCGTTTTGCCGGAGCCCGCCTGTCCCAGTAGCGTGACAAAATCAACATCGGGATTCATCAGCAGGTTCATCGCAAAATTTTGCTCGCGATTGCGCGTGGTAATGCCCCAGACCGAGTTTTTGGGATTGCTGTAGTCCTTGATGCTTTCCAGTACTGCAGTTTTGCCCTTAACTTCTTTCACCATTGCCATGAAGGGCTTGTCGCTGTCTGTCTGGTACAGCATCTGATTGACCAGCAGGCCGGGGCAATCATTCCCCTTTACACGATACAAAGCGCGGCCGCCTTCCTGCCAGCTCTCCATATCCTTGCCGTTGCGATCCCAGAAGGCGGTATCGATTTCACGGGTGCCGGTGTAGAGCAGATCGGTATCTTCGAGAACCTGATCATTGAAATAGTCTTCGGCAGCCATGCCAAGCGCACGGGCCTTGATGCGCATATTGATGTCTTTCGACACCAGAATAACCTGCCGCGACGGGTGAATATGCGCCAGATGCATGACCAGGCCGAGAATCTGGTTATCCGCTTTGCCAACTGGAAAGCTGGCCGGCAACTCGTTGCTTGCGCCTTGAGTTTGCAAAAGCAGATCGCCGGTGGCAATGCCCTTGGACGGACCTTCGAGTTCAATACCGTTGCCGATTTCTGCTTCCCGATCTGCCACGATTGAGTCGAGCAGGCGGCTAACCTGGCGCGCGTTGCGTGCAACCTCGCTCATGCCTTTCTTGTGGTTGTCGAGCTCCTCCAGCGTCACCATCGGCAGGAAGACATCATGCTCTTCGAAGCGGAAGAGCGAAGTCGGATCGTGCAGCAGCACGTTGGTATCGAGGACAAACAGCTTGGTGGTCTTAGCTTTACGAGCGGCCATGTGTGTATTCCCGAAATGACATCCACAAATGAAAAACGCCCGCTGAATAACGGGCGTTCGCTTTGCTTTACTGACGCTTTAGTGTCCTCACATAGGTGAGTACTTCCTCAACGTGGCCGGGCACCTTGATCCCGCGCCACTCCTTGATGATTTCCCCTTCAGTGTTGATCACGAATGTACTGCGCTCAATGCCGCGCACTTGTTTGCCGTACATGTTTTTCAGCTTCATGACGCCAAATGCTTCGCACAGGACTTCTTCAGGGTCGGACACCAGATCAAAGGTGTAACCCTGCTTGCTACGGAAATTCTCGTGGGATTTGATGCTGTCGCGGCTGGCACCGAATACCTGCACGCCTTCGTCCAGAAAGCTGTTCAGGTGATCGCGGAAATCGCCGCCTTCAACGGTACAGCCGGGTGTGCTGTCCTTGGGATAGAAGTAGAGCACCCATGTTTTGCCTTTGAGTGCCGCGGTGTCGAATTGCTTATCACCGGTCATATTGAGCTGGATTGCAGGTACGCTCATCTGGCTCTCTCCTCGTTATCCTGATTTTGTTGAAAACCACCGGCAGCCACAAGCGGTGATACCGATGAAATTACTAAGTTGCTGATTCATATGGTTATGGGCTGTGGCACATCTGCACCAGAAGCTTACCCACGATGCATTACCGTAATTCGTTCAGCAATTCCTTGACGCGTACCGCCCGCATGACCGGTTCGGCCAGTGTGATCTCCACCCTGAGTTTGTCCTGACCCGCCAGCTTGTAGTTCCGCTTGGTCTGGATCAGCTGGATGATTTTGATCGGATCGATGCTGTTCTGTTTGGCGAATTGCAGCGTAATGGCCTGATCCGATGCATCCAGCTTCTGCACACCCAGCGGTTTGGCGATGAGACGCAAGCGGTGCGAATCCAGCAAGACTTTGGCAGGTGGCGGAAGCAACCCGAAGCGGTCGATCAGCTCCTGCTGCATATCGTCCAGCTCGTCATCGGTTTCGCAGTTCGCAAGTCGCTTGTAGATGACTAGTCGTTCGTGCACATCCGGGCAGTAGTCTTCCGGCAAGAGTGCAGGCGCGTGTAGATTGATTTCCGTGGCGACACCCAGCGGCGCATTCAGATCGGGCTCGATGCCCTTTTTCAGCGATTTAACCGCTTCGTTCAGCATGGCGGAATACAGGCTAAAGCCGATTTCCTGCATCTCGCCTGATTGAGAGTCGCCTAGCACTTCGCCCGCCCCACGGATCTCAAGATCGTGCATGGCCAGATAGAAGCCGGAACCCAGTTCTTCCATCATCTGGATGGCTTCCAGACGCTTTTGCGCGGCAGGTGTCAGGCCTTTCAGATCCGGTACCAACAAGTAGGCATAGGCTTGATGGTGGCTGCGACCGACGCGGCCACGCATCTGGTGTAGCTGTGCCAGACCAAACTTATCCGCGCGGTTCATGATGATGGTGTTGGCGTTGGGGATGTCGATGCCGGTTTCGATGATGGTGGTACACAGCAGCACATTGAAGCGCTGCTGGTTGAAGTCTCGCATCATGTGTTCCAGTTCGCGCTCGCGCATCTGGCCGTGCGCCACGCCTATGCGGGCTTCCGGCAGCAGTGCGGCGAGCTTTTCGCGCATGTTCTCAATGGTGTCGACTTCGTTGTGCAGGAAGAACACCTGTCCGCCGCGCTTCAACTCGCGCAGTACGGCTTCGCGGATGATGCCGTCGCTCCAGTTAGCGACGAAGGTCTTGATCGCAAGGCGGCGCGATGGCGCAGTAGCAATCACCGAAAAGTCTCGCAGACCTTCCAGACTCATCGCCAGCGTGCGCGGAATCGGTGTCGCGGTGAGCGTCAGCACATCCACTTCGTTGCGCAGTGCCTTGAGCTGTTCCTTGTGGCGCACGCCGAAACGGTGTTCTTCATCGATGATGACGAGACCAAGATTGGCGAACTTCATGCCATCCTGCACCAGCTTGTGCGTGCCGATCACGATATCGATCGTCCCTTCGGCCAGCCCCTTGAGCGCGGCGTCGATTTCCTTCTTTGAGCGGAAACGGCTCAGTTCGGCGACTTTTACCGGCCAGTCGGCAAAGCGGTCGGAGAAATTCTGGAAGTGCTGCTCGGCGAGCAGGGTAGTCGGCACCAGCACGGCGACTTGCTTGCCATCGGCAACCGCGACAAAGGCGGCACGCAGCGCAACTTCGGTTTTACCAAAGCCCACATCGCCACAGATCAGGCGATCCATTGGCTTGCCGCTCATCATGTCCGCTACCACAGCCTGAATTGCGCCTGCCTGATCCGCCGTTTCTTCAAAGCCGAATCCTGCGGCAAAGGCTTCGTAATCATGCGGATCGAGCTTGAAGGCATAGCCTTCGCGGGCGGCGCGGCGTGCGTACAGGTTGAGCAATTCGGCGGCGGTATCGCGCACCTGTTCGGCAGCCTTGCGCTTGGCTTTGTCCCACTGACCGCTGCCCAGCTTGTGCATGGGGGCACTATCTTCGGCGCCACCAGCGTAACGGCTGATCACATGCAGCTGCGCGACGGGTACATAGAGCTTATCGCCACCGGTATACTCAAGCAGCAGCATTTCCGTCATGCCTTCGCCCAGATCCATGCTCACGAGGCCCTGATAACGGCCGATGCCGTGCTGCTCGTGCACCACCGGATCGCCTACCTTCAGCTCCGATAAATCACGCAGCATGCCTTCGCTATTGCTGCGCTTTTGCTGCTTACGGCGAGCATTGGTGGTGAGCTGGCCGTAGAGGTCAGATTCAGTGATCAGTGCAATATTGGTTTCGCGCGCAATAAAGCCGTAGGCCAGCGGCCCCACACCCAGTACCACGCGGGCACTTTCATTGCGGAAATCCTCCCATGTCTCGCACATCGGTACAGAGAGGCCGTGGCTGGAAAAGTACTGCGACAGTGTTTCGCGACGACCGAGCGATTCAGCCAGCAGCAGAATCCGCCCTTTGAAACTATCGATAAAAGCCTGCAGACGGGCAATGGGATTCTCGGCGCGGCGATCAACACGAATATCAGGGATTGCCAGAATGCCGTCACGCCATGCCGCTTCGGATGCGTCGGCAACCTCGGGCGTGCTGCCCTTGAGCTCGACACGGCGGTAAGGCTTCATCGCGCCGAAGAAGGTCTCGATGGTGACAAAGAGGCTCTTGGGCGGCAGCAGCGGCCTGTCCTTATCACCCGCCAGCATGGTGTAGCGACTCTGCGTATCCGCCCAGAATTGCTCGCAGGCGGCCATCAAGTCGCCGTGCTGCACCAGCAGGGTTTCTTCGCCAATGTAGTTGAACAGCGTGGCCGTCTGATCGAAAAACAAGGGCAGGTAGTATTCGATACCCGGCGGAATCAGTCCGTTACTAATATCCTTGTAGATACGCGACTTGGACGGATCGCCTTCGAATTCTTCGCGGAAACGCTGGCGGAACTTGGTGCGACCACCGTCATCCAGCGGGAATTCGCGCGCAGGCAACAGGCGGATTTCCGGCACTGGATAGATACTACGCTGAGTGTCGACATCGAACGTGCGAATCGTCTCGATTTCGTCATCGAATAGATCGAGACGATAGGGCAGGGTAGAGCCCATCGGGAAGAGATCAATCAGCCCGCCGCGGATCGAAAACTCGCCCGGACTGTAGACCTGTGTCACATGGCTATAACCGGCAAAGGTCAGATCACTGCGCAGCTTTTCCACGTCCAGCTTGGATTTAGCCTTGAGGAAGAAACTGTAAGCAGTCAGGTATTCCAGCGGCGGTAGCGGCATCAGCGCGGTTTGCACCGGCACAATGATGACGTCGGCCGCCTGATTGCGAATCTGCCACAGGGTGGCAAGACGTTCGGAAATTAGATCGTGATGCGGTGAAAAATTGTCGTAGGGCAGGGTTTCCCAGTCCGGCAGCAGGGCGACGACCTTTTCAGGCGCAAACCAGGTGATTTCATCCTTCAGGCGGCTGGCTGATTGTGCATTGGCCGTGAGAATGGCAAGCGGACGAGATTGCCCAGTCAACCAGGCAATCACTGCCGCATCTGCTGACCCCGGCGGCATGGCGCGCTGGGTGCGTTGAGCAGGCTTGGGCATGGGCAGATCGGGCAGCAGGGACATGGGTACACGCCAGACAATTCGTCATGAAGTCGGTGATTATAGCGACTCTTGCGCGGAACCGTTTGTGCGCAATTGCACGCGATCTACATGAATAATTCGAGCAAGTGCTAGAATGAATTATTGGCCGTCATACTTTTACTTCTTCAACCCTCCGGATTCTGTCGTATGAACAAGCAGTTACCCTTGCATTTCAGCCATGCCAATGGCTTTCCTGCCGGCAGCTACCGCAAGTTTCTGCGCGCGTTCGAGGCAGATTTCGACATCGGGTGTATCGACAAGTTGGGGCATGACCCGCGTTTTCCGGTCACCGATGGCTGGCCGCATCTGATTACCCAGACAATTGAATTCATCGAACAACGCTACGATCAGCCTGTCATCGGGCTTGGGCATTCGCTAGGCGGTTTTTTGTCGTTTCTGGCGGCGATCAAGCGGCCAGACTTGTTTCGCGCGGTGGTGATGCTGGATGCGCCCGTGTTCAGCAAGCGCGTCTCCACGATGCTGTGGTTGTCCAAGCGCATTGGTATCATCGATCGCATCACGCCCGGACATGGCACACTGACGCGCCGAAGTGCTTGGGCAAACAGAAAAGAGACTCTGGCGCATTTTCAGGCCAAGCGTAATTTCTCGACGTTTGATCCGGATTGTTTGCGCGACTACGTCGACTCCGTTACCCGCGAGACGACTGACGGTGTGGCGCTCAGTTTCGAACCTGTGGTGGAACATGCGATTTATTGCGGCCTGCCTGATTATTTCCCGCAATTGCGCGGCCAGTTGAAGACGCCAGCGGCTTTTATCGGGGCGACAGGCTCGACCTATGTGCGATCAGCCGATATCGAGCATATGAAGCGGCACTTTGGCATGAAAGTGTCGATGTTTGAAGGCGGGCATTTGTTTCCACTGGAGAAGCCAGAAGCGGCCGCAATAGCTGTCCGAGCGACGATTGATGATTTGCTTGGTGCCAATGGCAAAGTACACTGTCCGGATTGAACAGACAGAAGACCTGTGTGACGACACCACTTCCCATTCGCGATGGCATTGCGCCCAGTTTTGTCAATCTGCCTGCCGGAAGCTGGCGGACGTTGGGTGAGTTCCTGACTGCGCGATTCCCGCATCTGCCTGCAGAGGCTTTGCTGGATAAACTGACGCGTGGCGAGATTATAGACGATATCGGGCAGACGCTTGCGCCTGAGCAACCCTATCAGGCTGGCGGACGACTCTGGTATTACCGCGAAGTGCCGCCTGAGATACCGGTTCCCTTCGAGGCCACCATTCTGTATCGCGATGATCGGATTGTGGTGGCGGACAAGCCGCACTTTCTGCCGACGACGCCGGGTGGGAAATACCTCAAAGAGTCTCTGCTATACCGGTTGCGCAACGAACTCGGTTTACCTGATCTAACGGTTTTACATCGACTGGATCGTGAAACGGCCGGGATTGTGGTGTGTTGCATCCATCCCGAGCATCGGGGCGCGTATCAAACACTTTTTGAGTCGCGAGCAGTACAAAAAACCTATGAGGCCATTGCACCTCTGCCTGACCATGGACGGGATGAATGGACTCGCCGAAGCCGCATTGAGACTGGCGACCCTTTTCATGTCATGCGTGAAGTCGATGGAACGCCCAATGCCGAAACACACTTCAAATTGATCGAAGCGGATGCTTCAATGGGCCGATACCAGTTATCGCCATTGACCGGTAAAAAACATCAGCTACGGGTTCATATGGCGGCCAGCGGAATTCCGATATTGCACGATAGTCTATATCCAGATGTGTTGTATCGAGAGGACAGTGATTACTCACAGCCATTGCAGCTGCATGCGTGTTCAATTTCATTCAAAGACCCATTTAACGGGGTATTACGTAATTTTGTAAGTATGTACAAATTACCGCCCATCTAATTCATCTGGCATTAATATAAGTAACTCATGTAATAATTCTGGATTGGTTTTCCGGATGACTGCCTGCGTCTGCGATTTTGGAACGCGGGTGTATGTCATGTTTGTACTAATTTACAGTTTTAGGCTGCATCATGAAAAGAATGCCGGGCATCGCATGGATTATTCCTGTACTTCTGTCTTTGATTACATTCGGCCAAGTAAGTGCTGAAAGTGGCATTACAGAGAATGAAATTATTCTCGGCCAGTCCGCGGCACTCACCGGACCGGCAGCAGAACTTGGCAAAGGTGTATCCAGAGGCGCGAAGGCCTATTTCGATTGGATTAATCAGAAGGGCGGTGTAAATGGCCGTAAAATCCGATTAATCAGCTTTGATGATGGCTATGAACCAGAGCGGGCTGAGGCAAATACTCGCCGTCTCATTGAGCGGGATGGCGTATTTGCGCTATTTGGCTATGTGGGGACCCCAACTTCAAATGCATCCTTGCCGCTGGTTAATCAGGAAAAAATTCCGTTTATTGGGGCGTACACAGGTGCGGATAGTCTTCGCAATCCCTTCAATAAATACATCTTTAATGTTCGCGCGGGATATAAGGATGAAGCCGTACATGTGGTGAATTCGTTGATACAAATGGGTTTGAAGTCTGTCAATGTCTTCTACCAGAACGATTCCTACGGTAATGCCGGATTAAAAGCGATTCAGTTGGCAGCTGTCGGGAAAGATGTGCAGATCAATGCACTTGCAACCGTGCAGCGTAATAGTGTCGACGTCGCAAAGGCGATAGATGAACTGATTGTTAAGCGACCCGCTCAGGCAGTTTTCATGGTGAGCTCGTACAAGTCATGCGCTGCATTTATTGCAGCCGCTCGCGCAAAAAACTTTATCGGCCCATTTTACAATGTCAGTTTTGTGGGAACGGAAGCGCTGATTGATGAACTGCATAAGGATACCAGTGGTGTGATGGTAACTCAGGTGATGCCGTCGCCTTATAATCCGACGCTGCCCATCACCATTGAATACAAAAAAGTATTGGCGGCTGCCGGAATGACCAAGGTCGACTACATGAGCCTTGAAGGATTTATTGCCGCAAAAGTAATGGTTGAAGGATTGAAGCGATCGGGCAGAGGGGTGACACGTGAGCGCCTGATTTCTGTCATGGAAACCTTATCAGACTACGATCTTGGCGGCTTTCGCATAAAGTTCTCCAATTCCAATCATAATGGATCGCAGTATGTGGATTTCACCATTCTGGATAAGGATGGACATATCCATAGTTAATAAGTTGCTGTAGTTATCGTGATCGCTGCAGTGCGTGTCCGGAATCAATTGAGATCTGCTCGTTGTAACGCATGATAAATATGAAAGCCCTGAATCAATCAGGGCTTTTTAATGCGCTTATGGCGCAAGCTACATCAATTCAATCAGCCAAATAAAGCCAGTGTCTTGATGATGGTTTGCTTGATGCCCCATGTGAGCGGGGCGAGTACCAGCAGCCACAAGACCAGTCCTTTGAGATGTCGACTCATCATACGTTCTCCGATGAAACATGACGGGCATGCACTGATTTAACGCATGCATTGCAGATACAACCAACCAGCAGTAACCCCGCCATTACGAACATGGTGGTGTTATAGGCTTGTGCTTTGGCAACGCCCTGAGCAAGTTGATAATCGCGCATGTAATTGACAATGACCGGGCCAAGCACCCCGGCAAGCGACCAGGCAGTCAACAGGCGGCCGTGAATTGCGCCCACAAATCGTGTACCGAACAAGTCGGAAAGATAGGCGGGAATACTGGCAAAGCCGCCGCCATACATAGATAGAATCAGTGCATACAGACCGACAAACAGGGCAACATTACCCGAAGCACCGGCACCTGGTACCAGTGCATACAAGGCAGCACCCAGCACAAAGAAGATCATGTATGTCGATTTGCGCCCGATTTTGTCAGAGAGACTCGACCACACGAAGCGACCACCCATATTGAATAATGAGAGCAAACCGACAAAGCCCGCAGCGGCCGCAGCCGTCACAGTGCCTTTGAACACTTCCTGAATCATCAGCGAAGCCTGTCCCAGCACACCAATGCCAGCAGTTACATTCAGGCAGAGTACGCACCATAACAGCCAGAACTGTGGCGTTTTGTGTACATGATCGACATGCACGTAATCGGTATGCGTCAGCTTGTTGGTTTCCACCTTTGGCTCAAAGCCGGCTGGCTTCCAGCCTTCAGCGGGGATTCGCACCGTAAACGCACCAATCACCATATAGACGGTATAAATGAGACCCATGGCGATGAAGGTTTCGATCATGCCCGGATGATCAGCGGACTTGAAATGGTCCATTAGCATGACTGCAAGCGGCGCCCCGATCATTGCACCACCGCCAAATCCCATGATGGCCATGCCTGTTGCCATACCGCGACGATCCGGAAACCACTTAATCAGCGTGGAGACAGGAGAGATATACCCCAGTCCAAGACCAATCCCACCCAGTACGCCATAACCGGCATACAGCAGCCACAGTTGCTTCAGGTGCATGCCGAGTGCAGACACCATAAAGCCGCCACCAAAGCAGAGTGCAGCAAGAAACATGGCTGCACGGGGCCCGACTCGTTCCAGCCATTTACCGCCAACTGCTGCAGATAAACCCAGAAAAACAATGGCAATCGAAAAAATCCATCCCAAATCGGGTATAGACCATCCGAATGCTTTATTAAGCGGCGAATTAAACACTGAAAAGGCATAGGCCTGTCCAATGGAAAGGTGAATTGCCAGCGCAGCTGGTGGAATAAGCCAGCGATTAAAATCGCTGTCGGCAACACTGTGCCGTTTGTCGAGTAAGGCAAACAGAGACATGAGACAATCACTTATGATTTTTTGATTCAGCAAACGGACGTACAGGGAAGCGTTCCCTGACTATCCCCAACCGCTGACAGAGATGCCAGCGTGGGTAAGCATATCCAAATATCTGTGATTGAGGATAATCTAATATTTCAATTGCCACATTCCTGCGACATTTGACTTAATTCCCGTACAAATGTACGCATAAATGCAGATTATTGGATAAATGTAATAATAATGAGTGGCTAGGCTTGAAAGAGTCGGGATGCCTTTCCTGATACGCATATTATATTTGTAATTGTGTACAGGAAAGGCCTTGAGACTGTTAATCCATCTCTTTGATAACGTCCAGATAGGCATCAACCACGAGTGGGTCGAATTGTTTGCCTTTACGCTCGATCAGATAGGCTGTCGCATCTTCCTTTGACCATGGCTCTTTATATGGGCGCTTATTAATCAAGGCATCGAACACATCGACTACCGCCACGATTCTGCCGGACAGCGGAATATCGTTACCTTTTAGTCCGGCAGGATAACCATTTCCATCCCAATGCTCATGATGGGTCTGGGCGATTTCAGCACCTAAACTCAGGTATGTGGTTCCTTCGACCATTTGTGCGGCTTTGCTCAGAATATGGCCGCCAACGCGCGAGTGTTGCTCCATGATTCTCCGTTCCTCCGGATCATGTTTGCCCGGCTTGAAGAGAACATGGTCAGGCGTACCCACTTTCCCGACATCGTGCAATATGCTGGCTGTGCCCAGCAGATCTATATAACCTGGCGTCAGAATATGAGCATAGTGCCCATTTTCAAACAATTTGCGCGCGGTCAGGCTGGTCAGTGTTTTCACGCGCAAGACATGTTCGCCGGTATCAGTATCTCGATATTCTGCTAAATCTGCGAGGGCAATCACGGTGGCTTCAAGTGCACTCAGCATTTGCGAATGGAAAAAGAGATTATCAAATGCGGCTGAAATGCGGTCGCAGAATATTTCAAGCAAATGCTTGTCTACTTCTGAGATGGAGGTTTGACAATTAAAATATACGACAAAGTTTTTACCCGCTTTCGTCGATAGATAAAGCACCTCGTGTGGATAATTAAAAGTTGAATGCTGCTTTTCGAGTCCATCCAGCATGGGATTATAAGCTGGGTGATGAGCGGGAATCAGATCACATTCCTGCAGCCCGTTATATACGCCTGTTGCTGCGAGTACCTTGAGATTAACATGTTGCCCGATATCCGTTTCCGTAACGCAGATGATCCCCTGTGTCCCTACATTCAATAATGCACTGACCTGATCGAGTACCCCCGAAGCAAATTCTTTCAATGAATGATGCTGATATAGATTACTTGTACCTTCCAGTATGCAATTCAGGCCACGACGGTTGCGTTCAATGGCGACCATGCTTTCATAGGAGCGCAGTGAGGCAATGACGCTAGTAAACAGCTTCTGCACAGATAGCTCTGTCTTGGACTTGTAGTCGTTAATATCGTATGACAGGATGACATCTTGTTCGGGCGCCTGTCCGGGTTGACCCGTCCGCAGGACGATTCGCACCAGATGATTCTTCATTTCCTCTCGGATCACTTTGACCAGCCTGAGTCCCGAGTCATCCTTTTCCATGACCACATCAAGCAGAATCAAGGCGACATCGGGTAGCTCCCGCAATTTTGCGATGCATTCGGGCTCGTTAAAGGCAGAATGAAGGCGAAGTTTACGGCCTTTGTACTCAATGCCACTAATCGCCAGGCGGGTGACGTCATGGACGCCGGGGTCATCATCCACAATCAGCACATCCCAGCCGGCCTTCACTTCACCGACGTCTGCTTTGTCGGTGCTGTCATCTTCGAGCCAATCTTCATCATCGCCAGATGCTTGGGATTCGCCGGTTTTCTTTTTGAGGAAGTTGGCCATGTTGCACCTCGAATAGTGTGTAGGCAGACTGGCTACGCTGTCGCCGGCATGGTGATGGTGAACCGGGTGCCATGCCCGGGACTCGACTCAACGGCGATGTGACCACCCAGTTGTTTGGTCACAATGTTGTAGACAATGTGCAGCCCCAAGCCACTGCCACCTGCATTACGTTTGGTGGTAAAAAAAGGCTCAAAAATCTTTTTCAGGTTTTCCGAAGGGATGCCGCATCCGTCATCACTGACGGATAATTTGATGCGTTCGGCTTCTTGCACGCCGCATAAGGTCAGATTGCCTGATGCATGATCATCAAATGCATGCATGCTGGCATTGACCATCAAGTTGGTAATGACTTGCGCGATGGCGCCCGGATAACTGTCCATATGGATGCTTTCTTCGCACTCAATATGTACGTTGATCGGCAGCTTTTTGAGTTTCGGCCTGAGGCTTTCAACCACTTCGTGCAGATATTCATCAAGCAGAAATGCTCTGCGCATCTCGCTGGTTTGATCAACCGCCACTTGCTTAAAGCTTTGAACAAGCTGAGCGGCTCGCTCTGTGTTGAGTGTGATGAGCCGCGTTGACTCTGCAAACGTGCTTAACACGTGTTCCAAATCTGATTTTTTTAATTTGCCACTTGTCATGGATGCCTGAATTTCATCCAGACTTTTTTGCAGTACGCTCGCGCTGGTGAGGGTAATTCCAAGTGGCGTGTTGATCTCATGCGCTACCCCTGCAACGAGGCCGCCCAGCGCAGCCATTTTTTCGTTTTCAACCAGAATGTCCTGCGCTTGCTGAAGGTCTGCCAATGCTTTACGCAATGCTTCCTCACTGGCAATCCGGTGCTGGATATCGCCTTCCAGCCGCTTCGCAATGACATTCACCGATCGCCGCAGGGCACTGAACTCGTTATCCACCTCGTCCTCAAGCAGTTCAACGTGTCCACTGGTAATGCGGGCGTTGTCGTCGAGTGCTTTGCCAAAGCGCCGAAGTGGCTCAAACACCAGTTGTTGCATGCTGATGTACAGCGTGAACAAAATCAGTACATCCAGCAGCGCAATCTCAGCAACCTTCTGCATCACGGCATCGCGAAGTTGAATATCCCGTGCCAGATAAGACATCGCAAAGTGTACGTCGCCGATTGCTTCGGCGCCCTTGCTGGTTGTGTAATGTAGCGGAAAGCGATACCAGTAGATGTGCTCAGCATCAGCCTTGGGATGCTGACCTGCATGAATTCTGGCCTGCGCCGCTGTGAGCTTGACTTCAATCGCGACGATATCTGCTCGAATTTCCGGCGCAATAATTTCCGCAACAGTTTGGGTATCCAGCTCCCATGCTGGAAGGATCAAACTCTTTCGGAGACGCTCGGTCAGATCATGCTTGGTGCGCAGGTATTCTGCTTCAAGTCGACTGGAGGTCTGGTAGTAGGAATACCCACCCGATAGGCCAAGCGACAGGCTGATTACGGCCAAAAAGATGGCATACAGCCTGTACTGAATCTTTCCCGTCATCGGTGTTACCTGTGCTGGAAGGATCGCGAAATCAAAAACGATTATCAGTCACAGGTATAGTGAAGGAAGAGATGCATCGCCAGTGTGCGCTGCCAGACGGACAGCGCCAAAAGCCACATGGTTAGTAGGATTATTTTGAGGCTGTGAGTACTGCGACCATTTGATCTGTAGTCACGCCCCAGCCTTCGTGAAAGCCCATTTACATATGTGCAGCGCGACTTTCTGCCGTTGCATGTCTGCATCAGGCATGTTCAAGTATCTGCCTATAAAATCGTCCGCCTGCCTGTAAATCAATCAGGCACTAATCCGCGCCATATGGTTCTGGGCAGACCGGTTTGGCAAGGATGTCGGGGTAGTCCCATGCTTGCCTGATGGAGCATTTGCTGACTGGCGAGATTCCTGACTGCATGAGTCGATGGCCATGCGCTGGATCAAACCCTGTATTCCGGAGGCAATGTACCCTAATGGGGTACTTGGATTGGAAATAACTCGCTTCGAGGTGGTACGTATCCTGCGCAGGCGAAAGGGATGGATGATTTTTTGAAGGTGCTGCAATAACGAAGGGTGAACAGCATGGCAAATCAATATCATCTACTACCCAAAGATCTGGCCGCCCTGAATCAATTGGTGGCGGATGGCATTGTCGGCATGACGGATGTGGTTGAAGCCATGCATTGCGCCATCTCTCCGGCGCAATCGCTTCGATCTACGCCGTCGACAAATGCGTCCGGCATCACGGGGCTGGTTTACCACTCCGTGCGTGGGGTGAGCCGTCTGGTGGCAGGTGCAATCAATGTCCTTGCCCATCCGATTGCTCGTTATCTACCCGAACCCGCATCTAGCTATCAACGTGAAGCCGTGGTGGCCGCGATGAATGGCGTGCTGGGCGATCATCTCGACGCAACCGGCAATTCGCTGGCAATCACGATGCAGCTTCGTGCAAATGGCGTAGTGATAAGCGATTTTGCAGGTTTGAACGATCATCTCATGGTGTTCATTCATGGCTTGTGCATGAACGATCTGGCCTGGCCCCGAGATACGCACTGTGCGGCTCTTGCAGCTGCCTGCGGCGCTTCCCCGTTATATTTGCACTACAACACGGGTCGGCACATATCTAGTAATGGCCAAGCGTTCGCATCCTTGCTTGAGGCGCTGACGAAGCATGGGCGCCCGCCAGTCAAACGCATTACGCTGGTCGGCCACAGTATGGGAGGGTTGGTCGCCAGAAGTGCCGTATATGCGGCTAGAGTCCAAGCGTTCATCTGGCCTGAATTGCTGAGCAATATGGTGTTTCTGGGCACGCCCCACCATGGTGCTCCGCTAGAACGGGGTGGCAACTGGATTGATCTGCTGCTGGGCCGCTTTGCCTATACCGCCCCTCTGGCGAGACTCGGGCAACTGCGAAGCGCAGGCATCACCGACCTCCGTCATGGAAACCTCTTGGATGTGGACTGGCAGGGCGCTGGCCGGTTTGAACACGCGCACGATCAGCGTCAACCTGTACCATTACCTGAAGGCGCTGATTGCGTTGCGATTGCGGCTACACTTGGTCGTGAAAACTCACCCGATCTCTATCATTTACCGGGCGATGGACTGGTACAGATTGATAGTGCTTTGGGCAGGCATACCGACCCGACCAGGCATCTGGCAATAGCGGATGATCATTGCCGTCTGTTTTATGGCATGAACCATTTTGAGCTGATGCGGGATGAGCGGGTGTTTGGGTGGATAACAGATTATCTCACACAACAGCATGCAGAGCGGTTTTGCTCAAATTGAGCTTACCCGGCACTGCCACCGCAGATGAGTGCCGAGGCGTCTACGCTCCTGCCATTTTCCTTGGATGTCCAAAGCGCTAGAAAAGTTCGATGCGGCTGCCGCTATCCAGTGACGCCTCGCTGGCACCCTGCAATTCCTGCTGTAGCATGGCATCCATGCCTTCACCAAGTGATTGCATGATGGAATCGGTTTCAACAAATTCCTTATTCAGCGTCTGCGCCTGTCCGATTGCATCGCGCGCCAGCTTTTGTAGCTGCAGTTCTTGGGTTTCGCTCAATCCCATGTAGACAAAAGCATCCTCAATATCGTTGACCAACTGGTTCAGGATATTTTCGCTGGCCTCCCGCTGGCGTCGCTGGCGTTGCTCGATGTCGCGCAATGCGGACGCGCTGCGATGCACGATATTAAGTAAATCATCCCCGCGTTTAATCGTATCAAAGGTAAAGGTCAGCGACTGCATGTGCAGCTCGATGATTTCCACCACGATGGCGGCGTTATCTTTGACTCGGGCGTACTCCATGGGGTCATCGCGTGGCATATTGCGGATGATGATGGTTACATGTGGAAAGTTGAACGCGGAACGCTTTCCCAGATCGACAATTCGGCCGCAGGTGGCCATATTGGAAAGCACCTGTTCTTCTAGTGGCGAACAGATTCCTTTAATCGTCTTCGACAAACATCCTTCATGAGACCGGAGTTGGATACTGGCATCGAGACCTGCATCTTCAAATAGTCGCAAGCTGGCTTCGGCGATATCACTGTAGCCGGTGACACTTACCGTATCGCGCAGAAAGGTGAGAATCCGGCCTACATCACCGAGATTAATCAATGCGGTCATGGCCGTTTTGGAGGCTGCTTGAGCCTTTTCTTCTAGCGACCGCTTTTCTTCAAGGAAACGCAGGAAGATGGTGATCTTCCGTCGAAGCAATTTGGGATCGAAGGGTTTGACAATGTAGTCAGCCCCCCCACAGTCATACCCCTTCAGAATGCTATCCGGATCATCGTTTGCTGAGATGAAGATTACCGGTAGATCGGCAGTGGCGGGATCGCTTTTGAGGATGCCGCAGACCTCATAACCATCCATTCCACTCATTTCGACATCCAGTAAGATGAGCTGGGGCTGAATGGCGTGCGCCATTTTCAAACCTTCCTGCCCGCTGTCTGCATGCTTGACCTGAAAGAAGTCTCCCAAAACGGCAGTCATCAGGCTGACGGTATACGGATCATCGTCAATGATCAGAATGGACTTGCTCATGATATTCGCTTCCCGACGTCAATAGCCTGATTATAGAAATCGAACTGAAAGATTGAAGCAGTCGAGCGTGCCTTTTGTCTGCTCAGGTATGCCACTTTTGAGCAAACGCAAGTGCAAACTATTTTGTTCTGAAACTTGGACGTTGCGCTGGCTTTACCGCTAAGGCGGGTCTATCTCTAATGAAGGACGACGATGCAGTAGCAATCGACGGAATTGTTCTCGCTTTCATTCAGGTCGGTCAGGAACCGGTCAGCCCAAGAAGGAGCAGCACCGATGGCACTCGTGAAAAAACAGACCCCTGTAGCAGCGTCTGCTGCACCGGCTGAGGCAAAAACAGCCAATGCTCAGGCTGCTCGCGATGCAGAGGCACAGCGCCGCCGGGCGCGTACGCTGGGTAAGCAGCAGCAGGCCGCTGAACGTATCGCTGCGGCAACGGGGCAACTGTCATCGGGGATTGCTGAAGCTGCTTCGGCTGCAGAAGAGCTGAAACGTGCATCGGACCAGATTGCGACGGGTGCAGAGCAGGCATCTGGCGCCGCACAGGAGTCGCTCACCGCATTCAAACTGGTGGGAGACAATATCACCCGCCAGCTGCAAGGTGCCGACGTTTCGCAGACCAAGGCGGAAGCGGCTCAAGGCTTGGTTGCTAGAACCGGAGCGGACATCGGGCTACTCATTACCAACGTCAGTGTGGCCATGCAACGCCAGACTGCATCGGTTGAAATGGTGAGCGAACTGGAGCGGCAGGCCGCCAGCATTGGCGATATCGTAAAAGCCGTGGCCCGGATTGCGGATCAGACCAATCTGCTGGCATTGAATGCTGCCATTGAAGCCGCCCGTGCCGGGAAGCATGGCAAAGGCTTTGCCGTGGTCGCGGATGAGGTCCGTACACTGGCAGAAACGTCGGAAAAGAGCGCCAAGCAGATTTCCGATCTGGTTGGTCAGATTCAGCGCGAAGTGAAAGTCATTGCGGATGGTATTGGCGACTCAGCTAAAACCATCGGTGGCGAGGTGGAAAATGGCAAGACGATTACTGCTCAGCTTGAGCAGATCAGAAAAGATGCCATCGAGATTGTAAAAGGCGTACGCGAGGTGGCGAGTGGTGCGCTGCAGTCTAATACGGCGGCTCAGCAAGCCCTGAAGGGGGCTCAGGATATTGCAACTGCTGCCGAACAGCAATCGGCAGCGGCCGAAGAATCGGCTAAAACAGTTGCAGAGCAATCGCAGGCGCTACAGGAAAGTGCGCAGGCCGCACAGAATCTGTCGGAAATCGCCGACGAGCTGCGAAGCTCAACCGATGTAGCCAAGAGCGCGGAAGAGGTGGCACTGGCTGCAGAGGAATTGTCTTCTGCAGTTCAGGAAATCAATCGCTCAGGTGCGCAGATCATGGCTGCCATCGAGCAGATTCGTCGTGGTGCCGAAGTTCAGTCTGCAGGCACCGAGGAATCTTCTGCCGCAATTTCCCAGATCGAAAAGGGTCTGGAACTTGCACAATCCAGAGCCACAGCCGGGGTCGACCGGGTGATTTCTATCAAGGAGCTGCTGGGTGTCAATAAGGTTGCGGTAGACAGCCTGATTGCCGGGATCACCTCATCGACTGAAGCATCTCGCACCAGTATCAAGCAGATCAAGGATCTCGAACTGATTTCCCGTCGTATCGACAAGATTGTCGATGCCATTACTACCGTCTCGATTCAAACCAATATGCTGGCAGTGAATGGTTCGATTGAAGCTGCACGTGCGGGTGAGTTTGGTAAAGGTTTCGTCGTGGTCGCAACGGATATCCGCAATCTGGCTCATGATTCGGCTGAAAATGCGGATCGCATCAAGGATATGGTGAAAGGGATTCAGGATCAGATTGGCGTAGTCGGCCGTGATCTGGACGAAATCCTAGGTGCAGCCTTGAGCGAGGTAGAGAAAGCCAAGGCCAGTACGGCTAACCTGGTAACAATCGAAACGGACGTCAACGACCTGGAAACAGGCATGAAAGACATTCTCGCTGCTGCAAACGAAATCGCCGCCGCCATCGCACAAGTGAAGAAGGGCGTGGAACAAATCGCATCGGCGGCAACAGAAGCAGACAAGGCCGCATCCGAGGCAGCCTCTGCCGCCAAGCAGCAATCGCAGGGTGCGGAAGAGCTTGCCGCTGCTATTGAAGAGATCGCTTCACTTGCTGATGAACTGCAAAGTGCTTGATGAGCGGCCATCAGCGAGGAGTGTGCGATGAGTAACGAGGTGATGGACAAGCCGTCTGCTGACGGTGCGATGGATGAAATTGAATCGGATACCCGGCAGTTTGTGACTTTTATTGCCGGAAATGAAGTGTTTGCAGTGGATATGGCCCCAGTTCAGGAAATCATCCGGGTGCCGGATGTCGTGCGTGTTCCGCTCGCGCCGCGCTCGCTGGATGGGCTCGCCAATCTGCGGGGCAAAGTGCTGCCGATCATCTCGCTGCGCCGCATTTTTGCCTTTGGTGAACACGAGTATGACGATGCAACGCGGGCGCTGGTGATCGATATCGGGCAACCACTGGGGTTTGTAGTGGATCGGGTCGCCAGTGTGATCGGTGTGGAACCCGGGCAGATCGAACCCGTGGAAACAATTAGCGGCACCGTACGCACAGACCTACTCTCCGGGATTATCAAGGATGCAGGCGGCCACGCCATGATCATGGTGCTGGATTTTGCCCGGTTGATCGAGCAGGAATTCGCCGAGATCGGTGCAATCGCCCGTCAGGCTGCGGCCGGCAGTATTGCGCTCGATGAAGCGTCAGATACGGAGGCAGATAGCGATGAACTGCAGCTGGTGAGCTTTGATGTGGCCAGCCAGGAATACGCCATCGCCATCGAAGATGTGCAGGAAATTGTGCAGGTGCCCGAGCACATCATACACGTGCCACGTGCCGAATCACACGTGCTGGGCATCATGACCCTGCGAAACCGCCTGCTGCCTCTGGTGAGCCTGCGGCGTATGTTCTCGCTGCCCGAGCAAAGCGCAGATGAACATAGCCGGATTGTGGTGATCGCACTGGGGAGCGCTTCGGTCGGCGTCGTCATGGATAACGTGAACGAGGTACTGCGCGTACCGAAGACGCTGGTTGATGCGATGCCGGGCTTGCTGGTACGCGATGGCGATCTGGCCGAAATATCACAAATCTGCCGGCTGGAAGAAGGCAAGCGGCTGGTGTCGATTATCACGGCGGCCAATTTGTTTGACCATGCCGCCATCAAGGAAGCGCTGAAGAGTGTGGAGCAATCCGTGGACAATGATATTGATCAGGACAGCGCCATTCAGGATGCTGATGCCAGCGATGACGACGAACAGGTCGTGGTTTTCCGTCTGGATAAAGAGGAATTCGGTGTTCCCATCGAAAGCGTTCAGGAAATTGTGCGTGTGCCAGACGAGCTAACCCATGTACCCAAAGCACCGCCGTTCGTAGAAGGCGTGATCAATCTGCGCGGATCAGTCCTGCCCGTGGTGGATTTACGCCGGCGTCTGGGGTTGGATACGGTCGAGCGCTCCGACCGGCAACGGGTCATGGTGTTTCTGATCAATGGCGTACGCACCGGCTTTATCGTGGATTCGGTAGCCGAGGTGCTGAAAATCCACAAGAGCGCGATCGAACCTTCTCCGCGCCTGTCGGCTGATCAGGCGAAATTGCTGGCCCGTATGGCCAATCTGGAGAAGCTCAAACGCATGGTTCAGTTGATCGAGCCGGCCTGCCTGATCGAGGGGGCTGAGCTGGATGCACTGGCGAAGGTTGCGGCCTAGCGCAGAAAGGGCGAGACATGATCAGACTCCTGATAGTCGATGATTCCGCCCTGATGCGCCGGCAGTTGTCTCAGGTGTTTCAGGCAGAAGGCGATTTCGAGATTCGGATGGCCCGTAACGGGCGGGAGGCGGTGAACGAAAACCGGGATTTCCAGCCCGATGTGGTCACGCTGGATATCAATATGCCCGAAATGGATGGGCTCACTGCGCTGTCTCTGATCATGGCCGAGCGAGCAGTCCCGGTGGTCATGGTGTCGTCCCTGACAGAAAAGGGAGCACTGGCCACATTTGAAGCACTGAATCTGGGTGCGGTTGACTACGTAGCCAAACCTGGCGGCACGATTTCCCTGTCGATCGACGACATCCGGCAGGAAATGATCAGCAAGGTGAGAGCGGCTTGCAAAGCACGTTTGAAACAGGCATCGCAGGCAAAGGGTCTGACCAGACGGATTCGCGAGGATCGGGAAAAAGCAGTCAAACAGCCGCCTGTTTTTCGTCGTGGCGCGCAGGGTGAAGGCGTCGTACTGATTGGCGTATCGACCGGGGGCCCCCGTACGCTGGAGGAAATATTGCCGGAGCTGGATCCGGCGCTCCCGTGGCCGGTGCTGGTTGCCCAGCATATGCCGGCGGCGTTTACCCGGTCGTTCGCCGAACGACTGAATGCGGTGTGTGAGTTGAATGTGCTGGAAGTAGCTGGCCCCATGGAGATTGAATGCGGCAACATTTACATTGCCAAAGGGGGCGCGGATATGGTGGTGGTTCAGCGTGGCGCACGGTTGAGTGTGATTCCCCGCCCGGAAGCAAAAGAATATATCTGGCATCCATCCGTTGAATTACTAGCACGCAGCGCACTGGAGCACTTTGATCCGGCGCGGATCATCGGGGTGATGCTGACCGGGATGGGATATGACGGTGCGGATGCCTTTACTGATATCCGCAAACGGGGTGGACGGACAATAGCCGAATCGGCGGAGACCGCAGTGGTATTTGGCATGCCAGCAGAGCTGATCGAACGAGGTGGCGCATCCGTCACTTTGCCGATGCAGAAAATTGCGGTACAGATTAATCACTGGGCAGGACGATAGGAAGCAACATGACATTGATCCGCAAGCAGCTTCAGGATACCAGCTCGTCCAGCGAAGAACGCAAGCAGCCACGGGATTGCGCCTCACTGGTGATCAGCCTTGGCGATACGGAATCCAATGCGCGCCGCTGGGCCGCGCGTGATCTGGTGGATTGTCCGGGAGCCTCTATTCATCTGGTTGATCGGCTCAAGGTGGAAGCAGACCCATCCGTGCGCGCGATCATTTTTTCCTCACTGACCTGTATTGGCGATGCCGTTGCGGTGGATGGGCTGGTGGAGCAGTTGCGCAGTGAGGATGCCAATCTGCGCAACGAAGCGATTGAAGCAATGAAGCAACTGCCCGAGCAGGTTGCGCCGATCATGAAACAGCTGCTTCATGACGCAGATGGCGACGTGCGCATCTTTGCCGTGAATGTGCTCGAATCGCTACGTCACCCGGAAGTGGAACATTGGCTGATCGACGTGATCGAACAGGATCCGGGAGTCAATGTATGCGCCACGGCGGTGGATTTATTAGGCGAGGTAGGCTCAAACAGTGCAAAGGCTGCGCTGCAAGGATTGAAACAGCGTTTTGCAGATGAACCCTATATCCAGTTCGCAGCTGACCTGGCACTTAAACGCATCGCGGAAAACTGAGCGCATCATGGCCGATCACCAGATCAGCAGTGAAGAGTTCGAGAAGTTCCGCGAATTCTTTTACCGGAAGACTGGCATCCAGTTTGATGCCAGCAAACGGTATTTCGTGGATAAGCGCCTGATCGAACGAATAGAAGCCACGAAGAGTGATAGCTTCCGTTCCTATTTTACGCTTCTGCGCTTTCAGGCTTCCGGTGAAGAACTGCAGTTGCTTACCAACCTGATGACCGTCAATGAGACGTACTTCTTCAGGGAAGAGTATCAATTCCAGTGCCTGGTCGAGTCCATTTTGCCGGAAATGGTCGCAAACAAATCGGATAAAAAGCCCATCCGTATCTGGATTATTCCCTCGTCCTCGGGGGAAGAAGCCTACTCAATCGCCATCTACCTGATGGAAAAATGGCCGGGCATCAATGACTGGGATGTAGAAATCATTTCATCCGACATCGATACGCAGATTCTGGGGAGGGCGCGGCAGGGGCTATATTCACAGCGCGCAGTTCAGGCGCTACCGGCACCTTACCTCAAAAAGTACTTCGTCCGGCAGGGTCTGGAATATCAGATATGTGATGACTTGCGTAGCGCAATCGAATTCACCCGGGTCAATCTTGCCGAGCGTGCGGATACCCGTCCGTACCGGAATTTTGACGTGGTGTTTTGCCGTAACTTATTGATCTATTTTGATGATCTTTCACGAAAAACGGCTGCAGAAACGTTTTTCGATGCACTCAATCCCGGTGGGTTCATCTGTCTTGGACACTCCGAATCCATGAGCCGGATTTCTTCCCTATACCGGATCCGGAAATTTCCGACAGCCATCGTCTATCAGAAACCGGGGGAGTCCAAATGAAACGCATATTGATCGTTGACGACGCCGCTACGGTACGCATGTTTCACCGGGCCATTCTGGAACAGGCCGGATACGAGGTAGACGAGGCGGTGAACGGCATAGAGGCGCTCGAGAAGGCGCTGCTTGATCCATTCGACCTGTATCTTGTGGATGTAAATATGCCCAAGCAGGATGGATTTGGTTTCCTGCGTGCGCTCAGGGAGCAGGATTTACAGCAGGCACCCGCCATCATGATATCGACGGAAGCAGAATCGGCAGACCAGATGCAGGCCTTCGAGGCCGGAGCCAATGCCTACATGATTAAACCGTGCAAGCCGGAAGTGCTCTTGATGAATGTGCGCTTGTTGATTGGCGAGATAAACGCATGAATCCATTACTGGAACAATTTCTGTCCGAGGGACGGGATTTTCTGCAGGGTATCGGCGAAAAGCTGATGGCGCTGGAAAAGGCGCCCGATGATGCCAGTCTGATGACCGAGCTGTTCAGGTTGGTTCATACCTTGAAGGGGAATAGCGGACTCTTTGATTTTCCTGCGATGACGCTGGTTCTGCATGCTGCAGAAGACCTGATGGATGATGTGCGCAGCAGTAAAGTGTCTTATTCGCAGACACTGGCTGACCGTCTGCTGGATGCAATGGATTTTGTATCCATGCAGTGCGATGAAATCGAGGCATCAGAGGGAATCGCCAGTCCGCACAGCGATCACGCACGGCAACTAGCCGAATCGCTTCGGGCATTGCGGGGGCAAGGAACCGCAACCGTACAGGCACCAGAGTCCGCAGTCAGTGTATCGGCTGGTGCGGATATGTCTGCTTGGGATCGAATCCCGACGGATCAGCATGCCTTGCTGGAAGATGCACTCCGGTCAGGCATGTCGGTTTACCTGATTGAGTACCTGCCTGACGATAACTGCTTCTTTAGTGGTGAAGATCCACTGTTTCAAGCCATCCAAACCCCTGGTGTCATCTGGCGCACTGCGTTCGCACGGCACCCGTGGCCTGAATTGGCGAAGATGGATGCGTATGCCTGCAACCTTGGCTTTTTGATGGCGAGTACCGCAGCACGCGCGGATCTGGACGAGCATTACCGATACATGCCTGACACGGTCAAGATGATTGCGCTGCAGGCTCGCGCATCAGTTAGCCAAGCGACTGCTGTTGTGACACTGGACGCCGTCCGCGAGCAGGCGCTTCGTCAGATTCTGGACGTGCAGGCGCGTATTCTGGCTTTGCCCGTTTTAAACGAATCCCATCTGGGACGATTGCGTGCGGTCAGCAATACCCTGGCGGGGTGTCTTCGTGCATCCGGCCGTGAGGGTGAGCTGGGCGCACTGATGGCCGCCACCCAGCGGGCGATCGATGAAACGTCCGGAGACGTCCTGCTTACAGGCATGCACCGGCTGTTTGCCGACCTGCTTCCCGACATTGTCCCGATTGCGCAAAGCACATTGGATGCAGCACCTGATGCCGATCAGGAAGTCAGATTCGGGCGACGAGCCGAAGATAGCAGTGGCGCATCCCGCAGCCTGAAGGTGGATCAGGTCAAGGTGGATCGCCTGATGAATCTGATCGGCGAAATTGTCGTTGCCAAGAATGCCTTGCCTTATCTGGCCGCACGTGCGGAAAACCAGTTCGGCGTACGTGAACTGGCGCGTGAAATCAAATCCCAGTATCAAGTGATTAACCGGATCGCGGAGGAAATGCAGGACGCCATCATGCAGGTACGCATGATGCCCGTTTCCTTCATTTTCCAGCGATTCCCGCGCCTGGTGCGCGACATCTCCCGCAAGCTGGGCAAGGATGTGCATCTTGTCCTTGAAGGCGAGGAAACCGAAGCCGACAAAAACATCATCGAGTCGCTGGGGGATCCGCTTGTCCATATCGTCCGGAACAGTCTCGATCATGGATTCGAGCTGCCTGATGTACGCAAGGCGGCCGGTAAACCTGCTGCAGGTACCCTGACCATCCGGGCGCGACAGGAATCCGACCGGGCCGTCATCGAGATCATCGATGATGGTAAAGGCATTGATCCTGAAGTTGTGAAGCGAAAAGCACTGGAAAAAGGTCTGATCGACGAAGCTGCGTTGACGCGTCTGTCGGATCAGGAGGCCGTTAATCTGGTTTTTGCACCCGGCTTTTCGACTGCAGAAGCGATTTCCGATCTCTCGGGTCGCGGGGTCGGCATGGATGTTGTCAGAGCGGCGATCGAGCGGGTGAACGGTGCGGTTGCGCTTGAAAGCGTGAAGGGGCAGGGGACACGCATCCGTTTATCCCTCCCGCTGTCGATGGCGGTCACCACAGTGATGATTGTTGAATCGGATAACCAGCTATTCGGTGTACCCATGGAGTGTGTTGTAGAGACAGTCCGGGTGCCGAGTGCAGATATTCGGACTATAAAGAAGAGTATGACAACCGTTCTGCGAGGCCGGATTGTGCCGCTCCGGTCGATCAACCGGTTGCTGGGCCTGGATGCCCCGCCGCTTACCAATGAGCAGGACGAATACGCCGTGCTGATTGTGCGGCTTGGCGACGAAATCCTCGGCCTGCTAGTAGATGATTTCCGGGAAACCATGGGGATCATTCTCAAGCCGCTCTCGGGCGTGCTGGCGGGATTGGCGGGTTATTCAGGGTCAGCGCTCATGGGTGACGGGACTGTACTGATGGTGCTGAACGCGAAGGAGCTGATCTGATGCCGATCGAATTTCGCAGAAATGTAGCGGTGGTAACCGGTTCAGCGACCGTAGAAGAAGCGGAAGGCCTGCGCGAATGGTTGCAGAAGAAGAAATCTGCCAAGGTCGATCTTGCAGCCTGCACCCATCTGCACTCGGCAAATCTGCAAGTGCTGATGGCCGGTAAGCAGGTGGTGACTGCATGGCCAGAGCGACTCGAACTGGCTGTCTGGTTAAGGGCGGCACTTGAGTAAGCGGCATCAGGGTGTCTGACCGCACAGGTAAATGATTGATCTGGATTGGCGCGGGTACGCGATATCAGGAGAACGTAATGAGCAAGACCATTCTCATCGTTGATGACTCAGCCACGATGGTGCTCAGTGTGAAATCCACACTGGAAATGAACGGCTTTAACGTCGAAAGTGCCAATGATGGTGTGCAGGCGCTGGCCAAGCTGACTGGCGGGCTAAAGCCGGATTTGATCATTACCGACATCAATATGCCCAATATGGATGGTCTGGAGCTGATCAAGCAGGTCAAGGCCTTGCCCGCTTTCCGGTTTACGCCGATTCTGACACTCACCACCGAGAGCCAGGCAGCCAAACGTGACGAGGGCAAAAAGCTCGGCGCGACAGGCTGGCTTGTGAAACCTGTATCGGGCGGTGATCTCGTTCAGGTACTGAAAAAAGTGCTCCCGGGAGCCTGATCATGGGATCGAGTGCGCCCGAAGAGGAATCGCAAGCCGCTGTGAACGGCATCGACGAAGCGCGGGATTGTATCCGGGTGATTGAACGTCAACTGGATCGCGCTCGGATGGATGCGACGCAGCGGATTGCTGAAATTATTGCGGCGCTTGACCTGGCGCAAAAAGCACTGAAAACAGAGCTGGGTGCATCCAATCCCAATCCGCATCAAACCATGCACCACCTAGCTAATGCGCTTGGGCTTCTGCAGTTCGAGGATGTGTTGCGACAACAGGTCGAACACGTTCAGGAGGCGCTGGTGGAGCTGGATGAGCATCTTGGCGAATGTAATACCGCGATGGGGCACGATCAGGTTAAAGATATGCCGTCCTTTCGCGTCAAAATTGAATCGCATTTCGACCGCTATGTGACCGATGCGCAGCGTGAAGTACATCAGTCTGTACTGGGCGGCAAAACAGACGATGATGATCGCCCTCCCATTGAGTTGTTCTGATCATCCATAGCAGGATACTGAAAGCAGCCATCCCATGAAACGGACTGTCCTGATTGTTGATGATGATGACCTGATCGCGATCCAACTTGAGGCCATTCTGGGTCAGGATTTTGATGTACTGCATGCATGCAGTGGCAAGGAAGGCATCGATCAGGCCGGCGTTGCCAGGCCGGATCTCATTCTGCTGGATATTCAATTACCTGATCTTGATGGCTACAGTGTCTGTCGCCAGCTCAAGGCGGACGAGGCGTTGGCAGACATCCCGGTGATTTTCGTGTCTGCCAATATACGTGTGGAAGATCGTCTTGCTGCTTATGAGGTAGGCGGTGCAGCCTATGTCACCAAGCCGTTTATTCCGGATGAACTCCGTCATCGCGTAACCGCAATTGATGGCCTTACCCAGCGCAGCCGCGAGTTGGAGGAAACCGTTCGTGAAGTATCGCAGACCGCCATGGCAGCCCTTGCTGCTGTCGGGGATGCTGGCCGGATTCTCGAATTTCTGCGGGAAATCGTGACATTTACCGGGTTTGGCGAAATCGCGGATGCCAGTTTCCGTATCCTGAGTGAATTCAATCTGGAAGGCTCGATCCAATTGAGATCGCGCAATGGGAAGTTTTCACGTAGCAATAGTGGTATGTGTTCACCTCTGGAGGAATCCGTGCTGACCACCATGGCCGATTGCGACCGGATTGTCGATCTGGGACCACGATCGGCGTTTAATTACGAACACGTCAGCATCATTATCAACAACATGCCCCGGCAACACCCCGAGCAATATGGCCGGATTAAAGATAATGTAACCATCATTGCAAATGCAATCGACTTGCATATGTGCTCGCTGGATTTATTGCTGGAGTCAATAAATCGTGGTGACACATTGCTCGGCTTGCTCCGCAAGAATGCAAAATCGATGCAGGATATCGAGGTACATCACCGCGAGCAGCGTGAACAGAGTGCCGCGATTCTGAATAAGCTGGTCAAGGATATTGAAGACTCGTTTATCCATATGGGGCTGACCGATCGTCAGGAACTAAAATTACAGAATCTGGCCAGAGATGCAGTGGCTAAGGCTCAGGCCCTGTACGAGCAATCCATTGAAATGGAATCGCTGATGGAATCTCGAGCGATCATGGAATCGCTTGGTGAGGGATTGGCCGATTCACTGCAGCAGGAACTTAGCGGTGCTGCAGATTCCAGTGTGAATCAGATCGAGTTGTTCTGATGTCCAAGCATCTTCCTGGCATGCACATCCTGCTGGTAGAGGATGATCCTTTTTCCCGCTTAGTCACAGAGCTTTTGCTGAATGAGGCAGGCTGCCATGTTCAACATGCAGTTCATGGCCGCGCAGCAATTGAATTGCAATCTGGAACTCGATTTGATCTTATCTTGATGGATCTGGATCTCCCTGAAATGAATGGGTTTACCGCTACCCGTTTTATGCGGATGCAGGGAGAGCAGCCAGCCATTCCAATTATCGCACTGACAGCCAATGAGAAAGTATCCAATCGCGAGCAATGTATGCTGGCAGGTATGGATGATGTACTCATCAAACCAATTAATATTCATTTGTTAGATTCGGTGTTTGGTCGCGTCTGTGCGGAGCGGGAAAATCATCAGTCAGATTTAGCCAAGCAAGTACCCGCAATTGATCGAAATGCAGGCCTTAAGAGTGTGGATGGGCAGGAAGAATTTTATCGGCGGATTTTGGAAAGCTTCCGAAAACGGCAGACAAATGTGATGGGTGAGTTTGGTGCAATGCTGGCGGATGGACATCTAGCTGAAGCGCAGCGAATCATGCATACATTGAAAGGGAGTGGCGCCACCATCGGTGCATCGACACTAAGTAAACTCGCTGGGGATTTTGAGGTGGCAATCCGTGAAAATTGGCAAGATCAGTTTGCGCAACAACTAGACTTGGTCTCTGCAGAGTTGTCGCGGGTGATTGCTGAGATTGATCAAACGCTCAGGCTATAATATGTCACTGCCTATCCCGGATGTTAATTCAATCACTTCATTGCTTGAGCATTTGGGCGAGGGCGTGGCAGTGATTGATCGCTCAGGTCATATTTCTTATTATAATCCTGTATTTAGTCAGATTCTGTCTCTTCAGGCTATGCAGGATATTGATGATCTGTTTTCGCAGGTTAATCATGTGGATTTCAATGTATTAAAGCGTTCAATTGAAAACTGGCAGCCTTGCGATGTATTAATTGATCATGAATTGGAAGGTGAATCGCTAGTATTGCTGTGTAAATTTATTCCCATTCATTCACTCAGTGCAGTATGTGGATTTCTGTATGTGACTGACTTAACGGCTGTTCATCATTTTGCTAGGCAACTCGATGTGATGGATGCCCGCCACGAAGGACTGAACTCGCTCGTTCGCGAGCATTTTATATTTTCAATGACGGATATAAACGGGACGATAGTAGAAGTGAATCAAAAATTCTGTGATCTTTGCGGGTATTCACAGGAGGAATTGCTAGGGCAGAATCATAGAATTGTTCGGTCAGGCGCCCATGATGCTGCGTTCTGGCAGGAAGTATGGGCGACGATCCTATCGGGTAGGAAATGGCGTGGGGATATTTGCAATCGCGCCAAGGACGGTCGGGAATACTGGGTGAATACATCCATTATTCCGGTGCCGGATGAGCGGGGGGTATTTACTCATTTCATCTCCATTCGGTTCGATATAACTCAGGTCAAGCTGGGCGAAGCAGCATTGCTTAACGCCAAGAAAATGGCTGAACAGGCGAGTGTCGCAAAAAGCCAGTTTCTAGCTAATATGAGTCATGAAATTCGGACGCCGATGAATGCTGTATTGGGGATGCTGCAGTTATTGCAGAAATCCTCACTTCAACAAGAGCAGCATGCGTATCTGGATCGTGCATCCGGCGCCGCGCGAGACTTACTCACCATTATTGATGATATTCTGGATTTTTCTAAAATTGAAGCCAATGAGCTATCGATTTATCTGGAAACATTTGACTTGCAGAAATTATTGCGCGATATATCCGTTATTGTCGCACCTCAAGTTGGAAATAAAGAGATTGAGTTTGTTTTTGAAATCGATCCGGCCATGCCCGCTTCGCTGATTGGCGATGAAGTTCATTTACGTCGTGTGCTGATTAATTTGTGCTCGAATGCTATTAAATTTACCGAGCAAGGGTGTGTAGCACTGAAGATAGAGGTTGTTAGCTGGATTGATACATCTGTACTGGCTCGCTTTACCGTTGAAGATACCGGAATTGGCATAAGCGAAACGCAACTCAATCGGCTATTCAAGCCATTTTCACAAGCAGAAGCCAGTACGACCCGGCGGTTTGGCGGCACAGGCCTTGGATTGGTGATCTGCCAGCGCTTGGTTCATCTGATGGGCGGGGAGATTAGTGTAATCAGTATGCCGGGTAAAGGGAGTGCCTTTTCGTTTACATTGGATTTCCCTGTCAATCATGCCAGCGAAGAACATAGTGAGCATCATGCAGTTTCTACGCTCACCAGACCGCATAAGGTTTGCCTACTTGATCCTCATCCGAGAAGTCGGGCGTCGATAGCTGACATGCTGGGGCAGCTTGGCTGGCAGGTGATTGCCTATGAGGCCTGCGAGCAACTCCTTGATCTACTTTCAACGGACAGCAAACAGCCGCCCGTTGATTTAGTCATTGCGGATGACTCACTGCAGACTGGTACTTCTATGGAGATGTGCTGGAAAGTTCGCCGAAGTTGGGGGCGTGACCAATTACCCATTCTCCTGATGCAGTCTGGATCTGATCGCATGACGCATCCTTACGGTGCAATGGATCGCGGATTGATCCAGGGAACGATTGCACGACCCGTTTGTTACATGACACTGAGTGAAGCCATTGAGTCACTTGCATCTCCGCAGGTACTTACGCCCGAGCCCAGCAAACCGCAAAACGAAAGTGTTGGCCGATTAGACAATGTAAGCATCCTGTTGGTAGAGGATAATGTGACCAACCAATTGGTCGCAGAAGGATTGCTGCGAGGAGAAGGTGCGCACGTTACGACAGCGGGGCATGGTGCAATGGCGCTCGATATCTTGGCTGCGGGACAAAGTCAATTCGACATTGTTCTGATGGACTTGCAGATGCCGGTGTTAGATGGATTAAGCGCAACGCGCGAGATTCGCGCAAGCGGCATGGCGGCACTCCCGATTATTGCGATGACAGCCAATGCGATGAGTCATGATGTTGAGGCCTGTCTGAGTGCAGGAATGAATGACCACGTGGGCAAGCCATTTGAACTGGATACACTGGTTCGAACGATTCTCAAGCATCTTGATCGAAGCGCACACTCTCCCTTGTCTGAGATTACAATCTTAAATGTCATACCACACAGTGGATCAGATTTGATTCAGCTTGACCGTGCGATCAGTGCAATGGGATGTGATCTGGACTTTTACATCGAACTGGTTGAGCCTTTTATCGAGAACGCTCGTAACACGCTCACTTATTGCACAAGCGCGCTAGGCAGAGGGGAGCAGGCAGATGCGCTGAGGCATGCACATAGCTTAAAGGGCGCAGCACGCACCATGGGCGCGTTTAAATTAGCAGATGCGGCGGGGAGGCTTGAGCAGGCTTTGCGTGATCACCCTGCAGCCATGCCGGATGGTGGACTACTGGAATCGGTGACCGCCCTGTTGAACGACACCATTGACGCCCTGCGCCGCCTCTTTTGACGTAAACGTCAAGTAGCCTCAAACTGCACTGTTGTAAGGGTTTCACTGCGCACAGAAAGCACACGCCGCGCGGTATAGTATCGCCCTGAGCAAATCTCATGCAAAACACCCCTCGATGCAAGACGGAGACAACCATGACAGAACAATTGCGCCTTGAACGCAAAGGCCACACCGCCATCATCACCATCAAAAATCCCCCGGCCAATACCTGGACAGAAGAAAGCCTGCCCGCCCTGCAGGCCATGGTGGAAGAACTGAATGCAGATTCAAACATCTATGCGCTGGTGGTGACCGGCGAAGGCCCGAAGTTTTTCAGTGCCGGTGCCGATCTGAATGTGTTCGGTAGCGGTGACAAAGCCCGCGCACGCGGCATGATCATGGCCTTTGGCCGCGCATTTGAAACGCTGGCGCAATTCCGTGGCGTATCGATTGCTGCGATCAATGGCTATGCAATGGGTGGTGGACTGGAAGCCGCGCTGTCTTGTGATCTGCGCATCGCCGAAGCACATGCTGTGATGGCTTTGCCGGAGGCTTCGGTGGGTCTGCTACCGGGCGGTCTGGGTACCCAGCATCTGCCGTGGGTCGTGGGCGAGGGCTGGGCCAAGCGCATGATTCTGTGTGGCGAGCGCGTGGATGCCGAAACGGCCCTGCGCATCGGCCTCGTGGAAGAGGTCGTCCCCACTGGCGAAGCACTGGCCAAGGCCCTGCAATGGGCTGAAAACGTGGCCAAGCAGAGCCCGAGCTCGGTGAAATCCTGCAAGAAACTGATCATGGCCGCACGCAAGCAGCCGATGTGGACAGCACTCACGCAGGAGCGCGAAGCCTTTGTTGATCTGTTCGACACCGAAGATCAGCAGGAAGGCGTCAGCGCGTTTCTGGAAAAGCGCAAGCCCGAGTGGAAGAATCGTTGAGCGAGCCAGACATGACTGATTGCGTATTGTTTGAGTTTGTCCCGACGGCCAATGGTCGCCAGATCGCTATTCTGACCCTGAACGCCGAAAAGTCGCACAATGCTCTGACGCTGGACATGATCCGCGCCATTGCCCCGAAGTTCGAAGCCTGGCGCAGCGACGACAGCATTGCCGCCATCGTGTTGCGCGGGGCAGGCGAGAAGTCCTTCTGTGCGGGCGGTGACGTGGTGTCGCTGATGCATGCCATCAAGGCGGGCAATGTGGCAGTCTGCGATACCTTCTTCAGCGAAGAATACGATCTGGATCACGCCATCCATACCTATCCCAAGCCTATCGTGGTGTGGGGGCATGGCATTGTGATGGGCGGCGGACTGGGCCTGATGGCGGGTGCCAGCCACCGTATCGTCACCGAGCGCAGCCGCATTGCCATGCCGGAAATCAGCATCGGCCTGTTCCCGGATGTGGGCGGTTCATGGTTCCTCAATCGACTGCCGGGTAAATTGGGCATCTATCTTGGTTTGACAGGCGCATCGCTGAATTCGGCGGATGCACGTTTTATCGGTCTGGGCGATGTGGCGCTGCCGTCTACCTGCTACGCCGCGATGCTGGCAGAAATGGCCGACGTCGAGTGGAAGCTGGATGGCAAGGATCACCAGCGTCTGTCTGGCGCATTGCGCGAGCTGGCTCGGGTCAACCCTGTCACGCTGCCGGATTCGCCTGTGCGTGCGCACTACGATGCCATTCAGGCACTCACCGAGGAAGACGATCTGGCCGAGATGGTGTCGGTGATTGCCTCCTACGATGGAGAGGATGAATGGCTGAAGTCCGGCGCTAAAAAGCTGGCACATGGCTGTCCGGTGTCCATGCATCTGATCGTGGAATCACAGCGCCGAGCACGGCATATGTCGCTGAAGGAAATCTTCGAGATGGAATATGCGCTGGCCCGCCAGTGCTGCCGTCATGCCGATTTCGCAGAGGGCGTACGTGCGCTGCTAGTAGATAAGGATCACAGCCCGAACTGGGTGTACAAGTCGGTGGCGGATGTGCCGGCTGAGTATATCGAGGCGCATTTTGTGGCGCCGTGAGGTGGCATGAACCAGAGCAAAGCGGGCGATTGCCCGCTTTTTTCAGTACCTTATTTGCGTCTGATGTGTTAATCGCGATTGTGATGTGGAGCTTTAACCCCAAAGCGCCGACAACTTTTAGAATGGTGGCACGCCCCTTTTTGGCTGGGGGCGGTGATGAAGCGGACATCCAGTGGCGTTAGCCCTCAGGGCGGGGTAGGGTGGCGGTTATCGGCCAAGAGCGGACGGTGGATGGATGCGCTGCATAGCAGTCATCCGGTTCCAACGTGCCCGCAGGAAATCAGTACAATTGCGCAACCCGGCATTATTCGCTGAGTCTATTGTTATACTGGCGCAGCTCTGCCAAGATCAAGACGTGGCGCGGGTTTATGAGCGATTGCCCGACGCTTTTATAATAAGGTTATAACTGACCGATGGGTCGTTTTATTTAATATTGGGCATCATGAGCAATCAGCCGTCAAAGCTTGTAATTGAGCAGCGAATTGGAAACCGGATATTCGAATACTTGAACGGAGTTATTGAGTACGAGGTTAAGCCTGACGCATGGAATCTGAATGAACTAGTAAATGACTGGGAATTCAATGTCAGTGACACATTTACACCAAGCGACTATCCATACCCAGCGTTCACTGATAGCGAAAACAAAGCAATGTCTAATGTTCATGCGGCTTGGCTAATATTTGCAAATGCAACGCCACAAACAATAACTGACGAAGCTTTGGCTCGCTCCTTACCTGAGTGGAAATTCTTTTTAACCGCATGCTCCTTCGCTGTAGAGGTATTTAGTCAAAGAGGTTATCTTGACGAAAATAGTGAGATTGGATAATGCCCAACAAAACACTCAAGTTCGCTTCACTTCGTTCCGCTGGCCCCTTGTTGCGTTAGCCGAAATTATATGGACCAGTGGACTAGATACCTTTTTGAGTCGCACCCCGAAGAAATTCTGCGCTCCTGGGCAAAGAGGCTTCGGATGTTTCGCTTTTTCAGGGCGCACGGCGGGCACGCCAATGATGCAGATTCGCTTGACGTTGCCTTCCGGTACAGCAGCCCTGAAGAGTTGGAAGCATTCTTTTCCTTCCTTGGAATGGGGATGGTGCGGTTTGCAGAAAAGCCACAGCAACCCGAGCAGGGTGTTTCCTATCTAGGCTCGGAGTACGAGAAGTTCCCATCGCTCATTGATGGAACAAGCTGGATTCAGCAGCCAGGGCATCGTGAACTCGCAGGGGAAAAGGTTTTCATTTGGTGTGAGACGGGAAAGATCACCCTCTCAGTCGGCCTAAATTACGAAGTTACTGAAGAAGATGTTCAGTCGGCAGAGGCCATCGAGAAAATAATTGCATCCTGTCCCTTAGAGCGCATTGACCCGCCTAGAGACACGAAAAACTACATATGCCCAAAATACTATCCAGCATATTTCGGCTAATAATTCGCTGCAGGGTCAATGGTGCTATCGACCCTGAGCGGAAGTGGAAGTTCGAACTTGAAAAGAACGGACATTTAACGATTAGCTAACGGGCAGGCAAAAGCAAAGCTTTTGACTGTCCGGCGAACGAAGTGAGCGAAGTTAAGCGCCTTGTTAGGTTTAGAAAAAATTCTCTGGCCATAACTTTTTAGGCAAATGTTTTCTTATTAAATTAGCTTCAGCGGTAAAACCGAGACGATCCACCTCACGTAGAAAGTATGGCCAAGGTGGGATATTACTTGAATAAGGCTCTGAATCTGCACCCGTATACATACCGCCACCAGGGCCAGCGTAAAGACCACCACCAACACCTGTATAGAGGCCTCCCCCCACACCTTGGTATAAGCCACCACCTACGCCCTTATATAGGCCGCCGCCAACTCCTTGATACAAACCACCGCCGACGCCTTGATACATGCCCCCACCAACACCAGCATATAAGCCACCTCCAACGCCTGCGTATGCACCACCACTTACTCCTTGATACATTCCACCGCCAACACCTTCGTATAAGCCGCCACCAACGCCAGCATATAAATTCCTTGGCCAAACATTTTTAGTCATTTGTTTCTCCTTGTGTGAGCCTAACGCCAAAATAAGCGGCGTCGCGTAGCGACGTCCGGCGCCGAAGGCGCGAACTTGATTGACGTGTTATGCACGATTTAACTCCTGAGCAAGTTCTGGATGGCCGCAATTGATCAAGTGCGCTTTTAATGCTGCCAAGTATTTTTCCTCGGAAAGCTGAATAGCATTGAATGAGCCGTCCCAAAAACTTACCTCAACAAAACCCTCTGGAATATATTCGCCTTCAACTTCTTTCTGATATTCGTCGAGATCGCCTGGATAGGTGACGCCATAGTATCCGTCATCACCCATATAGCCATGACGCTTCTTTGCGTACTCCACTAACTCATTTGGAGACGGCCATCGATTATCGAATACTTGTGAAAATATCTCAGACTCAGTCATGTGCATAACATTAAATATAACGATCCATAGGTCAGTCATAACATTTATTATAAGAGCGTCGGATTATATCCTTCAAACCCGCGCCACGCCTTGATCTTGCCAGAGCTGCGTCAGTATAACAATAGAGTCAGCGAATAATGAAGGACTGCACAATAGTTCTGATTTTCTGCCGGAACGTTGGAACCGGATGACTGCTATGCAGCGTATCCATCCATCGTCCGCTCTTGGCCGATTTTTGCCGTACTGGAGTGCGAGATGAACCAAACGGCTCGTATCTAACCCAGCCTGCATTGTCCGTCCTCTTTGCAATGGCGGACCTACTTGTTGGTAAATGCCCAGGCTGTTTATGCAGTCCGGGCACACACTCATCGACCATTTGCCCAGATCTATCGTACAGTTTGGCTCGTTCATCTCATGCATGCTCCCCAATGATTCGTCCCACTCATAGGATTCCTGAGGTCAATGTCGACAATCAAGGAGTCTGGAAGATGCAAATCAAAGCTTTGCTGGCCTGTCTGGCTGTTGCTACCGCATTAAACGTGAAACTATCTGCCACCGAATTTCCCGGTGTGCCGCATGGCTGGATAGCATCGCCTGCAGTAGGCGTTCAGTATCAGGCTGGATACGATTCGGAGATGCAGGCCGCCTTTTTGTCCAGTCAATCCGCGTCAGATCAGCTCGGTGCCCTGACGCAAACTGTGGATGTTCAACCCTACCTGAACCGGCATCTCACTTTGTATATCGAAGCTAGAAACGATGGTTTCGAGGGTAAGGCTGAGTTTTTCCTGCAGGCCAAGGGCGGAGGCAGCACACATAGTACTTCGGCCAATATCGAGGCCAAGCCGGGTGTCTGGCAGAAGTTGCACATCGCAATGGGCGTAGAAACCGCTAACGGCTTCAAATCGCCGCTCAAGACCCTTGAGCTAGGCGTGGTCGCTAGGGGCAAAGGCAGGATCTGGTTCCGCAATGCAGCGCTCGAAAGCCAGAGTCTGGAAGCCGCACGGAAGCTGTATGAACAACCGATCCATTCCAAACTGCCCGACCAAGAAGCAGGTTCGGCACTGAACAATCTCGAATTTAAGCCCTGATGCAATCTGTACCTCATCCCTTTCAGATATTTGACGAGAGAGCCGTGGCTGGCGTTGTGCTCGCATCGCTGGCTACAGGAATAATCCGCTGGATGATGCCTTCCGCGCTTATCACGGACTTTCTGGTACTCGTGCTCTGCTATTCGGGCATGGTGGTCTGGCTATGGGGAGGTCGTCAATTGACGACCCCGCGCCTCAGCGCGTTGTATGCGGTTGCCGGCCTAGTGCTGACCAGTGCGCTCTCTGTCCCGCTATTAAGACTACATACCGGTCCAATGAGTGCACGATCGTGGCTGGCACAGGTATCCATCGTCATTACCCTGAATGGGGTATTGCTGCTGCCGGGGCTTGTTAAACGCTGGCTGGCCTGGCGGGAGCACAGTGTGCTCGCAGAACAAGCGCGGCAGCATGCAATCGAGCGCACGCTGCTTCAGGCCCGGTTAGCTGCGCTGCAAGGTCAGATCGAACCGCACTTTCTGTTCAATACCCTCGCCAATGTGCGTTATCTCGTCGAACGGGACAGCGCTAAAGCCAATACCATGCTGGCACATCTGATCGATTATCTGCGAGCAACCCTGCCTGAGCTGAGGCAGGGTGAGGCAACACTTGGGCAAGAGGTTGCTCGGGTGAAGGCCTATCTGGATATCATGCAGATCCGCATGGGGGAACGCTTGCAGTACCACATCGATGTGCCCGATGAGCTGTCGCCACTGCCAGTGCCGCCACTCTCGCTGGCCACATTGGTTGAAAATGCGCTAAAGCACGGCATTGAACCCAAACAAGGTGCAGGTGAAATCAACATTCAGGCAAGTCGACAGGGCAATGTGCTGCACATTCTCATTGAAGATGATGGGGCCGGCTTTTCTGAAACGGGCGGTGAAGGCGGCGTAGGGTTATCAAATCTTCAGGCCAGACTACATGGCTTGTATAGGGGTAAAGCACTGCTGGAACTCAGCGCGAGACCAACCGGCGGTGTGTGCGCGCGCATTGAGATTCCTGTGGAATGAGGAAGATGAAAACAACTGCACTGATCGCCGAAGACGAGCCCCTGCTGCGCGCCCACCTGAAAGAACTTCTGGCGCTTTACTGGCCTGATTTGAGCATTGTTGCCGAGGTCGATAATGGCGTGGATGCGCTGGCTGCCCTGGTGAGTCATCGCCCGGATGTTGCCTTTCTCGACATTCGCATGCCTGCGCTCAGTGGTCTTGAAGTAGCCAGCGCCGCTGCAGGGCACTGTCATATTGTCTTTATCACTGCATTTGATGAATATGCTATCCGCGCATTCGATCGCGGTGCAGTGGACTACCTGCTTAAACCAATCGATCCGCCACGGCTCGAACTCGCACTTAATCGCCTCAGGCAACGATTGCAGTCTATACCTGCCGACCTGACCGGTATCCTGAGTCAGCTGAACGAGCCGCAAAAGGCACCGCGCCTGCGCTGGATTCATGCCGCAACCGGCTTGCAAACGCGCATCGTTTCCGTCGAGCAGATCGGCGCTTTTGTTGCCGAAGCTAAGTACACCCGCCTGGTGGGCATTGGTACAGACGCGCATATCCGCAAGACGATCAAGGAGCTAACACAGTCGCTCGATCCTGAACAGTTCATTCAGGTCAGTCGTGGTGCAATTGTCAATCTGGCTCGTGTTGAGCGTATTTCGCGTGATGGAAGCGGTGGCATGAAAATCTGTGTGGACGGGATGGATATTGCAGTGAGCCAGGCGTATCAACACCAGTTCAGGCAGATGTAATTTCATGTTGGGCATGGGTTAACGTCTGGAGTCAAATTGGTGAATACTGCTCATTCTGGTTTCGGCCAGTAGCGGACGGTGAACAGATGTGCTTCATAGCAGTCATTCAGGCATCAACGTACCTGCTGAGTATCAGCACTATTGTGCAAAACATCACTATTTACTGAGTCTATTGTTTTACTGACACAGCTCTGTCAAAATCAAGGCGTGGCGCGGGTTTGAAGGGTATAATCCGAAACTTTTATAAAAAATGTTAAGGTTGACCGATGGGTAGTTATATTTAATGTTAGGCGAATATTTCGTGACAGCATATAAAGCAGAAGTTGAAATGCGTTACATCAGGAAATGAGTGAAATATGGTAAGAACTACCGCAACTGACGCATCTGAGCAGAAAGTACTTGATGATGTCAAAAATTACGGTTGGCACGTCGTTGGAATACTCGAAGATGAACAGGGCCCTCCTTATAATTTTTCCGTAGGCTTTTGTGAAACACTTAACCATCCAGAAGTGGTAATTGTCGGATTGCCCAATGCTACTGCTCATCACCTAATAAACGATATTGGCGAATTGATCCGTGCTGGAGGGAAATTTGAACATGGCAGTATTTCCTCAGAAATTATAAATAATTACGATTGCCAGTTCATTGAAATAGCGCCCGAAAATAAACGAGCATATTTAGGGTACGCATGCTGGTACAATGAAGGTGATATATTCCCAGCATTGCAATGCGTTTGGCCATCAAAGTTGGAAAAATTCCCGTGGGATCCTGACGCAAACTCTGAATTCAAGGAATTGCAATTTCTGCTTGGTGATCCCGCTTAGAGGTTGCTGATAACAAAATCGTAAAAAATACGCAAGATCATAAACTTATGACCATAAAAACTCTGCTCTTTACAAGAATTCGCCTAGCAGTGCCGTACAGCGGAGACATAAAGCCTGCGGCTTTGTGTTCACTCCCTTCGGTCAGTCCCAATAACGGCTGGTGTTAGGCTACTCTTTTAACCGCCACCAGTTGAATTCACTAGGCACAAAAAAACAATGGGCAGTAACCTCAATGAAGACAGCTACATGGAATGTGTGGTGCATGGAGTCCGAAAGCCTGCACTGATATGTAGGCACCTTCACCGTGGCAAAAATCTTGGCTTCTTTGAGGAAGCCACAGCCGATCTGCCTTGGCTGCAGCAAGCGATATGCAGAAGGTGTGAAATGGTCTCAAATTCGATTTGCAGAATTCCGCTAATCGGCTACAGCTTGTACGTCCGATATTCAAAGCCTTTGTTCGTTTGCGAAGGCTGTTTTGAAGTCACTCGGAAACGCAACCTGCTTCCAACCCAAATCGGGCGTTAATCCGCTCAATGCTTGCAAGTCAACATGCCTACAACCTAGTGCCTATGGCGGCCACAAAAGAAGGCAGGCGGCGAAATGCTAGGGCTAGCCAAATACTGGCAAGGCTCCCGTGGCCCCAATCATTTCCAATACGCCCTCCAGCCTTCGGCTTTCGGCACCGGTTAATCTGGGAGTTAAACGTCTGCTCTTTCCAAGCTCGAACTTCCGCATCGGGTCGTTTCCAGCCAGCCACCATTTCAAAGATCGACACCTTCCCATCTCACACCGCTGAACGGCACTGAGCAAGGGCTGGTTCGTTAACTGATCAGGATCAGCACCAGCCCGATGGCCGCCGGTAATCCCTGAATAAAGAGAATCTTGCGACTTGCAGTGAGCGAACCATAGATGCCGGCGACCAATACACACGCAAGGAAAAACAGTTTCACTTGCGTCCCAGCATCGCCAAGCAGTAATCCCCACATCAGGCCTGCAGCAAGGAATCCGTTATACAGGCCCTGATTGGCCGCCAGTACTTTGGTGGCCTCGGCCTGTTCTGCACTGAGGCGGAAGGCTTTGCGTCCGGCTGGCTTAGTCCACAAGAACATTTCCAATACGAGGATGTAGACGTGCAGCAATGCGACGAGGGCTGTCACGATGTTGATGGCAAAAGTCATGCTTGATCCTTATGTCGAGCCGAGAGGGCTATTAGCCTAGCCATCCGTCGGCATCAAATTTTTCACAGGCGCCAGCTTAAACCACCGCAGCCCGCACTTACGTGCAATCTTTCCGGACGCGGGCTGAATAGCAACAGGCAATACCAGGTCTGACCACTTATGTTCGCTAAGTGGGCCAAAGTATTTGACATTCTTTCATGTGTAAGATAAAACTGACACATGAAATCGATCCTTGAAACCCCGTCCGGGGATCAACTGCTCGCCATGCTGGCGGCATTGGGCAACCCCCATCGGCTGCGTATCGTGGCGGCATTGGCGAGAGGTGGGCGAAACTACGTCAGCCAATTGGCGCGTGAACTCGGCATCAGTCGGCCGCTGCTGCACTTGCATCTGCAGAAGCTTGAAGACGCGGGCTTGGTTTTCAGTCAGATGGAGCTATCAGCGGACGGCAAGGCACTTAACTTTTTTGACGTGACACAGTTCGGGTTCATGCTCACACCGCAAGCCATTGCGGAGGCTGCCCAGACACTGAGCACGAACCAGGATGAATATGAGGGAATATGTCTGAGTCGGTGTATTTTTTGACAATCGGATTGCCGCTACTGACTGTTTTGCTGGTGTTTGGCATGAAATATTTTGCAGCGATACAGCAGGCAAAAGCGAGTCAGGCACGAGAAGAAGCCTATCGGCTGCTTGCACTCGACATTGGCCAAACGCAACAGCAAGTTGTTGATGGCTTGAGCAAGACGCAAGCGGCAGTGGAAACGCTGAACGCACGTCTGGCCGAGATCGAACGCATCCTGAAACAGGTTGAATAAGCCCTGTATTTACAAAAATAATTCTTTGGAGGAGGTCGCATGCAGCATGTTTCGTTATTCCGATTGAACTGCTTGAGAGCACTGTATCTATTTATCAGCATTGGGTTTGGCGCCTTCCTGCTTCCCGGCATCCTGAGCCCACACGCACCTTCTTCTCCGCCTACCGCGACGGTGGTCGACCACATGCTGCTGGCCTTCTGGCTGTTGTCCCTATTGGGCATACGTTACCCGCTACAGATGCTGCCCGTATTGCTATGGGAAATCATCTGGAAAACGGTGTGGGTGGCACTTGTCGCGATTCCCCAATGGCGTAGTGGACACATGGAGCACTTTACCGAAGCCAATTTGAGTTGGATCCCATTGCTGGTCATTTGCTATGCCGCTGTGCCGTGGCGCTATGTATTCACGCACTATCTACTTAAAGCATCCGAACCATGGCGCAAGCAGGTGGGTACGCAAGGCGGTTAGTGCAAACCTTGCGGCAGGCGCCGCAGTGATGCGCTGGCTGCCTACTGTTCAGTGACCGCAGTACATAAATATTGCGAATCTGCCTGATATCCTAAGCGAATGACTCGCGTTGTTAAGCATTGGTCTTCGGCCTGATTGGACGTTAGGGGGATCAGAATTCGGCAGCAATTGGATCGATTGCTGCCGTTTTGTGCGGAAAATCAGATGCTTACAGCAAGTGATCCAGCAACTCGGGTCCGAAGACTTCGCGGTGGATACGCTCGGATGCAACGCCTTTTTCAAGTAGTGCCTGCCATTGCTGCTGCATGAATCCTAGCGGCCCGCAGAGATAGAATTCAGCATTTTGCATCTCGTTGTTCCAGAGCGTATTCAAATCCAAACGGCCTTCGTGCCAGATACCTTTGCTCATTCGATCGTCGGAGCGCGGTTGTTCGTAAAAGATGGCCGTCCTGAGTTGGATCAGTTGGATATGTGCTGCAGCCAGATCATCACGTAGAGCGTGGCGTCCACCGTGCTGGGTCGCATGTGCAAACAGGATCGGACGGGTGGAACCGGTGGCGGCCAGATTGTTGAGCGTCGAGATCATGGGGGTAATACCGACACCGGCAGAGAGCAGTACGATCGGGTGGCTGGCATCCAGGTCCGGTGTAAAGTCGCCGCACGGTGCGCTAACCATCAATGTACTGTCCGGACGCAGATGGGTATGCAGCCAGTTTGAGACCCGCCCAGCCGGCGTCATCGAGTTGCCATCTTCACGCTTGACCGAAATTCGCCACCAGGGTTTGTCGGGTGAGTCTGACAGACTGTACTGGCGCAATTGGCGCAATCCTTCATCTGCAAAGTCTACGGCTACGGATACATACTGGCCCGGGTTAAAGCGACCCGGCGAAGTACCGTCAGGCGTTTGCAAATACCAGGAGCTTACGTCTTCGCTCTCCTTGCGTTGCTCGATCACTTTCAGGGTACGCAATTCACCGGGCGTTCTGCCAATGCGCATACCGAGTCGTGCTTCTGCGGCGATCAGCTCGCCTGCCAGCAACCAGTAGGCCTCATCCCAGGCAGCGAGCAAAGGGGGAGTAGCGGCGTCGCCCAGCACTTCAGCAATTGCAGCAATCAAGTGACGGCCTACGATGGGGTAGTGCGCAGGTGTGATGCCCACCGAAACGTGCTTGTGCACAATACGTTCCATGACGGGGGCCAGTGCAGCTGCGTTGTCGATGTTGGCAGCGTAAGCAAATACCGCAGCCGCCAGGGATTGCTGTTGCGATCCATTAGCCTGATTGCCCAGATTGAATAGATTGTTCAATTCCGGATGGGCCGCAAACATCCTTTGATAGAAACAACGGGTAATGGCAAGGCCATGCTCGCGCAGTACGGGTACGCTGGCGGCGATAAAGGGTCTGGATTGACTGGAGATCATGGTTTTCTCATAAGTGGTAAATAAAATGCAACTTTTATGGCGAGGTAATTAGCGGGGCAGCGTGTGTTTGACGCTCCACGTTGTGTTTACTTAGCTCGGCGTCTTCGGCTGCGAGTCGTAATACATAGCCCAGCTTGAACAGCGCTGGTCCAATGATCAATAAAAGGTGGCCGCCGACCTGGATCGGGATGCTGAGTCGCGTGGCGATCAGATAGGCACTGTACAGTCCGGACAGACTCAGTGTGGTTCCCAATGTGATGAGAGACGCTGACCAGCGACGGCATAGTATGACGGATGGCATATCAATTTCCTTTCGGATGAAGCGAAACAAATTGCCGATGCAATGTAATGATGGCGTCTCCGGTATGGCTTTTGCAGACGTCTGCCAGCGTGAATTCGTCCATCTTGCGGTAAAAGGCGTCTAGACCCGCATTGAGGGCAGCTTTCAGCAAGCAATCCCGGCGCAGCGCGCATGGCGGATCATTACAATCGATCAATTCACTTACCTCCTCCAGGCCTTTCAGTATCTGACCTAGCGGCAGCTGAATAGCATGGGCGCCAAGCCTGAGCCCTCCGTTCCGACCCCGGATTGCATCCACCCAGCCCAGCTTGCCGAGCCTGTTCACCACCTTGACAAGGTGGTTGTGTGGTACCTGGAATTGTTCGGCAATTTCTGCGATGGTGATTGGATCCGCGCGCTCATGCTGACTTAGGTACATCAGTACGCGCAGGCCAAGATCAGAGAATCGGGTGAGCTGCATATTGGGCCTCTGCTAATGCGGCGTATCTTATATAACATGCATATAAAATGCAACATTAAATGTGCTGGCGGACGGGCTATGTGCAAATTATCCTGCCATTTCATCTCTGATGGCTGCCATCGGGTTCTTTTCGACTAATCGAGCCGTCGAAGGGTGAGGTCGCCATTCACTACCCAAGTACCAGAAGGTCACAGCGGCATCTCATGAGTGACGGAATCCTCCTCTCGAACGGCGTAGACTATTCTCTAGAGAATGGCGCAACCAGCATGAATTATCAGGCCCAAAGGAAAAACAATGAGCATGAATCGGCGGACATTTCTGTTTCATACCAGCGCAGGCATGGGTTCGATGCTGTGGGCGGCTTGTAGTGAAAGCCAGGGAAGTGATGCAATCAGTTCGCCGCAATCGCCCAATGGGCCGGGGGGCGCAAAAACCAGCAGCGACGTCATCATCATTGGTGCAGGAATCGCCGGCCTGGCAGCGGCGAAGAAGCTACGCGAAGCCGGCAAGACGGTGATGGTTCTGGAGGCGCGCAACCGTACAGGCGGGCGAATTTTCACTCATCCAACCTGGAAGGATGCGCCTGTAGACCTCGGCGCAAGCTGGATACATGGCGCGGGCGATAGAAACCCCATCGCCCAGCTTGCGCATCGCATCGGCGCTCGGCTGGCGAACACCAGCTATGACAACGCAGTCAGTTTTGATTCCAATGGAGTAAAGCTGGATGATGCTGCATCGGCGCAGATCGATAGCTTGCGAAGTCGTCTCAAGTCGGTGCTCAAGGCAGCACAATCTGCAGACGCTGACCAATCGGTGCAGGATGCCGTACGCAAAGGGCTGGACTATGCAAACCGCTCGGCCACTGACAAAGAACGCATCGACTTTCTGGTCAATTCGACCATCGAACAGGAGTATGCCGGAGAGGCCTCGCGCCTTTCTACTTACTGGTATGACAGTGATGCGGTGTATGACGGCGAAGAAGCCATATTCCTTGATGGCTACCAAGTGCTGATCGATTATCTAGCGAAAGGACTGGATATTCGTCTCGGACACGAGGTCCGCGCAATCGCTTATAGTGCAAACGCCGGCGTGACGGTGAGCACGGGTCGGGGCGATTTCACCGCCCGGCAAGTCGTTATTACCTTGCCGCTTGGCGTGCTGCAAAGCGGTTCCGTGCACTTTTCGCCAGCGCTTCCCAGCATCAAACAGACGGCAATCGACAAGCTGGGCATGGGCGTACTCAATAAGTGCTATTTACGCTTCCCCACTGTGTTTTGGGATGGTGATGCCGACTGGATCGAGCACACGCCCAAGAGCGGGCAGTATGGCCGGTGGGCCGAATGGGTCAGCTTTGTGCGCCCCAGTGGTCAGCCTATATTGCTGGGCTTTAATGCCGCAGCCTTCGGCAAGCAGATCGAGGCCTGGAGCGATAAAGAAATCGTCGACAGCGCCATGGCCGCCTTGCGTACGATGTATGGTAACAACATTCCCAACCCGACGGATTGGTCAATTACCCGCTGGAATGCCGACCCATACTCACGCGGGAGTTACTCCTGCAATGTGCTGGGGTCAACGCCGCAGATGCGGACCGATCTGGCCAGCAATGTGGGTGGCCGATTATTCTTCGCGGGCGAAGCCACCGAGAAGCAGTACTTCCAGACCGTTCACGGCGCCTATCAGTCTGGACTGCGAGCGGCAAGCGAAATTCTAGGGGCATGATTCGCACCGGGATCTCAGGGCACTACTGACCCGTAATAGGGCAAAAGGTGGATCTGCGACATTATGGCAAGCAAAACGCAGCTTTGGTCGTGTTACTTTGGAAGGACGTCTAGCAGGTTTGGGAGTCGTACGGTCGCTCAAACGGCAGGTGTGGGTGATTTACGAGCGGCTGCAATCAGCCGGGAGCGGTCCTTCCTATAAGTGTCTCCAAAGCTGCCTGTCAGCCAGGAAATCACAGCTTGTACCGTTATCTAGTCACGCATATTGAATAGCCGTGTTGTTATACGGACCCTGCACGACAAGAATCGAGGCTGTATGCGGGTTGTAGTGATATAGTCTGACGCTTTCATAATAATTATTATGCTGACCGATGGGTCCGTATAATCACTGTTCGGCGTCTCAATCATGACTCTCTCCGCTACATCCGCACCTGGCGAGATGGACAAACAAGGCCGCACCGACCTTCACTGGCATTGCTTCTACGGCAATACGTCAGCCGTTCGTGCTTGCCTGAAGAATGGCTACGATCCAAATGCCCAAGACTCAAGTGGCTACACCCCACTAATGTGCTTGGTTGAAATGCATGACAACGCAGCCTATCGCTCACGCAAGAGAATGTTTCGCTACCTCATTGCTGCTGGCGCAAACATCTCCCTGCCCGACACTATTGGCGCAACCCTTAAGGATCATGTCCGCCACGACCAACGGGGAAGGCTCAGGTCCTTCGTTCGCTCGGAAATCTCACGCCTTCTCAAGAGGGGAAAACGGTGAAGGGCCAGAGACGCCGAACCCATCATTCCACCGGACCTGCGCGAAAAGCCGCGCAGGCCGGTGAATTCAGACATTAGGCCGCAACAAGCCGTGGAAGACCAAAACCCAATCCCAACTCGCCTGTACCGCGTAAAGCCCGCGGTTGTCGTTCCTGGATCGCTGATACTGGTTGCGCTCTGGCTCACTGCGGTCACCGCCCCTTGGGCTTCGATCGCGGTTCCCTTCATCATTTTGGGGTCCATATGCTCCGCGCCGAACCTCAATCTGGCCGATGGATTTCTGGCGCTTGCGGCCGTTGTTGTCGGCCTGTTTGTCGCAGTGAGCCATCCAGAAGCTGGCTCTGCGATCTGCTTAGGAACGCTAGCGAGTTGGGTACTCTCCGCGTTCGAGAAGCGCATAAGGGCAGTTGTACTAGATGAGAGCGAGTAGCGTGAGCGCGGCCGAACTTCGCCATCGGCGCAGCCGGTCGCGGCCTAACAGCTCCGTCAAGGGGACCGGCCCGCGGCCGGCCCCTTATGTCGAACGTTAAACGCTCGTTCTTTTCAAGTTCCAACTTCCGCTACGGGTCGATAATACGCATTCATCCGCGACAAAAGTGAACACTGACCCGCGCTTCGCCTCGTAGGGATGGTTTGCACCTACTGCAGCTCAGACCGAGGACCTGCCCCCGGCGCAAACACCTACCGCCTCACCTCAATGCCCCACCCGATAAACCCGCCCGCTATGCACACCTTCCACGCTGCGCCGATACGCCATGGCCGCGCTTTTCGCGGGGACACCTTCGTAGCCGGGAAAGTACGGTGCGAACCGGTCCATGGATTCGATCAGTACAGTCGGGCTCACCACATTGATGCGGATATCGCGACGGAAATCGCATGCAGCTGCACGCACAAATCCTTCAATGCCAGCATTGGATGCAGCGGCATGGGTGCCTTGTGCAATCGGATCATCAACTGCGATGCCGGACGTCAGGGTAATAGAGCCTCCGTCGTTCAAGTAATGCTGGCCAATTAACGTGACCCGCACCTGACCGAGTAATTTGTCCTGCAAACCTTGAAGGAAATCGGCAGGTGTCATTTTTTCGATTGGACTCAGCAGGACATTGCCGGCTGCAACCACAATTGCATCGACCCGGCCGATCTTTTCAAATAGGCCGCTCACGCTTTCATCGCGGGTAATGTCCACCTGATGATCGCCTCGGGTACGGCCCACTCGGATGACGTCATGTTTTCCTTCACGCGCAAGTTCTTCAGCTACAGCACGACCCACATCTCCAGTGGCACCGATGACGACGACTTTCATAAAGCACTCCTTGTCTCATTCAAATTGGAACGTCGTCATTCTTATGCAAACCAAAAGCATGATAAATGTGCTTTAATTTCGGTGACTACAAACTAAAAGTTAGCAATATGGATAGGCTACGAGCCATGGAAACCTTTGTCGCGGTTGTGGAGGCGGGTAACTTCACCGAAGCCGCGCAGCAGATGGACATCTCGGCGGTGATGGTTGGCAAATATGTGCGTGAACTGGAAACGCATCTCGGAGCGCGTTTGCTGGAGCGTACGACCCGGCGCCAGAGTTTGACCGATGCTGGCCGAGCCTTTTATGAAGATGCCAAGCGTGCCATTGAACACATGCGCATCGCCGAAACGTCAGTTGAGCGACTACGGGCATCTCCATCGGGGACCTTGCGAATCAGCGCGCCTGTGACTTTTGGTGCCTGTGTTGTTGCACCGCTCGCTGCAACTTTTCAGCAAGCCTATCCACTGGTTCGCGTGGAACTGGAACTGAGTAATCGCAATGTCGACCTGATTGAAGAGGGGTTTGATCTGGCGATCCGGATTGGTGAACTGGGTGATGCTGACCTGATTGCCAAGCCACTGACCCTGTACCGCATGGTGATGTGTGCGTCGCCGGCTTATCTCGCTCAATTCGGACATCCTCAATCGCCTCAGGACCTGAAGGATCATCGCTGTCTGTCCCATACCGTATGGAATAGCCGGAGCGGATGGCAGCTAGGCGGGGAAGGGGGCGAGCGCTTTGCAGTGGACTCGGCGTTCTCCTGCAATGATGGCAACGGCTTGCGTATGGCGGCAATCGCGGGCGCGGGACTGTTACTGCAACCGGAAGTGCTAATCGCCGACGATCTGGCAAGTGGAAGGCTAGTGCAAGTAATGCACGACTATTCGCCGACACCCCGCCCGGTTCACATTGTCTATCGACATGATCAGCGACCGCTTCCAAAGCGTACGCACTTTGTAGCGCATTTGCTTGAGCATGTGGCAAAGCGAGATGCATCCAGGCTAGATGTTGCTGGAGGGTGAGCAGAAAAACAGTGTTAACGCCTTCTGCTTCTGAACAGGGAAACGCCACGAAAAAAAGCCCCGGATATCCAGCCGGGGCTTTTGCTATCGGATGACGGTCAGATCAATGCCCGTCCACCAGCACCTCATCCTTGTGCACATGTTCGCTAGCCAGCCACATATACATGGCAGGCACCACAAACAGGGTGAACAGGGTACCGATCGACAGACCAGTAAAGATCACCAGACCCATCGCATGGCGGCCAGCAGCACCGGCACCGGAGGCGATCACCAGCGGCACCACACCGAATACCATCGCGGCGGTAGTCATCAGGATCGGGCGCAGACGCTGTGCCGACGCACCGACAATGGCATCCAGTTTGCTGGCACCCTTGTCGCGCAGCTCGTTCGCCACTTCCACGATCAGAATCCCGTGCTTGGAAATCAGACCCATCAGCGTGACCAGACCCACCTCAGTATAGATATTCATCGTGCCGAAGCCGGTAAAGATGAACATCATGGCACCGAAGAGCGCGAGCGGCACGGTGATCAGAATCACTACCGGATCACGGAAGCTCTCGAACAGGGCGGCCAGCGACAGGAACACCACCACCACCGCAAACAGCATGGTGATCATGAATCCGCCGGATTCCTGCATGTACTGACGTGACTGACCTGCATAGTCCACGGAGTAGCCGGATGGCGCCACTTCCTTCACGGTATCGCGCAGGAACTGCAGCACTTCACCTTGCGATACGCCAGATACGCCGGAAATCGTCACCGAATTCAGCTGCTGGAAGCGCGAGATGGATTCCGGTACCACCTTGGAGCTCAGCGATGCAACGGTACCGAGCGGAATCATCGTGCCTGCAGGCGTCTTGATTTGATAATCCATCAGTTGCTGCGGATTCAGGCGATCAATCTGCTGAACCTGCGGCATCACCTTGTACGAACGACCGTCAATCGAGAAGTAATTGACGTAGCCGCCACCGTAGGCTGCAGTCAGTGCCTGACCAATGTCCTGCTGGGTCAGACCCATGGCCGTGGCCTTGTCGCGATCCACTTCCACCGTAGCTTGCGGGCGATCCACCTTCAGGTCGACGTCCACAAAGTAGAACTTGTTGGATGCGCGTACCTTATCCATTACCTTTTCAACCACCTGGCTGAGGTTCTGGAAAGGCTCGGTGGTGCCGATCACAAACTGCACCGGCAGACCAGACGAACCGGGCAGGGCAGGGAACTGGAAGGCTGCTACACGGGCACCGGCGATCTTGTTCCAGCGCTCCTGCAGATCCTTCTGGATTTCCTTGGCGCTACGGGTCCGCTCGCTCCATGGCTTCATCAGCACGCCACCGATACCTGCATTGGTGGTTGGCACGCCGGTGATCTGGAACATCTGCTTGTATTCGGGCATGGATTTACCCACCTCGAATACTTGCTCGGCGTAGGTCTGCATCTGGTCTGCCGTGGCAGTCGGCGAGCCGACAACCTGCGACAACACAATACCCTGATCTTCTTCTGGTGCCAGCTCGGACTGCGACATCTTGAGCATCAGGGCCAGCAGAACAAACAGAATCACTGCCATGACAACGATCACCGGCCAGGTTCTGAGCAGGCTGACTAGCGAGGTATTGTAGCGATGGCGCACCTTTTCGAACGTGCGGTCAATTGCCTGCACAAACTTGCCGTTATCCTGCTCGGGCGTGAAGAAGCGCGAACACATCATTGGCGACAGCGTCAGCGCCACCACGCCAGATACTGCCACGGAAGCTGCCAGCGTAAAGGCAAACTCGGTAAACAGCGCACCGGTCAGACCGCCCTGGAAACCAATGGGCACGTACACGGCAATCAGCACCACCGTCATCGCCAGAATCGGGCCGCCCAGTTCGCGTGCGGCGAGAATGGCAGATTCGTAAGGCGACTTGCCTTCCTTCATGTGACGATCGACGTTTTCCACGACGATAATCGCATCATCCACCACCAGACCGATGGCCAGCACCAGCGCAAGCAGCGTGAGCAGGTTGATCGAGTAACCCAGCAACAGCATGATGAAGAAGGTGCCGATCAGCGACAGCGGCATGGCAATCACCGGCACCAGCACGGCGCGGAAGCTACCGAGGAACAGGTAGATCACCACGGTCACGATCACCAGCGCTTCCACCAGCGTCTTCACCACCTCGTCAATCGACGTGTTGATGAACTCGGTCGAGTCATAGACGATCTTGCCGGTCAGGCCTTTTGGCAACTGTCCCTGAATGTCAGGAAAGGCCGTACGCACGCGCTGCGCGACATCCAGAATATTCGCCTCAGGCGCCACCTTGATCCCGACAAACACCGACCGCACGCCGCTAAACGCCACGTTAAAGTCATAGTTTTCGGCACCAAGCGTCACATTGGCTACATCTTCCAGACGCACAACCGCATCACCCGAGCGCTTGACTGCCAGCTTCTTGAACTCATCCACGGAGTGGAGGTCCGTCGCAGCCGTCATCGGCACGGTCACCATCTGGCCTTTACTCTGGCCCACGGCGGTGAGGTAGTTGTTGGCGCCCAGTGCAGCATTGACGTCTGCAGCGGTTACACCATGTGCGGCCATGCGCGAACTGTCCAGCCAGGCACGTAGCGCAAATTGGCGCGCACCCAGAATTTCAGCGGTTTGCACACCTTGCACCGAGTCCAGCTTCGGCTTCACCACCCGCACCAGATAATCGGTGACGTTATTGGTGGGTAGCGAATCACTGTAGAAGCCCATATACATGGCAGCAGTGGTCTGGCCAGTTTGCACCGTCAGCACAGGGGTCTGTGCCTGTGGCGGCAGCTGGTTTTTCACCGAGTTGACCTGAGTGTTAATCTGGGTCAGGGCTCGGTTAGCGTCATAGTTCAGACGCAGGGTAGCGGTAATGGTAGACACGCCGCTGGTGCTGGAGGACGACAGGTAGTCGATCCCCTGCGCTTGTGCAATCGCACTTTCCAGTGGCTGGGTTACAAAACCGGCCACCGTTTGCGCATCGGCACCGTAGTAAGCGGTAGAAACGGTCACGACCGAATTCTGCGTGCGCGGATACTGGTTAATCGGCAAGCTGAACAGCGAGCGCAGCCCCAGCACCACGATGAATAAACTCACCGTGGTGGCCAGCACCGGCCTGCGAATAAAGATATCGGTAAAGTTCATTGCCACCCCTTAGTGTTCTTGCGGCGTCGGGTTGGGGTTGTTGGCGGGCACGATCTTGTTGTCGATCACGACAGGCGTACCGTTCTTGAGCTTGATCTGGCCAGTGGTGACCACCTGTTCGCCTTCTTTCAGGCCGCTGGTAATCGCAACTTGATCGCCACGGGTTTCGCCGGTGGTCACGAAGGATTGCTGTACTTCCAGCCCGCCCTTGTCAGACTTCTTCACCACAAACACAGTCGAACCGTACGGGTTGTAAACCACGGCGGTTTGCGGCAGAGTCAGATAGCGCTGAACCGAGCCGACGTCGACCGCAGCATTCACGAACATCCCCGGCAGCAATTGACGCTTGGGATTGCTGATTGTGGCCTGAATCTGCACATTGCGGGTGGCCGGATCAACCTTCGGATTGATTGCGGTTACCTTGCCGGTAAATTCCACGCCTGCAAATGCATCTGCACGTGCAGTAATCTTTTGGCCGACCGACAGATTTGCGACCTTGCGCTGCGGCAGGTAGAAGTCAACATAGACCGGATCAATAGTCTGTAGTGTCACAATCTTGTCGCCCGGATTCAGATACTGACCCGGATTGACTGCCGTAATGCCCACGCGGCCAGAGAACGGCGCGCGGATGGACTTCTTGGCGATCAGTGCTTTTTGCTGTTCGACCTGAGCAGTTTTGGCCTTCAAATCGGCTGTGTCCGCATCAACCTGAGCCTGGCTGATCCCTTGCACGGCCAGTTGCGCCTGATCGCGCTTCAGGGTAGTGGCAGAGAGTTCGGCCGCGGCTTCCAGTGCCTTCAGCTGTGCCAGATCGGAATCGGCATTCAATTCCACCAGCAGTTCGCCCGCCTTTACATCCTCGCCGGACTTGAAGCGAACCTGACGCACCTGTCCGGCAACTTCGCTAGAGATCTCCACACCTCGAACGGCCGACAGTGTACCAATAGAAGCCAGTTGCGGTTGCCAGGTCTGATTGGTGGCCGTGGTAGCCGTTACCGTCTGCGGGCCGGGCTTGGGCGCATTCGCCATCATCTGCTTGATGTGCATGAAGAATCCGCCCGCCAGTGCGACGATGAGGAGCAGAACGCCACCCAGCATGATCAACATTCGTTTAGTCATTTTGTACTCTTTGGAAAATGGTTAGCCCATTCATTCAGCACACTAACTGCTGTGCCGATGTCCTTATTGCTTATTGATGCTTGGCACCGTTCCCGGTCGCGCCTGCGGTATCCCACCAGCCGCCACCCAGCGAGGCAAACAGCGCAGCGGTATCGGCATAGCGCGCACCTTGCGCATTGGCGAGATTCAGCTGGCTTTGCGCATAGGCCTGCTCGGCACTGAGTACGCTAGTGAGGCTGACTGCACCGGCAGCATGCTGCTTGCGAACGATATCGCGGGTCTGGCGGGTCTGGGCTGCGTTATCAGCCTGCGCCTTGAGCACATCGGCATCGCTTTCCAGTGCACGCAAATTGTCCGCCACATTCTGGAAGGCGCTCAGTACCACGGAACGATACTGGGCTTCGGCTGCGTCGTAGTTCGCCTGCGCCGCATCCTTGCGTGCACGCAGTGCACCGCCATTGAACAGCGGCTGGGTCAGACCCGCACCGATATTCCACAGGGTACTGCCTGCGCCGCCCGCACCTGTTTCCACCCGGCTATAGCTAAAGCTACCAGTGAGATTCAGTTGCGGATAGAGATTGGCGGTGGCTAAGCCTAGATTGGCAGACGCCTGATGCAGCAGGGCTTCGCTGGCCTGGATGTCCGGGCGCTGGCGTGCCAGGGCAGAGGGCAGGGCCACCGGCAGGCGTTCCGGCAATTTCACGTTGGCCAGTGTGATGGCGGGCACAGATGTATCCGAAGCCGGCAGACCCAGCAGCGTATTCAGTGCGTGGCGGGACTGTCCGGCGGATTTCTCCAGTGGCGCGATCTGTGCTTCGAGCTGATTGACGGCGTTGCGCTGATTCAGCACAGCGGTCAGCGGAATGGCACCCAGTTGCAGCTGCTTTTCCTGAATCTGCAAGACATTACGACCCGCATCCAGCGCTGTTTTGGCAGCCTGCAGCTGATCGCGCAAGGTGGCCTCGCGGATGGCGGTGGTCACCACATTGGAAACGAGCATATTGCTTGCAGCCAGATGCTGAAAGCGCTGGTAATCCACCGTGGCAGCCAGCGATTCCAGCTGGTGTTTGTTTGCGCCAAACAGGTCAATCGAGTAGCTCACGTTCACGCCAGCGTTGTACAGGTTGTACACACTGGGCGTTGCGCCGGCCATCTGGCCACGTTGACGCTGTGCGCCAAGCTGACCATTGACTTGCGGATAGCTCAGACTACCCGTGGTGGCACGCAGATTATCCTGTGCGGCCTCCAGAGTGTGCTGTGCGGCCTGCAAACCGGGGTTGTTCTTGAGCGCAGTGCGGATCATCTGGTCCAGCTCGGGCGATTGGAACAGTGTCCACCACTGAGCGGGTAAAGATTGTCCGTAGTCTACTTGCTGGGCAACCCCCGCCTGACGGTTGTCGTGCGTGGTTGCATCATGGGTTTTGCTGACGGCATTGCCCGAGACATAGCGATCAGACACACCCTTGGCAACATCTGGTGCCTGAAAGGCAGGGCCCGTTGCGCAACCAGTCAGCATCGTGCCGATCAATAGCGGTATCGCACGGTGTGGAAGTGTTAAATGCACCGTTTGCTCCTTTAAATGGAACGGCTCCGTTTAAGAGTCGGAGCCTGGTCATCGCGACGCATCTGCGCATGACGCCCTGCAACATGCGTTACATCATGTTATGCAAGGGATGCGTTTACGTCCATGTGATTGTATCGCAGGCGTTTGAAAAATGGTTAATAAATGAACTTTTTTATTTTCAATGAAGCGGCTTGAAATCTGATTGGAATTGTGTGCAATCAGTAATCGAAAGAAGCGGCGTTTGGACGAAAGCGTGTTAGAGCATGCCGGAATACACAAATGTCATGAATGTACAGTTTGAAGTGTTGCCATGTTGCCGTACAAAAAAAGCCCCGCTACACACCTTGTGTGCACGGGGCGAGGAGAAGTTCAGAGAAAACGGATTACTTCAGGTACGGCAACCATGGCTGTTCGGCACGGATAGCGTAGGTGTTTCCACCGAAGTTCACGGTGTAATTGGCCGGCCCTGAGGCAGGCAGGGAGTGATTCAGTTTGATGGCCGTGCTTGCACCGGGCGCCAGTGAGCTCCAAGTTGGAATCTTCACAGAAACACGATGCATATCACCCTTCAGACCGCCAATATTGTTGCCGGTATGGCCGGCGGTGATGACCTTGGTGCCATAGCCACTTTGATCGGATACCGTGCCCGGTGTCGAGGTCGGCAGGTCGAATTGGAATTCGGTGCCACCCGGCAGCGTCTGTGTCGAGTTATTAGTGACGGTCAGTGTAGGTGTAATGGGGTAGTTGCTGTCACCCAGTGCATATCCGCTCAACGCAAATTTCACATCAATCGCGGCAGTCGGCACCGCACCTGTTGCGCGCTTATTGTTATAAGGCGCAGCCTTGGCAAAGGCAGTTTGATAGATGCTGGTCAGCGTGGTACCCATAAAGTATTCGCCTGCACCATTGTTGCGTGATGCGTTCCAGTCATAATCGCCGGCCAGTTCCCAGATCATCACGCCGCCGACGCCATGATCAACAATCCACTGTGCCTTCTGGGTGGTGGATTGCTCATCTTCGGTCGACAGGAAAACCTTCTTGCTGGCATTCCACAGCCACGGTGCCACCAGTGTGCTGTTGTAATAGCGCGTGTAGGTGCCGGACAGTGTGTCTGCTGGGTTAGCACCCGGCTTCAGGCCGTATGCGGCCAGATAGCTACCCGCCAGCCCCTTTTCCAGATTCTTGGCATGCCACATCGGGTTACCGCCGCCCGGAATTTCCTTACCCGCAGCATCCAGATCACGCCAGACATTATCGATGCCTACCGCCCCATTGCCGCAGGTTTTCAGACCATTCGGGCAGTTGCTGCCTACAGCAGTACCCCATAGCCCGTTTGTGCCACCGCTGACGTCCTTGAAGCCTCGGGTGTAGTAAGGCACACCCATATTGATGCGACCAGATTGCATCGCACCCCGGAAATAGTGGTAGGCCCAATCAGTGTTCAGATAGCCGATGCCGCCGTACTGTGCCGAGGTGTAAACGCTCCACTTGGTGAGTTCGGCATCTTTGCCATCGTCGTATAGGGCAGCGTTGGGACCAACGAATTCGTTCCAGGCACCATGCAGGTCATAGGACATGACGTTGACGAAGTCGAGATATTGCAGTGAACTGTAATTCTCCATACCACGCAGGATCCAGCCTGACGCGGTTGCGGCAATACTGAGCTCGTAGTACTTACCATCCTGTGCGGCGGCAGTATCGAGCTGCTGACGGAGTGTTTTAAGCAGTGCGCTGTAGCTGGCAACCAGGCCGGCTTTACGTGCATTGGCTACAGTGAAATCATCAGGATTACCCGCATCTTTCATTGAGGTTGGATATTCGTAATCAATATCCACGCCATCAAAATTATATTTGCGCAGGAAGGCAACCACCGAAGAGGCAAATGTATTAATGCCGGCGGTATTAATCGAGCCATCTGCATTGGTTGTCAGCGAATAAAATCCACCGGAGGGAACACGCTTTCCTGCGGCATCAAAGTACCCACCCGTTTCCGCCCAGCCGCCGACTGAAATGAGCGTCTTGACGCCGGGATTCAGTTTTTTGTACTTATTCAGCAGATTGAAATGGCCAGTATAACTATAGCTGCTATCCATTTCTGCACCGCTTACGCCAGGCCAGGTCATATTGGTGGATGAATTATTAGCGGCCGCCGGATCGCCAATCGAAATCTGATTGTTGCCGTCAATATGCGCGAAGGCATAATTGATATGGGTAATCTTGCCCCACGGAATATTATTTACGAGGTAGGACGGGCTGCCATCCTTGCCTGTGCGCCAGCTAGTGAAATAGCCGACGATGCGGCGTTTCAGATTTGGCAGTATTTCGCGGCCATCGGTGCCGTAAACTTTGCAATAGGGCGGCGTGACCGTGGCGGTAGTGACCAGACCATCCGGCTTGCAGAGCTGGTCGCCGGTAGGCTGAGTGGCGGGTGTCAGAACGACACCGCCGCCGCCCCCACCACCGCCTCCACCGCTGCCATCACAGGCACCTACAAGTGTCCAGGGGCTGTTGGCTGAGCCAGGCGTATTCCCCTGGGTCCACCACTTGGCTGACCAGAGCTGGTTTTGGTAAGTAACTTGTGCGCCGCCGTTATAGGCAGTCGTGGCAGACCATGCGGGCGCTGTACATGCCGCTGCAGCGCGAACACCTGATTTGAATGGGGTAGCGGGACCTGCGGCTTGAGTAAAGCTGCCTGCTACAAACAATGCAGCAGGTACAAGCAATTTGATAGATTTCATATCTGTGCTCCCAGATTGAATGACATGGTCACGGCGTGACCGCTTGTTGCAGATCAAGTGGAAGACAGGTTTGAAGTTTTATATAACCACTGATCAAATGGCATTCTAGTGGTTTGTTTGCTAGAGGTCGGAATTGAATAAAGGCGTTGATATTTGTCTGTAGGTCACTACATAGCTGGTCTTGATACCACCTATCTATGTTGATTTGAATGATTCCAGATACTCAGGCTGTCTTAAAGCCACATTTATCAAGTGGTCTGCATTATCTATTTAATGAGCGAGTGCTTGACTGTATCTAAAAAATTACAAAATGATGAAAGTGGTCGCTGGAAATAAAATGGGCGGCAAATGACCGCCCATCGAATTGACTGAAATGCTTGAGGCTTAATTGGCTGTGGCGGCCTTAACTGCGGAAACTGCATCCACAATGCCTGATCCGCATCCCGGGCAGTTACCCGGGGGGGTGCGTGTCGTTTTAATCAGAATATTCCGCACCTGAGCCGGTGTAAGCTTCGGATTGACTGACAGCATCAGCGCGGCAACCCCTGAAACATGCGGAGCAGCCTGAGACGTGCCAACCATCGTGCCATATGTGGTGTCGTCAGGTTTGGCGTTATCTCCGGAGGGGAGGGTGGACGTAATGGTGCCCAGCGTGCCGCCACCGCCGCCCGGTGCTGCAACCGCTACCGTTGCACCGTAATTGGTATAGCCGGCGCGCCCCCCTGTATTATCGGTGGATCCCACCGCAATCACGCCCGGACAATTTGCGGGCGAGAAGGCCTTGGAATCCATCCCGTCGTTACCGGCAGAGACCACTACGACGCTACCTTGACTCAGTGCAAATTTGATCGCTTCTGCCTCGGTATGCGTACATGCACCCGCACTACCGAGTGACATATTAATCACGTTAGCTTTATTGGGATTGTCCGGGATTTTGGTCGCCTTTGCGCGATCCACCCATGCCGATCCGCCAGCAGCCCACACAATGGCGTCGGCAATATCCGAGGAGGTGCCACCGCATTTACCCAGGGCTCTCAGGGGTAGAACCTTTGCATTGAATGCTACGCCGATGATGCCTGCAGCATTTCCGGCTGCAGCGACAATTCCGGAAACGTGGGTGCCATGCCAGGAGCTGGAGCCGCCATTACAGCCATAATCACCCAAATCAATGCCATCCGGACCCCGCACGCTGCCGGAAACTGCACCTGCATTTGCAATATCGGCGCTCGTAATGAAGTTGTAGCCGTAATGTCCCGCGACATTGTCAATTGCGGGGGTTAAGTTAGGCGTGAGATCGGGATGCGGACGATACCCCGTGTCGATGACGGCAATAACAGTGTTCTTGCCTGTCGAAATATCCCAGGCTGCTGGCAGGTTGAGGCCGCCGGGCTGGGATGCGCTATCCTTCATATCCCATTGTGTCCCATCTGTATACATCGGATCACTCGGGGTGTAAGTGATATGGCGCATGTAATCCGGCTCAGCGTATTCAATCGAGCGATCCATCTGCACCAGTTTGCTGGCCAGCGTTTTCATCTCCCGGATCGATACGGGTTTGTTTGTACGATAAACCCAGCTACCCGTGGCCATTTGCCGTACGTGCTGAACACTCAATCCTTGCGCAGTGGCGGCACGCTGGACGGCGGAGAGATGCGTGTTGATGGTAGCTGCAGCCGCTTGCACTGAACCGGCTGTTTGAGCGGATTGCATCGTGCCTGCGCCGGGTTCATTTCTGAACTTGACGATCAGCTGAGATACGCTGGGTTGATTGAACGACAGCGGGCGATTACGAATCTGTACGGCACCTTCCGCTGTATTGAGCATGAGGGTCGCTGCCATGCAGATGGCCAGTGCCGACAGCTGGAATGGGGCATGATGTTTCATGTCGGAATTCTCCGGTAAGAACAGTGACTGGTTTAAGCGTGATAAGGAATGGTGGTCAGGCTAGCAGGTGTGCTTCCGCCCCCGGCCCACTTGTCGCCCCATGTCACGAAACTGCCATCCTTTTTGATTGCGATGTAACCACCCAGTGAGGTGGCATAGATGGCTCTTACGCCAGTAAGTTGTGCGCTAACGCTGCTACTGTCACCACCCTTGCTTGCTACGCCCCATGTCACCACGGTTCCATCCGACTTTAATGCGGCAAACGAATATTTATTGGCCACGATATTCAACACGCCAGTGAGTTTGCTCGTAACAGCACTGCTATCTCCACCCGTATTGGCGTCACCCCAGGTGACGACTGTTCCGTCGGATTTCAGCGCTGCAAATGCATAATCCGTGCTGTAAAGCGCGGATACGCCAGTTAGCGAAGATTGAACCGCTGCCAGGCTGCTACCCATCCGCTGTGAATCACCCCAGCTGACGACGACGCCATCTGACCTCAGGGCTGCAAAGGCCGTTTGCGTGGCCTTGACCGATTTCACATTCACCAGTTTGTCAGCGAGGCTTGAAGAGTCGGCAGCTTCTACATCGTTCGCATAACCAAAGGCTGTGACCTTGCCTGTCGCATCCAGTGCCGCGCCAACGAAGCCATTGGCGGTGATCGAGCGGACATTCACCAAGGCATCTGTGCCGGACGCCCACCCAAACGCGCCATTCGGATCAGCGCCGACAACGCTTCCGGGATGCTCCGTATCCTTGTTGTAGATGGCGATAAAATCATAATTGGTGCCTACGATCTGTTGGACACCAGTAGGCGTAGCCGACCATGCAGTGAATTCACCCCCCGCTTCGGGATCGCCGAAAGGGACAACAGTTTGATCCGACAACAGCGCGGCATAGGCGCCTTCTGTCGAGGCAATGGACACCACATTCTTCAGCGCTGCAATTTTACTTGCCGTGAGGCCTTTTTTCGCATCATTCAAGTTGACGAAGTTGCCATCCTGATTCAATTCACGGTAGGCACCCCATGCAACAAACGAGCCATCACTCTTGATACCAAAGTAAGCGGTTCGACCTGCAATGAGTCGAGCAATACCTGTCAGCGAACTGGTCGCAGAGCTTACTTTTTCCGGATCTGTCACCGCAATAATCGAACTACCCCAGGCACGCACGCTTCCATCCTGTAACAGGGCGGCAAAGCCGCGTTCGGATGGGACGATCTGGGCAATATTCTTGATCGCTTCAGCTGCAGTCGTTTGTCCGCCCCACACGGTACTTCCCCATGCTGTGGCTGTGCCGCTATTGAGGACTGCGAAGGCCGATGTCGACGCAAACACATTTTGTGCCACAAGGGTTTCGCTTGCAGTTGCAGTCGAGCAGGAGGCGACGGCGGTCACCGCAACATTGGGTGAACTGTCGTCAATTGAAGCGCCACTACCTAATACCGCACCAGATGCATCTTTCCAAGAAATAGAAGGTGTCGCAGCGCAGTTTGCCGAAGTCACGACTGCGGTGAGCGAACCGCCCCGTGCACCGAACACGTCAATGGTGACCGATGCCGGTGGCGGAACCGGTGTGGGTGTTGGGATGGGTGTGCTGCCCCCCCCTCCGCCCCCCCCACATCCATAAAGAATGGCGGTTGCAGCTGTAATCATCGCGGCAGTAAGGGGGACAGGCTTGACCTGTTTGATTATTGTAAGTTGCTTGCGGATTGGCATAACTCTCCTCTTTCACACAGAACGGCCACTTGTTAGATGGTAGTGGGCAATGGCCGAGAATGGGCTAATTGCGACAATCAATTATTCGCTTTTCAGCATTGTGTGTTCCGGATGAAACAGATTTGTGGCGACCAATGCCTTTGGATCGAGCAGCAAAACCGTGTAAAATCCGTTTTTTGCAAGAGAGCCGCCGCAATGGACAAAATCCTCATCCTCGATTTCGGTTCCCAGGTTACGCAGCTTATCGCCCGTCGTGTGCGTGAAGCCCATGTGTACTGTGAATTGCACCCATTCGACATGTCAGTCGAAGCTATCAAGGCATTCAATCCAAAGGGCATTATTTTGTCCGGCGGCCCGAATTCGGTGTATGAGGACGAAACCTACCTGGCCGATAAGGGTCTGTTCGACCTGGGTATTCCGGTGCTCGGTATTTGCTACGGTATGCAATGGATGGCGCAATCGCTCGGCGGCAAGGTAGAAGCCGGAGAAAAGCGTGAATTCGGCTATGCAGCCATTCAGGCACGTCACCACTCCAAATTGTTCGAAGGTCTGAGCGATCACGTTGATGCGGCTGGCAATGCTTTCCTCGATGTCTGGATGAGCCACGGTGACAAGGTCACCCAGATGCCTGCAGGATTCCATGTCATCGCCGACACGCCATCTTGCCCGATCGCCGCCATGGCCGACGAAGACCGCAAGTTCTACGCGGTGCAGTTCCACCCCGAAGTCACCCACACCAAGCGCGGCACCGAAATGCTGCATCGCTTTGTGTTGCACGTCTGCGGCGCACAGCCGTCGTGGACCATGCCGAATTACATCGACGAAGCCGTCAAGAAGATCCGCGAACAAGTGGGTAGCGATGAAGTGATTTTGGGTCTGTCTGGCGGCGTGGATTCGTCTGTTGCTGCTGCCCTGATTCACCGCGCGATTGGCGATCAGTTGACCTGTGTGTTTGTCGATCACGGCCTGTTGCGCCTGAACGAAGGCGAAATGGTCATGGAAATGTTTGCGCGCGGTCTGGGCGTGAAGGTCATCCATGTCGACGCCACTGCGCAGTTTATGGGCCATCTGGCCGGCGTGACCGATCCCGAGCAAAAGCGCAAGATCATCGGCCGCGAATTCGTTGAGGTCTTCCAGGCCGAATCCGGCAAGCTGGTGAACGCCAAGTGGCTGGCGCAAGGCACGATTTATCCGGACGTGATCGAATCGGCCGGTGCCAAGACCAAGAAAGCGCACACCATCAAGAGCCACCACAATGTGGGCGGCCTGCCGGAAGATATGAACCTGAAGTTGCTCGAGCCGCTGCGCGAGCTGTTCAAGGATGAAGTGCGCCAGCTGGGCGTGGCGCTGGGCCTGCCGGCCGAGATGGTGTACCGCCATCCCTTCCCAGGTCCGGGTCTGGGCGTGCGTATCCTGGGCGAAGTGAAGCGTGAATACGCCGAACTGCTGAAGCGCGCCGATGCGATCTTTATCGAAGAGCTGCGCAACACCGTCGACGAAAAGACCGGCAAGAACTGGTACGACCTGACCTCGCAGGCATTTGCTGTCTTCCTGCCGGTGAAGTCCGTCGGCGTGATGGGCGATGGCCGCACTTACGAATGGGTGGTGGCACTACGCGCTGTGGTTACAAGCGACTTCATGACCGCGCACTGGGCCGAACTGCCGTACAGCCTGCTGGGCAAGGTGTCCAATCGTATCATCAACGAAGTACGCGGCATCAACCGTGTGGTGTACGACGTGAGCGGCAAGCCGCCTGCGACGATTGAGTGGGAATGATCTGAGCGGACGGTGAATCGAAGGGTTCACTCGCCGGACTGATTTAAATAGCGGCTGCACTGTGTGCGGCCGTTGTTGTTTCTGGTGTTGCTTAGCGGGAGGTCGATGAGGGTACGATTGAGCTGTGACGGGTTTTTTTGCGGGTATGATGTTTGGAGCGACTTTTTTAGCGTGCGATAGGTTGCGATTGTTTGTGTAGCCGGTGGTGCCTTTAGAGAGGCGCTGGGGAACTCGGCGATAAGCCGGTCGATCCCTGCGCGAAACGCTCACGATATGCCACGTCTTGCGGGTATGATCAGCAAACCCAAAACACAATTACACTACGATTTCTCTATGAATGTTCAATATGCGCCTCATGTCTGAAACCAACTGCAGCAAGGGTCTGGGCAGGCGATGTTATCGCTGATATTGATCGCCGCTGCGGGGCAGGGCTTGATTCTCTGTGCATGGTTGCTGTACGAGCGCAAAGGGAATGTGCAGGCCAACCGCCTGCTGGCCGGGCTGCTTGGCGTATTTATCCTTCTGATGCTCCACGCGCTGGCTGAAGAGCGGGGGGTCTTTGAATTGTATCCGCACCTGATTCGGTCGGTTGCGGCATTTCCTTTGCTTATCGGTCCGTTGAGCTGGTTATATCTGGGTTGCCAGCTTGAAGGACGGCAATTGAAACGCCGTGATCTCGTGCATGGCCTTCCTTTTGCGCTGTTCTTCATTGCATGGCTGCCGCTCATGCTCGGGTCACCGGGCCCACGACCGGGGCTTGCCGGGGTAATTGGTGCGGCCGCACTATTGAAGGTTGTTCATCTGGCGAGTTATGCGCGTGCGGGATACGACATCCTGCGGCGCGTTCGTTCTCCAGGATTGAATCGACTGTCTGCGTGGTTAGCCGGGGGACTCGTGCTGGATGCGCTGGTTTTTGTGGTCGAGCAAGTCTCACCGTCCATGCCCATATGGTCAGACAAGCTGGGTGCGCTCGTGCTAACCGGTTTTGTGTACGGGCTGGCTGTGCAGTCGCTCCGACTGCCTGAACCGGATAAGCGACGCTACGCATCGAGCACACTCGACGATGCTCTGCGCAAGCCATCCATGGAAGCACTTATCGCCAGTATGGAGCAGGGTCATCTCTACAGGGACGGGGAGTTGAGCCTGGAGTCGCTTGCCGAACAATTGGCGCTGACCACACACGAGCTGTCACAGTTAATCAATCAGTCCTGCGGCGTCAATTTTCAGGAATTCCTCAATGGCTATCGGGTAGAGGCGCTGAAGCGTGCGCTGTCCGATCCGGCTCGTTCAAAGGTGACCATACTTGAACTTGGCATCGAGGCAGGCTTTAACAGTAAGAGCGCGATGAATCGTGTCTTTAAAAAGCATACGGGGCAGACGCCTACGACATTTCGCCGCGAATGAAACGGCGCAAATCATAAGTTGGCACGCGCCACACCCTGTAAATCCGCATGCTGGGGCTTGTTTTTAGTCGATGAAAGATGCCCCATGTCCCGATGTTTCCTCGTTACTCTGCTTTCCTTCATTTTTACACTGGCAGGTGCCACCACACCTGCGTGTCCCGAGGGGGCCAACGCACCCATTCATGAGCACGCTTTCGTACCCATTCGGGGGATCGAGCAGTGGGTGACCATAGATGGCGAGCATTGTGGCAATCCGGTGATCTTGTTTGTGCACGGCGGTCCCGGCAATCCTTTGAGCCCATTCGCCGATGCACTCTTTGGTGACTGGCAGAAAGATTTCACGCTGGTGCAATGGGATCAGCGCGGGGCGGGACGGACCTATACGCGCAATAACCCCCATGAGGACTTGACTGTCCGTGGCATGGCTGATGATGGCGTCGCAGTGGCAGAACATGTGCTGACACGCCTCGGTAAGTCGAAACTCATATTGTGGGGCAGTTCCTGGGGGACGGTGCTTGCCCTGAATATGGCGGCGTCACGTTCTGATCTGTTTCACGCCTACATGGGCGTCTCGCACATGGTAGGGCAGCGCCAAAATGAAGCGGCCAGCTTTGCCGCGACGCTGACACTTGCACGTGCTGCCAATGATCGTGATGCGTTAGCCGCGCTTGAATCGATGGGGCCGCCACCCTGGACCAATCCACGACATTTAGGCGCTCTGCGACGTGTGACGCGGAAATACGAGGCGATGGTATCGGATGCGGCGCCTAAGCAATGGTGGCAAGCGGAGCAGGGGCCCGACTTTGACGAATCGGAAGCGTATGCTTGGCTGCAATTTGTCGGCATGCATGGCGACGGCATGTTTAGAACCGTGGATATGGAACGCGATGTGCAGCGTCTGGATTTGCCTGTCTTCATCGTTCAGGGTGAGGCGGATTTGGTGACTCATCCTGCGGTGACTCGGCGCTGGTTTGATGCCCTGAATGCACCGGAAAAGCAATTTACGGTCGTGGCGCGGGCCGGTCACGACCCGAACTTGCCGATGCTTGAGGCGCAATGGCTGCTGCTCAAGTCACGTCGCTGGGAGTGAAATTTCCAAATCGCTTGACGGTCAGAATCAGCTTCGTGGGTCTAGCCCGTAATGTGCGCGCTTTGCTTTCAGTGTATTTGCAACTGCTAAATCTGGCAAATGTATTGGCGGTGCAACATTGCGGCACCACATTAAGGCTGGATGAAAAATGTTGCGATAAGACCACTGATTCGTCAAAGAATTTTCGAATCTACTGTCTGTTCTGACGGGGTCATCAAATTGTCACAAAGTGTACGTCTGTACTGGATTTTGGGCGTATTTATATGACGATGTACTTAATTAAAATCATGTCGAATCGTCACAAATAATAAAATTATCTATTTATTTGTCATGCCTTATCGCGCAATCCTGATAGCACAGTCGGTCAGGGGGCGATCTGATGCAGATCAGATACGGAGCTGTTTATGTGTACCCCCGTCTGATTGTCCAGATACTAACCGGTCTGGGTTGGGGGCGCGTGCAAGGGATCCTTGCGCGCAATTGAACTCGGGGACCACCCCGAAAGTCACGCAAATCAGGAAATCATCCATGAAAAAAACCACGTTCAGCATGTATCGTCCTGCTGCTCTAACGCTGATGGTGCTGGCAGCCTGCCAGACCATGGGCGCAGAACGCCACGACCTTGCCAATGGCATGCCTAAAGATGTCACACAAGGTTTTGCAACGACGAGTTTTGCCGGACAACTGGGTCTGAGCGACTCAGAGTTGAAGACAGTCCACGCAGTCACACTGCCGAATGGCGTTACCGTGACCCGCTATCAACAAATGCATAACGGCGTACCGATTCGCGGCGAGGCCATTACTACCGCTAATGGCGCCCAGGGCTTTGCCGCATCCGGAACCGATAGTGTTCGCGGCAATCTAATTCGCAATGTTGCCAAGGATCTGCCATCTACCAAGGCTACGCTGAGTGCTGATTCCGCGCTACGTATTGCCAAGGCCAAGGCTGGCGTATCCAGCACCAGCAAGGACAATGCCAAGCTGTTCGTTCAACTGGACAAGAATGATGTAGCCCAACTGGTTTATCAGGTTGATTTCCTGACGAACAGCCAAGGGAAGCCTTCACGTCCGAGCTTCCTGATCGATGCCAATACTGGTGCAGTGCTGCAAAGCTGGGAAGGTATTACCCACGTTGATGCATCCGGCCCCGGCGGTAACGCCAAGACTGGCCAATATATGTATGGCCCGGCTGGCAGTGGCGCCAAGTACGGCCCGCTGGTTGTGACCAGTGCCTGCGCAATGGATAGCACCGATGTGTCGGCCGTGAACCTGAACGGCAGCACGGGTTCCAGCACCACACCGTACCAGTTCACATGCCCGACTAACACGTACAAGTCAATCAATGGCGCATACTCGCCGATCAATGATGCCTACTACTTCGGCAATGTGATCGTAAACATGTATCGCGACTGGATGGGCTACAAGCCCCTGTCGTTCAAGCTGGTCATGCGTGTGCATTACAGCACCAGCTACGAAAACGCTTTCTGGGACGGTAGCACCATGTCCTTCGGCGATGGCGCCAGCACCTTCTATCCGCTGGTATCTCTGGATGTGTCCGGCCACGAAGTTAGTCACGGTTTCACGGAACAGAATTCTGGTCTGCAATATACCGGCCAATCAGGCGGCATGAACGAAGCCTTCTCTGATATGGCAGGTGAGGCAGTCGAGTACTACTCGCGCGGCAAGAATGACTGGCTGGTCGGCTCGGAAATCTTCAAGGCAACCGGTGCACTGCGTTACTTCGACAAACCAAGCAAGGATGGCAAGTCGATTGACAATGCATCGCAATACACCAGTAGCCTGGATGTTCATTACAGCAGCGGCGTGTACAACCGTGCTTTCTACTTGCTGGCAAACACCGCAGGCTGGAATACACGTAAGGCATTTGAAGTGTTCGCCGATGCCAATAAGTCCTACTGGACGGCTACCAGCACCTTCAACAGCGGCGCTTGCGGCGTACAAACCGCTGCACAAAACCGTGGCTACTCTGTGACCGACGTGACCAACGCCTTCGCAACTGTGGGTGTTTCATGCTCGACCACCCCGCCGAGTGGCGGCACTGTACTGACCAGTGGCGTAACCAAGACTGGCCTGAGTGGTGCGAAGAGCTCCAGTACCCTGTACACCATCGTTGTTCCGGCAGGCAAGACATCGCTGACCGTGAAGACCTCTGGCGGCACTGGCGATGCTGATCTGTACGTGAAGTCTGGTGCAGCACCGACTACGACTACTTACGACAAGAAGTCGGCAGGTTCGAGCAACACTGAAACTGTGACAGTAACTTCGCCTAAGGCTAGCACTTACTACATCATGGTGTACGGCTACAGCGCTTACTCCGGTATGAGCATTACCGCCACTGTACAGTAATACTGAATCCGTTGATTCAATCAAAATGGCTCGGGAATCCGAGCCATTTTTTAATTTAGAAGAGCAAAATCTAGGGCTACGAATGCGGATTACTTGTCCTTCAGGCTGGCGAATCTCTGGTATGCCGTGGTGGGAAAGGTCAAAAGTACCATCCAAGCCGCTGTCATTTCTTCTGCTGGAGTGCTGCCAACCCCGCAATCACAGCAAAGATCGACAGTGCGCTCACACTGCAGGCAACAATGCGTAATTGACCGAATGCTTCATGCAGAGGCGATATGCAGAGCATGAGCACGAAGCCCAGCAGTGCGCCTGTGTTCGGAAGGTTATTAAAGTACTTGAGTGCATCCGGATGAATAGCTGCAAGCGTACTGACTTGCTGCCGCCAGGCGAGCATGTAGATCGCAAATACGCATCCAAGCAGAATGGCAGACAGAAACCAGACATACAGCGGCATCGCTTTCATGATGACGAGCATCGCCATGAGCACTGGCAACATCCAGGCCGGAAGAAGAATCCAGCGCTCGTTCAGCTTGAGCCGGAATATACCCAGTGCAAACGTAAATAAAACCGCACTGGCATACACTGCACTGACGACAGCACCACCGAGAAAAATAGCGTGCTGTCTGCCAAATTGCTGTTGCAGCAGATACACCGCATTGGCCGCCAGCAGGCAATACGCAGCATAAATCAGCCTGACCGCCCACTCATTCAACTTCCAGTCGATCGTGAAAGCTGGCGTTACTTGCGAACTTGAGGCTGGTGGAATGGGCATCCAGTTCAATGTTGCCCAGCGCAATGTCACGACGATCAATAAGGCGACTGCAAAGACTGCCCAAGCGGGCAATCCTCCAATCAATATTGGTCCCAGAAGCATGCCCGCGAAGCGCAGACCAGTGCCCACTCTGTCATTCGCAATTTGCCCATCGCGACCAGCATGAGCAAATGCCTGACAATCTACATAGAGCGTCAGCGCATTGATCAAAAAGCACATTAAAACATGGACGCATAGATAGGCAGCAGGCTGGCCGGCAAGGCTAAACGCCAATACGAGGAACAGGCCCGGCACTAGTACAAGTCTCTGTAAGAAGTGGACGGGCAACTGCTGAAATCTTGAGCCGTAATGCACCCCGGCAATTGATGCAAGCGCGCCGCCCGCAAGTGTTATCCCCAGCCATACAGCACGCTCTGTCGCAGCAAAACTGATGAGGACATATTGCGGCAAGACATTCATCAATGCAGATGAAAGCAGGGAAAAGCACAGAAAGGGAATGTTAAATCTGAATAGGGATCGCATTACACAGGCCGATCCACATGGAATGGCGACTGGTCCAGATCATGCACGCTAGAATCAGTTGGGAAACTCATTTAGTACGCCAGATATATATAAAACCAGAAAACAGGCACCACAAAGATCAGGCTATCGCAACGATCGAGCAGTCCACCCTGTCCGGGCAGGAGCGTGCCACTGTCCTTGACGCCGGCTTCTCGCTTCCAGGTACTTGCGACCAGATCACCGAGCGTGCCCAGCATACAGATGCAGCAACCAACAATGGCACCTTCCCATGCTGGACGCTGCATGAGCCCGGGGAAAATGGCAGCGCCAAGCAAGCTGCACACGGTGATGCCAAACAGCAGACCTTCCCGGGTTTTCTTGGGGCTGACCCTTGGGATCAAGGGATGTTTCCCTAGCAGCTTTCCACCCAGCCACTGCATGCTGTCCGAGATCATGGTGATCAGAAAGCAGGTAAAGGCAGCGCCTCTACCCGAATACGGGCCGGGTACTTGCATAAATACGAGTGCCGTCGAAAAACCGGTCAATCCGATTGAGGTAAATAGCACCCACTGAACGGGCGCAACTTCGATAAACATTCCTTCAGCACCCACGATCAGCATGCGTGCTGAAGGTAACACTATCAGCAGTGCCAGAAGCATGACAATCAAAGCAAGGGGCGGAGAATACACAACGCTCGCTGGTACGAGTATTGCCAATAGCGCTCCCAGTATCTGATATCCGCGCTCACGCTCGGCAGGCAGGTTCAGCAATCGGATTGCCTCGCCAGCCAGTGCTGCGCCGAGAATGGAATACACCAGGATGCTGACGGATGGCCCGATCAGCGTGCCCAGCGCCACGACGATCACCACAGGCCACCAGGACTGGATCGCGTCACGTGTAGGTCGATGATTGCGTGATTTCGGATGGAGTATGGCTAACAGGTTGACTGTACCGATAAACAGCAGGACATACCCCAGCGCGATACACAAGCCACTTTGTAGCCATGTGCTAAAAATGAAGTTTTTCATCGTCTGGGATGATAGATGGATATTGGGTTGAATCAAATTGGTTTGCGTGCATTCAAAGCATAAGGTGTTGCTTTTGATAAGCAGGAGGCATGCCGGCTTTGTGTCTACCCATCGACGCAGCCTGGTTGTCGTTACATCTGACTGGACATCATGTCACTGTTGTCATTCAAATAAGTTCGACTGAACGATGAGGGTCGATAGACAGTCTGAATGCACAAAAAAATCGGGCCGCATCAAGCGGCCCGACCGTAAAAATGTTGTCTTAAATGTTGTCATTTCGTGGCTGAAACCATACGAAAACTGCAATATTTAAGACACCATGAAAACAATAAGTGCTTGATTTTCATGGGTTATGTTGGTGGAGGCGGCGGGGATCGAACCCGCGTCCGGAAGTCCTCTACAGTGAGTTCTACATGCTTAGTCTGGCCAACTTGAGTTTAGGTGCTGGCACGCCGACCGACAGGCTTGACAGCAACGAGTCACCTTAAGTTTAGCGTCCGATCAAGTGACCCGACCGTACGCGATCCTGCTGAGAATGACGCTGCTGCAGGTTACCCTGCCACACCGACAGGCCAGTGTGTGCAGCGACCGGCTGGATTAAGCAGCCAGTGCGTAAGTTTCGTCGTTTGCGACTATTTCTGTTCAGTGTTTTACGGGGTGACTGAGATCCCGGCATGCCCTCATCCGCTTCGCAACCCCCGTCGAAGCCATGTCGCCCCCGGTGGTGATTCGCAGAATCAGCAACCTAACTATACCACAGATGCACCTAATAGGTCGAGCAAAGCAAGCGGCTGCGGGATACGTACGTCCGCGCCCCATTGGTCTGGATGCTCCTCTGGTGCGATATAGCCCCAGTCCGCCAGCACGGTTTGCATGCCGGCATTGCGGCCTGCCTCGATATCACGCTCGGCATCGCCCACATACCAGCATTGCTCGGGCGGGATACCCAGCAGCGATGCTGCGTGGAACATTGGCTTGGGGTCAGGCTTGGGTACGCCTACCGTATCGCCTGACACAATCGCGCCTGGCTCGCTGATAAAGCCGAGTGTCGGCACCAGCGGATCGGTGAAGCGCATCGGCTTGTTAGTGACGATGCCCCAGCGAATGCCCATGCGATCCAGCCCTTGTAGCATCTCGTTCACGCCGTCGAACAGACGGGTGGCATCGGCAAAGCTGAGCTCGTACAGATCCAGAAAGCGCTGACGCAAGCCATCGAATTCAGGATGTTCGCGATCAATTCCGAATCCCAGTCGAATCAGTCCGCGAGCACCATGACTGGCGATCGGACGGATGAGCGCATGATCAACCGGCGCGCGGTCATGCTCGGCCAGTAAACGATTCAATGCAGCACCGAGATCTAGTGCGGTATCGGCCAAAGTGCCATCCAGATCGAACAGGACGGCACGTGGGCGCGGGGAGGGCGTGGCCATCATGCTTCGAGGCGCCTGCAGGCAATCATGTAATTGACCGAGGTATCCTGCGTCAGTGAGTAGGTTTTGCTCAGCAGATCGTAGCCCAGGCCCGCCATGGATTCGAGCGACATGCCGGCGTTGCGGGTCATGCGGATCAATTCCGATGGTTTGATGAAGCGAGCATACTCGTGCGTGCCACGTGGCAGCAGACCCAGCACATATTCAGCACCGATCACGGCTTGCAGATAGGCCTTGGGATTGCGGCTGAGTGTGGAGAAGAAAATCCAGCCACCCGGCTTGACCAGTGTAGCGCAGGCGCGCACCACGCTTTCCGGATCGGGTACGTGTTCCAGCATTTCCATGCAGGTGACCACATCGAAGCTGGCTGGTGCTTCAGCAGCCAGCGCTTCAACGGCGACCAGCCGATACTGCATCTTCACCCCGGCTTCGAGTGCATGCAGGCGGGCGATTTTCAGTGATTTGTCGGCAAGGTCGATACCTGTGACATCTGCACCTTTACGCGCCATGGATTCGGCCAGAATGCCGCCACCACAGCCTACATCCAGCACAGTTTTGCCACTGATGCTGGCATGGTCGTCAATATAGCCAAGGCGTAGCGGGTTGATTTCATGCAGCGGCTTGAACTCGCTGGTCTCATCCCACCACTTGTGCGCCAGTTCGGCAAATTTGGCCAGTTCGGCCTGATCGACATTCTCGTCGCGACGGGTATCGCTGATCACTTCACTCATGAGTGCACCCGAATCCGGATTGGCTGGAAAAACGCTATTTTACGCTGCAACGCGATAATCAGGAACCGCGAATGCGATCTCCCCACCAGCGCGCCTTGTCGATAATCTGACCTTGATCAAGGGTCTTTGGTTGACGGCTGTCCAGCACTTGCCGGCCCGCCACCCACACATGTTGTACTTGCTCACGGCCTGCGGCATAGACCAAGTGTGAAATCGGATCATAACAAGGCGTGGTTTCCAGTTCGTCGAGCTTGATGGCAACCACATCGGCGAATTTGCCCGCTTCAAGCGAACCAATCTTATTCGCCAGACCCAGCGCAGTCGCACCGCCCAGCGTGGCCATTTCCAGCGCTTCCCAAGCTGGAATCGACTCGGGATGCTGGCTTTGCACTTTGGGTAGCAAGCCGGCGAGACGGGTTTCTGCAAACATATCCAGCTTATTGTTGCTGGCTGCCCCATCCGTGCCGATACCCACATTGATCCCGGCTTGGCGATAGGCGGTGATCGGCGCAATGCCTGAAGCTAATTTCAGATTCGAGGTGGCATTGTGCGCGACATGCACGCCGTATTGGCGCGTGAGGGCGATCTCTTCTTCATTCAGATGCACCATGTGCGCAGCAATCAGGCGCGGGCTCAGCATGCCCAGTTTCTCCAGTCGTGCCAGCGGACGCACGCCATGATCCTTGAGGCCGCCATTTACTTCATCCATGGTCTCGTGGATATGGCAGTGGATACGGCAATCCCATTGCTCGGCCAGTTCCACCACGCGGCAGAAGGTATCATCGGCGACCGTAAAAGGGGCATGCGGCGCGAGGGTGAATTGCACCAGTGACTCGCCCTTGAATGCGTTGCGAGCTTCAATGGCGCGTTCAATATAGGCGCCGGCATTGGCTGCATAGGGGGTCGGAAATTCCAGAATCGAGCAGCCGACTGCGGTTCGCATATGCGCTTTGATGGCAGAACGGGCAACCGCCTCATGCTCAAAATACATGTCATTGATGGTGGTCGTGCCGCTGCGGAACATCTCCAGCATGGCAAGTTGGCAGCCATCGAATACAAACTCGTCCGAGACATGCTTGGCCTCGGCTGGCCAGATGTGATTCTGCAACCAGTCCATCAGCGCCAGATCATCAGCCAGTCCACGCAACAAAGTCATGGCGGAATGGCCGTGCAGATTCACAAAGCCGGGCATCAGCACATGGCCGGGCAGTTCGCGGTGTTCGGCATCGGGGTAGCGGGTACGTGCCTCAGCAGCGGGCAGGATGGCTTCGATGCGCTCGCCTGTGATAACCAGCGCGTGGTGTTTCAGGGATTGATTGCGTGGAACAACCGGGACAATCCACTCGGGGTATAAAATCGTTGTAGTCATATTTTTTGCCTGAAATGTAAACGGTCATGCGCTGCACGAATTCATTGCTTTGCCAGATGGCAGCGACGTTTCAAATAGCAAATCGGTCTATTCTCCGCCTGATCGATTCATCTTGCAAATGAAAGGCATTCACTAAAACGTGTAAGCAATTACATGTGTCAGCTTAGCTGATCCGGCCCCATAAAACGGGATGGATCAATCGCGCGCGCCAGATCACGCTCAATCGGCCAGGGCTCATGCTCGATCTGCGCCGCAAGCAATTCTGCCATCAACCCTGACCACACCAGTCCACGCGCGCCAAATCCGTTGATGGCATATAGACCTGCCTCCCGCTTGAGTAAGTGCGGACTGCCGATATGTTTGGGCTGGAAAGCGGTGACATCAGCGAGTTGGCCTACAACGGGCATGCGATCAATGGTGCGCGGGCGTTTGCAGCGACGGCCTGCCACGGGTGTCGAAATATTTTGCTGCTCAAGCATCTCTTGCATTAGGCCAAGATTGGCTGCATGCGCAATGGATTCGTCCGCATCAATCGGGCTGGAACCCATACAGGCTAGGCCGCCCACCGAGGGGGTTAGGTAGCCTTTGCGGCAGACGACCAGCTTAGGGAGTGTGACTTCACCGGCGGGCAGATGAGAAACATAACGCTCGTCTGCGCCAATCTTAAGCTCGGGGCGCAGGCGGGTGGCGTCGGCGGCATTGGCCAGAATCAGGACGGGGGCGCTGGCGATGATCTGTCCGACTGCGTCTAGTGCAAGCCAGTTTTCGCCCTGCCGTTGAATTCGCTCGGTGCGCGTACCTGTGACCAAGGTGAGCGCGTTACCGCATGCATTCGCCAGTGCCTTGACGAGTAAGGGGGGCTGAATCCAGGCAGCCAGAGGGAAGTGCAGGGCACCTGCGTTTAATGGTAAACCTGCAAGCGCACTTGCCTCATCCTGCTCAATCCAGCGGGCATAGTCGTGTTGCCAGCCTTGCTGGGCAGCAATGCGGCGGAAGCGTTCTGTCTCTTCTGTATCGCGTGCAAGTTGTAAAGCGCCGGTCATGTTGTGTGCGGTGCCGATTGCTTTGAGCCGACGTAATCCATACAGGAAACTGGCGCGAACCAGTCTAGCCTGCAGATTGTCATCCGCGCTAACGACAGGCCGAAAGGCGCCCACATGGTTGCCGCTGGCTTTGCGAGCAAGGTCTGTTTCGGACTCGATCAGGGTGACACGCCAGCCGCGCGAGCACAGTCGCTCTGCTGCGCTTATACCTGCAATGCCACCGCCAATCACAATGACATGGCGATCCGTTGGCTCGACTGGAGTGGGGCGCGGACTGCGGAAGTGGCCCGAGAGCATTTGTCGTTTGCGTCCGAACCCTTCGCGTTTTTCAACCAAGAAGCCTGCCGCGATTAGTCCTCTGCGTACATCACCGGCTACGGTGTAGGTCGCCAATGTTGCACCTGGGCCGCTCAAGCGGGCGAATTGTTTGAATAAATGCGCCTGCCAGAGCTGCGGATTCTTGGCGGGCGCAAATCCATCCAGATAAAACGCATCGGCAGACGCCTGCAGTTGCGGCAACTGTTCCAGTGCATCGCCCAGCATCAGGGTAAGCGTGACCTTGCCGCTATCCAGATTCAGACGATGGAATCCATCCATCAGCAGGGGCCAATGAGCATTCAGTTCGCCTGCTAAAGCCGCCAGTTCCGGCGAGTCTGCAAATAGGCGAGCATGCAGAACACGCAAGTCATCGGCAGAAAAGGGAAAGAGCTCCACGCTGGCAAAATGCAGAAATTCACTGCGCTCCGGATCATTGCGCCATGCCTGCCAGGTCACCAGAAAATTCAGCCCCAGCCCGAATCCGGTTTCAACAACGGTAAAACGGCGTCGATTGCGCCAGCGTTCCGGCAAGCCATTTCCCGCCATAAAGACATGCTGAGCCTGATCGAGCCCGCCATCCTTGCTGTGATAAATATCGTCAAAGGCGGCTGAGAAAGGAATGCCTTCAGGCGTGAATTCAAGGCGGGCAGGGGTGATGGGCATGGAAATTCAATAACTTGGTGATATGATGGGTGTGTAATACAAAACGTACTACGTTTTGTCATCAAGGTGGAGAATGTTTAATGCGCTCAACTGGTTCTTTGGCTGACAAGCCTATGCTCAATGCCCGCATTCCAGCCGAACTTGCCTCAAATCTGGCGAAGCTGCAACAAGCTACAGGCCGTAGTAAAACCGAACTGACGATTGAAGCCTTGAGCCGCTATGTTGAGGCTGAAAGCTGGCAGATTCAAGAAATTCAGTCAGCTATTGTCGAAGCTGATCGCGGAGAATTTGCGCCCGATGATGAAGTAAAGGCGCTATTTGGGCGCTATGCAGATTAAGTGGGCTAAACGCGCGCTTCGTTCGCTTGCTGCAATTGCAGAGTATATCGAACGGGACAGCCCATCACGTGCACGCTCGTTTGTTCAGGACATTTGGCAACAAATTGATCTACTCACTATGCAGCCTGCTGTCGGCCGTCCGGGGCGCGTGATGGGTACACGTGAACTTGTCGTCCATGCAAACTATATCGTGGTCTATCGCGTAAAGGCGAGTGAGCTACAGATCTTGACCGTTCAACATGTCGCTAAGCGCTGGCCTGATGTATTCGACTGAGCCAGCGATTCAACACGCACCGATACAAAAAAGCCCGGCATTCACCGGGCATGTCTGTGCGATTGGACTAGATTAGTCCTCGCGGCGCATCTGCGGGAACAGAATCACGTCACGGATCGACGGGGCATCGGTCAGCAGCATGACCAGACGGTCGATACCGATACCGCAGCCGCCTGTCGGGGGCAGACCATGTTCCAGTGCGCGGATGTAGTCTGCATCGTAATGCATGGCTTCTTCGTCGCCGGCATCCTTCTGGCGAACCTGATCCAGGAAACGCTCGGCCTGATCTTCGGCATCGTTCAATTCCGAGAAGCCGTTGGCCAGTTCGCGGCCTACCACGAACAGCTCGAAGCGCTCGGTGATGGACGGATTGCTGTCGGATGCACGTGCCAGCGGAGAGATTTCCACCGGGTAATCAATGATGTAGGTCGGGTCCCACAGCTTGGTTTCGGTGGTTTCTTCAAACAGCGAGAACTGCAGACCGGCTACGCCATCGGTCACCACCAGCTTGCCGCCCAGACGCTGAATTTCTTCCTTCAGCCACACGCGGTCGTGCAGTTGCGCTTCGGTGTACTGCGGGTTGTACTTGAGGATGGCCTGCACCACGGTCAGACGCTCGAAGGGCTTGGACAGATCTACAACCTTGCCCTGATACTCAACCACTGCATGGCCCAGCACCTGCTTGGCACAGGAACGAATCACGCCTTCGGTGAGTTCCATCATGCGGCGATAGTCAGCGTAAGCCTCGTAAAACTCCATCATGGTGAACTCAGGGTTGTGGCGTGTGCTCATCCCTTCGTTACGGAAATTGCGGTTGATTTCGAACACGCGTTCGATCCCGCCGACCACCAGACGCTTCAGGTACAGTTCCGGCGCAATACGCAGGAACAGTGCCATGTCCAGCGCGTTGTGATGGGTCACAAACGGCTTGGCAGCGGCACCGCCCGGAATCGGGTGCATCATCGGGGTTTCGACTTCGAGATAGCCTTCACCGCTCATGAATTCGCGGATGTGCTGGACGATCTTGGAGCGCTTCACGAAGGTGGCGCGGCTCACATCATTGGTAATCAGGTCCAGATAGCGCTGACGGTACTTGGTTTCCTGATCGGTCATGCCGTGGAATTTTTCCGGCAGCGGACGCAGGGACTTGGTCAGCAAACGCACTTCGCTCACCAGCACCGACAGCTCACCAGTCTTGGTCTTCATCAGGGTGCCGTTTGCAGCAATGATATCGCCCAGATCCCATGTTTTGAAGGCGGCATAGGCTTCTTCGCCCACTTGTTCCTTCGATACATAGAACTGAATGCGGCCCGAGCCATCCTGAATGGTTGCGAAGCTGGCTTTGCCCATCACGCGTTTGAGCATCATCCGGCCGGCCACGCTGACTGTCACATTCGCGGCTTCCAGGGCTTCCTGTGTCAGCTCGCCATGTTTGGCGTGCAGATCGGCAGCGAGGTGCTCGCGTTTGAAGTCATTCGGGAAGGCAATGCCGCCTTGCTTGCGGATGTCGCTCAGTTTGGCACGACGCTCGGCGATGAGCTGATTGTCGTCCAGCGGAAGGGGAGTGGCTTGCTCGGTCATGTTGGGAACCCGGTTTGATGCCTGATGATGAAAAGTGTACGACTAACAATGATACAGCGTATACGAGTTTCGCATACGCTGCCTCTTGCAATTGCGAACGGATTAGACGCCCTGTTTCAGGCTGGCCTCGATAAAGATATCGAGATCGCCGTCCATCACGCCCTTGACGTTGCCCACTTCGACATTGGTACGCAGATCCTTGACGCGGCTCTGGTCGAATACGTAGGAACGGATCTGGTGACCCCAGCCGATGTCGGACTTGCTGGCTTCCAGCTGCTGCTGCGCTTCCATACGGGCACGCAGCTCGCGCTCGTACAGCTTGGCGCGCAGCATCTGCATGGCTTCGTCACGGTTGCGGTGCTGCGAACGGTCGTTCTGGCACTGCACCACGATACCGGTCGGATTGTGGGTAATCCGGATGGCGGAGTCGGTTTTGTTAATGTGCTGACCACCAGCACCGGATGCGCGGAAGGTATCGATACGCAGGTCGGCCGGATTGATTTCGATCTCGATAGAGTCGTCCACTTCCGGATACACAAACACGGAGCAGAATGAGGTGTGGCGGCGGGCGTTCGAATCGAACGGCGACACACGAACCAGACGGTGCACGCCGGTTTCGGTACGTAGAAAGCCGTAGGCGTAATCACCGGTCAGCTTCAGTGTGCAGCTAGTAATCCCGGCCACTTCGCCTTCGGACTCTTCCATGATTTCGACGTTGAAGCCCTTGCGCTCGGAATAGCGAACATACATCCGCATGAGCATGCCGGCCCAGTCCTGAGCTTCGGTACCGCCCGCGCCGGACTGAATGTCGATAAAGCAGGCATTCGGGTCCATCGGGTTGGAGAACATCCGGCGGAATTCGAGGTCGGCGACCTTCTTTTCCAGCGCTTCGATGTCGGCGGCGACTGCTTCGACGGTGTCCCAGTCTTCTTCGGACTTGCCCATGTCGAACAGGTCTTTGCTGTCGCCGCATACGCTGGCGATTTCTTCCAGCACCAGCACGACGGCTTCTAGTGCCTTACGCTCGCGACCGATTTCCTGAGCACGCTTGGCGTCGTTCCAGATATCCGGGTCTTCATTCAGACGAACGACTTCTTCGAGCCTATCCTTTTTGCCAGGATAGTCAAAGATACCTCCGCAGTTCGTCGCCGCGTGAGGCGAGGTCTGCAATGGCGTTTTCAATCTGATTGAGGCGTTCGGCTTCCATGGTCCGTCCCGATACTAATGCGGAAAACCCGACATTATACCGGTGGATAGGGGGAGCTGTGTAGTCTCGTTGTTTCGAATGCAGCGGGTAAATGGTCCGAATCAAATCGACCGTTAAACTGAGGATGCGATAGTGCCAAGCTTAACTCTTGCATGGCCCGCTCAAGCGAAAGCACCAGACTATCGATTTTACTGCCTTTCATCCCAGCATTGATTTCATCTTCCAACTGCTCTGCGATACGGGATACGCGGTGAGCGCCAATCAGGCTGGACACGCTTTTCAGCGTATGTGCCTTTCTGGAGGCTTCGGCCGGATGCGTGCTAACCGTATCAAGAATGTCTTCCCCGGTCATGGCTTGTTCTGCCAGGAAGCGTTCGATCAAGTCGAAATACAAAGACTCGTCGCCGAGTGTGCGCTTAAGACCCTGACTAACCAGTAGTTCCGGTAAGTCAGCTAGTTCCGGACTGTAGTCGTTGGACACCAATTGTGAGGCCTGGGAGTCTTGTGAAGTAGTACGTTCGGGAGGGCTAACCCACTTGCAGAGCGTGTCGTACAGCTGCTTTGGCTCAAAGGGCTTGGCCAGTACATCGTTCATGCCGATCGTAACAAACGATTGCTTATCGGAAGCGCTGGACAGAGCAGTCATCGCGATAATTGGCAAGGAGGCAAAGGCTGGGTGACGACGAATAGCATGCGTTGCTGCTGTTCCGCTCAACCTTGGCATGTCGATATCCATGAGCACGAGATCATAGGCTTCCGGCCCACGCTGAAGAACGCGCTCAACAGCTTCCTGTCCGTCCAGTGCAAAATCTACTGCAGCACCTGTATCCGACATGAATTCTTCAAGAATCTGAATGTTGATATCGTTATCTTCGACGAACAGGAAAGATTTGCCTGAAAAATCAGGGAGGTGCGACTGGGGCACGGGCTGGTTTGCGCCCCGGCCTTTATCCAGTGAAGCAGTTGATACAAGCGGCACCGTGAGTCGTGAGAGCGTGCCTTGTCCGGGCTCACTGTCAATCACCACTTCTCCTTCCATTAAGCGTGCAAGACCCCGGGCAATGGGCAAGCCTAATCCCGGTCCATGTTTGAATGATTGCTCGGAGAGTGTAAAGGGCTCGAAAAGGTCCGGCATGGAAGATGGATCAAATCCGGCACCACTATCTTTTACCGAAAAATGCAGGATCACCTCAGGTCGAACCGAGCTGGACACACCGCGAATCCCAAGTTCAACGGAGCCTTGAGAGGTGTGTGCGAATGCATTGTCGATTAAACGGGACAGAGCCTGAGCAAGTTTGTCGGGGTCGCCCAGAACGGATGTCGGAAGATCGCCTTCAATGTTCAGATGAAACTGAATGGACGCCTCGGATGCCAGAAGTGCATAGCGTTCGCATAGTTCATGCAGCCAGTCATGAAGGTTGAAGCTGCGAGTTTTCAGGGTAAGCATACCTGCATCTAGATTGGCACATTCAACCAAGTCGCCGACAACATCGAGCAGGCCATTTGCGGCAGACTGCATATGCTGCAAGTATCCGCGCTGACGCGCATCAAGCTGGGTCGCAAGCGTTAAATGAGCCATGCCCACGATCGCATTCATCGGCGTGCGAATTTGGTGACCGAGACGGATCAGGAAACGGGATCGCATTTCTACTGCCAGTTCGGCCTGTCTGCGCACTTCATAGGCTTGCTGCAGGCTGGCAGCATAGCGCCGGCTCTCATCGATGATGTCCCGGGCCTGCGTCTGGGCGCGGGAGAATTCGGCGAGATACTGGCGTTGATGCACGAGCGCGGGTGCAAGCAAACCGCGTTTCTCGAGGAGATGGCTCAGTTCGTCTAGCACACGCAGTGTGATCCATGTCCAATCTCCCTCGGTCCGGTTATTGAGCAATGCGATATAAAGTGATTCTGCAAGATCATTTTGTTCTGATATCGATGCGAGTCTCGCGCTCAGGAACTGGCTCAGTCGAAGTAGCTGACGCCTGTTAAGCGACGTCAGGAGTGCGCCCGCTCGACGATGCAAGGCTTGCGCCAGGGCGATGTCGCCATTTTCCAAATGCGCCAGTGCTTTGCATAACAGACAGTAGACGCGGGACGCATCGTTTGGGAGGTGAAGCAAGCAGCTATCCGGCAGGAACTGCGTGGCAACTTCCAGGGCACCTGGCGCATTGCCAAGCGCAACTCGCGTGATCACGAGTTCTGTTGCAATGTAAGGGGCGAGCCATGACTCCTTCGAGCCAACCACCAATTGAAGCGAATCAATCAGCAGCAATTCCGCATCCGGTATATGTCCGACAGCAAAGTACAGTTCGGCAAGATTCAGTGCGATGTGTGCTTCACGTTCCGTATTGCCCAATGTGCGCGCCATCGCCTGTGCAGCAAGGAACAGGCGTAACGCTTCCATCATGTCTCCGGCTTCCTGGGCGGAAACCCCGGCACTGTTCAGTACTTGTAATGCCGATATGCTTGCGTGTGTTCTGTTTACCAGTGGTAAGGCGTTGTCCTGTGCATATCGCCATGCCGCATCGAAATCGCCAAGAGCATGAAGATTCACAAGTTGCGCAAACTTGCAGGCAAGAGCTGCATCAAGCGGGCCGTGTACACTAAACCACCGGTCAGCCGCATGTAGAGGAGCCAGGTTGGCAGACTGCTTGCCTTGCAGTCCATCAGCCAGTGCCGTGATCAAACTGCCGTAGTATGTACTTTCGCCAGTGCTATCTTCTTCTTCGAGCAAGGCCTCGCCCAAATGGCGCGCCATTTCAGGGTCTTCGCGCAGGAGCTCTTGTGCCCGCAGCAATAGGTCAGACCAATGGGGGGAGTGCTGGGGAAGTGTACGGGCGGACTGAAAAGGCATGCGAATACCCCTCAATCATTCGTATCAAGCGAGTGCTTGATATTTAATTCGCAGGCAAGTGGATGCCACGGATGCGCACACGTGCATAGCGCATGCGGAATCGAATAACGCATTTCAAATTATCCCTCGGCACGCAGCCCATTCTGATGGCCGTCATGAACCAATGTCTTGCCAGCTTTCAAAAGTATGCTGGCGATAAATAGTCATTTACTACTGAAATTGTATGGTTGATGTGCAAAAACAAACGTACATCATATCGTCGCTGAGGTTAAACAGCAAAAAGAAAACGGGCAACCTGTTTAAAGGTTGCCCGTTGCTGGATGTCTACAGTCTGAACAAATGTCTTGACTGAGGTTTATGCGGCCAGACGATTACGCAGTTCGCGCATTCCTGCTGAGATCATGGCCAGATCAGGTGTGGTGGCGCGCAGCTCTTCCAGCGTACGGTTGCAGTGCTCAAGCGCCGTTTGTCGGGCGCTGAGCCATGCATCCGTAGCTGCATCCATCGAGTTGCCACCAGCCTGTGCAATGACACGCCCAACCAGTCCCGCATGCTCGCGATACAGTTCGTCGCGGAACGCAGCGCGGGCGAGGGTTTGCCAGCGATTGTCGCGCGGCAGGCCATCGATCACATTGCGCAGCCACGCAAACTGCAGCGCATCTTCCAGACGGAAGTACACCTTGGCCACATCCGCGACCGCCACGCTATGTGCATCAGCCAGACCTGCAATATCCAGTAGAGACAGGACTGCATCAAGGTGCACTGTGCGGGCAGCGAGTTCTGCCGGAACATTTGCGGAAACCAGCTTGGCTACTGCGGCTTGCGCATCCGCCTTGTCTTGCAGCCAGCTTCCCAGCTGCGGCAGCAGTTGTGGAATGTCGGCTGCAAAGTGTGCCAATTGTGTTTCTGCATTGGCTTCAGTCATCTGAACACGCAGCACCCAGCGGGCAACGCGTTCCAGTTGCTTGCGGATTTCCAGCATCAGACCGTACTGAACCGTGCTGTCGACCTTATTGTCGAGCGCTTCCAGTTCGGACCACAGTGCATCAGCGCGCATCAGGCGGCTGGCAATACTCCAGGCACGTACCACATCAGCCGGTGACGCATTGGTTTCTTCGGTCACGCGGTACACGAAGCTGATCCCCATGCGGTTGACGCACTCATTAGTGAGGACCGTGGCTACGATTTCGCGCTTCAGCGGATGGCTGGCCAGCTTGTCGCCATACTGCTCGGCCATCTTGACCGGGAAGTAAGCCTTCAGCAGATCATGCCACTCTTCGCTACCCGGCAAGCTCGTTTCCAGCAGCTGATCGAACAGAACCAGCTTGGCGTAGGCCAGTAGAACGGCCAGTTCCGGACTGGTAAGACCCTGACCCGCTTTCTGGCGCTCGGCGATTTGCGCATCGTTCGGCAGATATTCGATCCGGCGGGACAACTTGCCAGCTTTTTCGAGGCTCTGCATCAGGCGCTGATGCACAGACAGCAGGGAGCTGGCCTGTTGCAGTTCCAGACTGATCGCAGCGGTTTGCAGGTAGTTGTCGCGCAGCACCAGCTCGCCCACGTTGTCGGTCATGTCGGCCAGCAGCGTGTTGCGTTGCTTCAGTGTCATGTCGCCTGCCTGAACCATACGGCCCAGCAGAATCTTGATGTTCACTTCGTGGTCGGAACAATCCACACCAGCCGAATTGTCGATCGCATCGGTACAGATGTGACCGCCATTCAGTGCGAACTCCACACGTCCCAGCTGGGTTGCGCCCAGATTGCCGCCTTCGCCCACCACCTTGGCGCGGATATCGCGGCCATCGATACGCAAGGCATCGTTGCTGCGATCGCTGGCTTCGGCGTGAGTCTGGGTGCTGGCCTTGAAGTACGTACCGATACCGCCGTTGTACAGCAGATCGACCGGCGCCTTCAGGATGGCGCGAATCAGGTCATTCGGGGCCAGTGCTTCGTCTTCAATACCCAATACGGCACGGACTTGCGGAGACAGCGGAATCGACTTGGCCGAACGCGAATAGATGCCACCGCCTTCGCTGATCGTGCTCTTGTCGTAGTCTTCCCACGAGGAGCGCGGCAGATTGAACATGCGCACGCGTTCCTTGAAGGACACGGCCACATCGGGGGTCGGATCCAGGAAGATGTGCAGGTGGTTGAAGGCTGCAACCAGTTTGATCTGTTCGGACAGCAGCATGCCGTTCCCAAACACGTCACCCATCAGATCGCCCACACCGGCAACGGTGAACGGCTGGGTCTGGGTGTTGTGACCCAGTTCGCGGAAGTGGCGCTTGACCGATTCCCACGCACCCTTGGCGGTGATACCCATCTTCTTGTGGTCGTAGCCCACCGAGCCACCGGATGCGAACGCATCATCCAGCCAGAAGCCGTATTCCTGCGACACACCATTGGCAATATCGGAGAAGGTTGCGGTTCCCTTGTCGGCAGCCACCACCAGATAAGGATCGTCCGGATCGCGGCGATGTACGGACTTCGGCGGTACAACCTTGCCATCGACCAGATTGTCGGTCAGATCCAGCAGGCCGCTGATGAAAGTCTTGTAACAGGCGATGCCTTCGGCCTGATAGGCTTCACGGCCTTCCGGCGCCTGTTTGACCACAAAACCGCCCTTCGAGCCAACAGGTACGATGACGGTATTCTTGACTTGCTGTGCCTTCACCAGACCCAGCACTTCGGTGCGGAAGTCTTCCTTGCGGTCGGACCAGCGCAGGCCACCACGGGCAACCTTGCCGAAGCGCAGGTGAATCCCTTCCACGCGTGGCGAGTACACCCAGATTTCGAACAGCGGCACCGGTTGCGGGGCGTTCGGGATCAGCTTTGATTCGATCTTGAACGACAGATAGGCCTTACTTTGACCATCTGCTGCTGGCTGGAAGAAGTTGGAGCGCAGCGTGGCGCGAATCGCATGGAAGAAGCCCGACAGAATGCGTTCATCGTCGATGCTCGGCACGGCAGCCATGGCGTCCTTGATCTTTTCGATCAGACCATCCACTTCACCTGCACGCGATTGCTCTGGCGATTGCTGTGCCATGAACAGACTGACCAGATCGCGGGTGGTGTCGCGGAAGAAGGCCAGACGATCCGCAATGTGATCCACGCTATAGCTCAGATTCACCTGCTTCAGGTATTTGGCGTATGCACGCAGCAGCACGACTTCACGCCATTCCAGACCAGCCAGTACGATCAGTTTGTTGAACTTGTCGTTTTCGGCGCGACCTTCAAATACTGCTGCAAAGCCTTCCTGGAAGGCTGCACGACGTGTTTCGCCATCAAGCAGGCCTTCGGCAGGCACCTTTACCGCGACATCCGTGATCCAGCCCTGACCACCATCTGCAAATCGAGCGGTGTAAGGTTGCTCTTCGATGACGCGCACGCCCATATTTTCCAGAACCGGCAAGCTGTCTGACAGGGCAATCGGGTGCTCGCGGAAAATCTTGAAACGGTGCAGGGTAGGGTCAGCCAGACTGGCGTCCATCAGGCGCATGGTCAGACGGTTGCTCGACAGTGCTGTTTCAACCTTTTCAATGTCGGACACAGCTGTGCGCGGGTCGTAATCAGCATAGTAAGCGGCCGGGAAGGCTCGCGCATACTTGCTGTACAGCGCCATGCCACGCTCTTCACCGGCAGATGCCAGTAGATTGGCTTGCAGATCGTCGATCCAACGGCGGCTGGCCTGGGTGATTTGTGCTTCGATATCACGCGAATCGTAGTCTGGCAGTGTCGAACCGGCCGGTGTTCGCACAATAAAGTGCACTCGTGCCAGCACGGAGTCAGACAGCATCACGGTTGCTTCAGCAGTTTCGCCGCCAAATGCCTTCAGCAGGATCTGCTCGATCTTCATGCGGACATCGGTGTTGTAGTTGTCACGCGGAATGTAGATCAGCGTGGACACGTAGCGACGATAGATGTCTTCACGGATGAAGACGCGCACACGCGAACGCTCTTGCAGATTTACGATGCCCAGCGAGATTTCCTGCAGCGCGGATTCGCTGATTTCCAGCAGTTCTTCGCGCGGATAGGTCGACAATGCATTCAGCAGCGTCTTGCCCTTGTGGCTATCCTGATCAAATCCGGAAGCAGCCATCACCGCTTCAATCTTGCGGCGCAAGACTGGAATCTGTGTCGGCGGGGTGTTGTAGGCGTTGGCGGTATACAGGCCGATAAAACGGCGCTCGCCAATGACTTCACCGTTGTCGTTGTAACGCTTGATGCCGATCGTATCGAGATAGGCATTGCGGTGAATGGTGGAGCGGGAATTGCTCTTGGTCAGCAGCAGCGTGCGTGCGTGGCGGGCCTGAGCACGGATGTCTGCGGGCAGGGCACCAAAGCTGGCGGAATGTGCACCGCGGGCCATGCCGCGCAGCATGCCCAGTCCGGAGTCCGGCACGATGGTCAGCTGAACGCCGTCATCGCCATCGGTCAGGTTGTAGTCGCGATAGCCAAGGAACACAAACTGATCTGACTTCAACCAGTCGAGATAGGCAATGTCTTCTTCCCATGCAGCCTTGTCGCCAACCGGGGTGCGATTTGCCAGTTCGTCGCGCACTTCATGCAGGCGACGGGTCATATCCTTAAAGTCGACAACGCAATCACGCAGCTGCGCCAGAACAACTTCTAGCTGGGTGCGGATTTCTTCGAACTTTGCAGGATCGCTGATGCGGTCGATTTCAACGTGAATCCAGGATTCCCGATGGCCATCAGTGATAGAGGTCAGCTGGCCTGCATCATTGCGGGTGACATTGAAAATCGGATGCACGATCAGGTGGATGGCATAACCCAGGCGCGACAGCACCAGGCTGACAGTATCCACCAGAAAAGGCATGTCATCGTTGACCAATTCCAGCACGGTGTGCGTGGTCTGCCAGCGATGATCATCGAAATTGGGATTGTAAACGCGCAATACAGATTCACCGGCTTTGCGGTGAGCTGCGAGCTTTGCGTGCGCAAGCGCTGCGCCAAACCAGTCCTGTGCTTCGCGTCTGGCGAGGTCGTGGGGATCGACATCGGCGTAGTAGCCTTCAATCAGGGCGTCGGCGCCCAGCGGCACGCGCTCACCGGCGTCTGCCTGACGCAGAATGTCACCGATGAGGCTCGAGTGGAACGATTGCATTTGTTATGTCTCCATGTGGCACGTGGCTTCAGGGGTGCACGCTCGCAATAGCAACCGGTGCAAATCTGGGGAAAGGTTGCCTGTGTTGAACGTGCCACAGATCAAAGGGCTGAGATGCCGTTTGTCTGATCGGTCCGCCTTGGGTGGTGCGGATTGTACCCCTTTGGTACTGCCGTCAAGTTTCGGTAATGCGACGCTTTGTTATAGTCGCCGGGCAGAATTTTACGCCCGGAAATTTATATAGGCGAGCCGAAAATCCGACGAAAACGAAGCTATTCATAAGAAACTCGCCTTGACAAACGAGGGAATCAATGAATTTTTACGGAATGATCTGTACGTCAATGTCGCCTTTGGAATATCTTCGCATGCGGCCTTCACATACAATGTCCGTTGGAGACATATGCTGATGTCGTGCAAGCTTGCTGGTTTCTTCTATCAAGACGCGCGGCACAACTGATAAAACAAAGCTGAACAGATGCGAATCGTCAATCATACCTTGTCGGGCAGCACACCCGGATCATCAAGGGTTATCACTAGCCTGCATTTCGGCACCGCTGGATCTGGCAAAAAAGCCTATCTGCAGGCAAGTCTGCATGCAGATGAACTGCCCGGCATGCTGGTACTGCACCATTTGCGTACGTTATTGCTCGAAGCCGAATCGCACGGGCGCATGAAGGGCGAGGTGGTGCTTGTGCCGGTGGCCAATCCGATTGGACTGGCTCAAACCGTCTTGCGCGGACGGATCGGACGGTTCGATCTTGACTCCGGTCAGAACTTCAATCGTAGCTATCCGGACTTTTTTAGCGATCTGAAATCCGCCCTTGAAGGTCAATTAGGCTCAGATGCTGAACACAACGTTACATTGATTCGTGAGTGCGTGAAATCATCGGCGGCAGACTTGCCGGAGCGAACAGAGTTGGATGCGCAGCGTAAGCAGCTCATACAGTTGTCGTGCGATGCCGACATCGTGCTGGATCTGCATTGCGATGCCGAGGCTGTCGTGCATGTATATACCGAATCACCTTGCTGGCCACGCGCAGAGGCCTTTTGCAGGTTAATTGGTGCACAAACCATTTTGCTCGCAAAGGGAAGCGGTGCTTTATCTTTCGATGAAGCACATTCCGAATATTGGTGGCATCTGGCCGAAGCCTATCCCGATGCTGTGATTCCACAAGCCTGCTTTTCGGCGACTGTCGAATTGCGCGGGCAGGCCGATCTGGATCATTTCACTGCTCGTCTGGATGCCGAGTCTATTTTCAAGTTCCTGATACTTGAAGGTGTGGTCGATGGGCCGGATATCGATCTGCCAGACCTTGAAGTTGCGCCGACGCCGCTTGCAGGTTCGGAGACATTGTTTGCGCCGGTTTCCGGGCTGATGGTGTTTCGGCGTGCGCTTGGCGACATGCTGGAAATTGGTGATGCGGTAGTCGATATCATCGAACCGGTTCATGGCACGCTAACTACGGTGCATGCAGGCGTGGCAGGCCGCCTGTATGCGCGCGAAAACAGGCGATTTGCTACAGCGGGCATGGAGCTGTGCAAAATTGCGGGATCAGTACCGTTTCGGTCTGGCATGTTGTTAGGTGTGTGATCGGAATCGCTGATGTTTGAATATTCGGATGGCGGCGAATTTGCGCTCGATATTGTCTTGATGCCGGGTTTTGCCGATGGTGACCTGGGTCTTTTGTTGGATTGCGTTGCTGCCTGCAATGCATATGCCGGTCAAACGATCTGTCCTGTCAGGTTGATTTCGGAGCAGGGTACGGCAGTGCCTGCTGCCAGTGGACGTGACTACGGCGTCGATTGTGCCTTGATTCAGGAAGGCGGGCAGGGAGCCTTGCTGTGGGTGTTGGCCGGTGCAGTCGAGGCGGATATCGATCAGCAGTCGCCGTTGAATATTGCGCTGGCTAGATGCCATCATGGCGATCGAATGGTGGCGGCTAGTTTTGGCGGCGCGTTTTATCTTGCACGGGCGGGTTTGCTGGATGGTGTCCGTGCATCTGTTCACTGGACGCTTCACGATCTGTTTGCGGATCGCTTTCCCAATGTCATTGCTTCGCCATCGCTGTACGAGATCGAGAGTCCCTACGCGACCTGCGGTGGCGGGCTGAGTACTGCTGAACTCTTTATTCACTTGATGGCGACGCGCTTTGGTAATGAGCTTGCCGCATCGCTCAGTGACCGGTTGCTGCTTGAACGTGTGCGAACAGGGGATGTGCGGCAGCGCGTGCCCCTGCAGGCGCAGCTGGGAGCCAGCCAGCCTAAGCTGACTCAGGCTGTCAGTCTGATGGAGGCGAATCTGGAGGAGCCGCTGACAACAGATGAAGTTGCTTCTCTGGTCGGCATTTCTCGCCGTCAGCTGGAGCGGCTCTTCAAGCAGCATCTCGATCGTGTGCCGTCACAGTACTACTTGGAACTGCGCTTGAATCGTGCGCGCCAGCTGCTTAAACAGACCGCCAAATCCATCATACAAATTGGACTTTCGTGCGGCTTTTCGTCCGGCCCGCACTTCTCGAGCGCATATCGTAACCACTTCGGTATGACCCCCCGAGAAGATCGCCAGAGTGTTCGTCGCGCGCCTGGCGGTTAATCCGCGCACTGACGGTAAAATTCCTTATATTTCCAGTGTTACGGTTTGCGCAATCATGCGAAAATCACCTGCGCGCACGAACAATGTAGTGTGTGCTGGCATGTAAGAGCATGTCGCAATCCGGGAATTATCTTTCCCGTTCCCTCCCTACAATGCATATCAAGTAATTCAACGGCGAGAGCCGTGTGAAAGGAAGACCCATGTCGCAAGTAAGCCGAGCCGATTTTGACCGAGTCATGGTCCCGAATTACGCACCCGCGAGCTACATCCCGGTGCGAGGCGAGGGCGCGCGCGTATGGGATCAGAATGGCAATGATTATGTAGATTTTGGCGGCGGGATTGCCGTAAATGGTCTGGGGCACTGCCATCCTGCACTGGTGAAGGCGCTGGTCGAGCAGGGCCAGAAGCTGTGGCATGTATCCAATGGCCTGACCAACGAACCGGCGCTGAAGCTGGCCGCCAAACTGGTAGAAGCGACATTTGCCGACAAGGTCTTCTTCTGTAATTCCGGCGCCGAAGCGAACGAAGCGGCTTTCAAGCTGGCACGTCGTTATGCGATTGATACCTTTGGTGCAGATAAGCACGAGATCGTGTCCACCACCAATTCCTTCCACGGCCGCACTTTCTTTACGGTGAGCGTGGGTGGTCAGCCGAAGTACTCCGATGGTTTCGGCCCGCGCCCGGGCGGTATTCACCATGTTGAATACAATAATCTGGAAGCCCTGCGCGCCGTGATGTCCGACAAGACTGCTGCTGTGGTTGTCGAACCGATTCAGGGTGAGGGCGGTGTGATGCCAGCCTCTCAAGCCTATCTGGAAGGCGTGCGCGCACTGTGTGATGAATTCAAGGCCGTGCTGATTTTTGACGAAGTGCAGTGTGGCATGGGTCGTACTGGCCATCTGTATGCTTACATGCACTACGGTGTTGAGCCGGACATTCTGACGTCGGCCAAAGCGCTGGGCGGTGGCTTCCCGATTGGCGCCATGCTCACCCGAGACCATATCGCCAAGCATTTTGCCGTCGGTACCCATGGCTCGACTTACGGTGGTAATCCGCTGGCCTGTGCTGTGGCGCTGGCAGCTGTCGATGTCATCAATACGCCGGAAGTGCTGGATGGCGTGAAAGTACGCTTCAATACCTTCAAGTCCGAACTCGAACGCATCGCTGCGTCCACCGGCATCTTCAAGGAGGTACGTGGCAGTGGTCTGCTGATTGGTGCTGTGCTGAGCGACAAGTTTGCCGGTAAATCCAAGGACGTGGTGACTGCTGCAGCCAAGGAGCGCGTGATTGTGCTGCAGGCAGGTCCGGACGTGGTGCGCTTCGCGCCGAGCCTGGTCATTAGCGAAGCCGAAATCGCTGATGGTATTGCCCGCCTTGAGCGTGCAATCGCCACGGTGACGGCCTGATTCTTATCAACCCTGTTTGAGTGAACCATGTTCCTGTTCCGAGCGAGTCGATTGTCTGATCTGCCCCAGGTGGAAATCCTGGCCAGAGAAAGCCCGGTAGGCATTACCAGCCTGCCGGATGATCGCGACGTGCTGTATCGCAAGATTCAGACGTCGGTCGATTCGCTTGGCGCAGACGTGTGCTTTCATGGCGAAGAAAGCTATTTCTTCGTGCTGGAAGACCTTGAGCGAGGTACGCTTGCTGGCGTGTCCGGACTGGTCGCATCGGCGGGCTTTAACGAGCCTTTCTACAGCTACCGCAACGAAACACTGGTGCACGCCTCTGCTGCACTCAATATTCATCACAAGATACATGCGCTGTCGCTGTGCCACGATCTAACAGGTAATTCGCTGCTGACCTCTTATTATGTCAGGCCGGATCTGGCCTATAGCGCGGAATCGGATTTGCTCTCTCGCGCACGTTTCCTGTTCATGGCCAATCACCCGGAGCGTTTTGCGGATCACGTGGTGTCTGAAATGGTGGGTGTGGCGGACGAACAGGGCAACTCGCCCTTCTGGGATTCGGTTGGCCGGCATTTCTTTGGTATCGACTACCACGAAGCCGAGCGCATGTGCGGTGTGCATGGGCGCAAATTCATTACCGAGCTGATGCCCCATCACCCTGTTTATGTCCCCCTACTGACGGATGAAGCCCAGTCGGCTATGGGACAGGTGGGGCCTGCATCCGAGATCCCCTTTGACGTACTGGTGCGCGAAGGCTTCGAAGCCGAAAACTATATCGATATTTTCGATGGCGGACCGGCGCTGCATGCATCGGTCAATCATATCCGCTCCTTTGTACAAAGCCGAAGGCTGACTGCAAAGGCCGGAAACGCCCGGGCAGGCGCTCGCTGGCTGGTTGCCAACCAGAGTCTGGATGATTTCCGCGCGGTGGTCGCAGAAGCCACACTGGAATCCGGCCAGCTGGAAATGACGGCCGAGGTGCTGGATGCACTCGGCATTGCATCAGGCGATGCAGTCAGGGCGGTGCCGCTGTGAGTCAGATCGAGTTGAATCAGATGAGTCCTGTGATGAGAGTGCGGCCGATCCGTACCAGCGATCTGTCATCGCTGATGTATATGGCGCAGAATGCCGGTGTCGGCGTGACGACACTGCCTGCTAATGAAGAGCGATTGGCTCGCCGCATTGCCGGATCGATTGCCTCATTCGCCTCGCCGCCTACGACGGATGAGTCCAGCTTTGTATTTGTGATGGAAAGCCCGAATGGCGAAGTCGTCGGCATCTGCGGTGTTGAAGGTGCAGTCGGGATGGATGAACCCTGGTACAACTACCGGGTAGGGTTGTCTGTTCATGCCTCGCGCGAGTTCAACCTGTATCGCCGTCTGGAATCCCTATTCCTGACCAATGACATGACCGGTTCGGCAGAGCTGTGTTCACTATTCCTGCGCGCTGACTGGCGTCGTGACAACAATGGGGCTTTGCTGTCCAAATCACGCTTTCTGTTCATGGCCGAGTTTCAGGAACGCTTCAATAGCAGGGTGATCGCGGAAATGCGCGGCGTCTCCGATGCCAATGGCCGCTCGCCGTTCTGGGAAAGTCTGGGTAGACACTTTTTCCGCATGGAATTTTCCGAGGCGGATTATCTGACCGGTCTGGGTCAGAAGGCTTTTATTGCCGAGCTGATGCCGCAACATCCGGTGTATACCGCCTTTCTGTCCGAAGAGGCGAGAGCAGTGATCGGTGCTGTGCACGACAATACCCGTCCGGCATTGGCGATGTTGCAGGCAGAAGGTTTCCGCTATAACCAGTACGTGGACATTTTTGATGCGGGGCCGACAATCCAGTGCGAACTGTCACTGATCCGCGCCGTACGCGACAGCCGGACCTTTACTGCGATTCGCGAGGATCAGACCTCGGGCCGCAACTGGCTGGTGTCCAATCGCAAGTTCGACGATTTCCGTGTGTGCCTGGTGCAATCCGAGCCCGTACTGAACGGATTCCCCTTGTCACCAGAAGTTTTCGATCGCCTGGAAATCAGTCCTGGCGACAGTATCCGCGTCGTGCCCTTGTCCGCACGCGCCTGATTCTTGGAGTAAACGCATGAGTCATTTGATTGCTGCCAACTGGGTGGCAGGACGCGGTGCAGCCTTCGCATCCAGAAATCCGGTCACACAGGCCACCATCTGGTCGGGTCAGGCTGCAGATGCTGTGCAGGTTGACGAAGCGGTGAAGGCGGCGCGCGCTGCATTTCCTGCTTGGCGCAAGGCGGGGTTCGATGCGCGGGTGGCGATTGCCCGGCGTTTTGCCGAGCTACTCGGACAGCACAAGGATGAACTGGCTGCGCTGATCGGGCAGGAAACAGGTAAGCCACGCTGGGAAGCACTGACAGAAGTGCAGACTATGGTTGCCAAGATCGACATTTCGGTGAAGTCCTATCAAGAGCGTACGGGCGTCAAGCAAAGCGAAATGGCCGATGCACAGGCCATGCTGCGTCACCGGCCGCATGGCGTGGTCGCAGTATTCGGTCCATACAATTTCCCCGGCCATCTGCCGAATGGCCATATCGTTCCGGCGTTGATTGCGGGTAACTGCGTGGTATTTAAGCCCAGCGAGCTTGCGCCCATGGTTGCGCAAAAGACAGTCGAGCTGTGGCAATTGGCGGGCCTCCCTGCTGGCGTGATTCAACTAGTACAGGGCTGCAAAGATACGGGTATCGCGCTGGCCGGGCACACTGGCATTGATGGACTGTTCTTCACTGGCTCATCCGGTACAGGGCATGCACTGCACAAGCAATTCGCCGGCCATCCAGACAAGATTCTGGCACTGGAAATGGGCGGTAATAATCCATTGATCGTGCAGGAGGTGGCCGATATGGATGCAGCGGTATTCCAGACCATCCAGTCGGCATATATCTCCGCAGGTCAGCGCTGCACCTGTGCACGCCGCCTGCTGGTGCCGAAGACCCCGGCTGGTGATCAGTTTCTTGAACGGCTGGCCGATGTCGCATCCCGATTAAAAGTTGGCCGCTGGGATGATGCCGAGCAGCCTTTTATGGGAGCGGTTGTGTCTGTCGTGGCGGCGGATGCTTTGCTCAAGGCACAGTCTGATCTAATTGCACAGGGTGCAGTCGCCATTCTGGAAATGAAACGACTGGAAGCAGGCACAGCCTTGCTGTCTGCAGGTTTGTTGGATGTCAGTGCAGTAGCAAACTTGCCAGATGAAGAACATTTTGGCCCGATGCTGAAAGTCCAGCGTTATGACACCTTTGAACAAGCGATCGAACTGGCCAATGCAACGCGCTATGGGTTGGCAGCAGGTTTGCTGTCTGATCGTGCAGAACTGTTCGAGCAATTCTGGGAAGCCTCACGGGCAGGCATCGTGAACTGGAATAAACAGCTGACCGGTGCATCCAGTGCCGCACCGTTTGGCGGTGTGGGCGCATCCGGCAATCACCGCGCGAGTGCTTACTATGCAGCCGATTACTGTAGCTATCCCGTTGCCGGACTGGAAACCGGCACCCTGACCAAACCCGCACAGATGCCGCATGGCATGACGATGTAAAGGAACGACCATGAACGCATTTGAAGCCAATTTCGACGGACTGGTCGGCCCGACGCACAACTACGCCGGTCTGAGCTTTGGTAATGTGGCCTCTACGGGCAATCAGAATGCCGTGGCGAATCCTCGCGTGGCGGCCAAGCAGGGATTGGCCAAGATGAAGGCGCTACATGATCTGGGCTACAAGCAGGGCGTGATCGCCCCACATGAACGGCCTAGCATTGAAACGTTACGGCAGTTGGGATTCGGTGGAACGGATGCGGATGTCGTATGTGCGGCAGCCCAGCAGGCGCCTGCCGTGCTGGCTGCATGTTCATCTGCTTCTACCATGTGGACGGCCAATGCGGCGACAGTCAGCCCATCCGGCGATACCGCCGATGGCCGCGTGCACTTCACGCCAGCCAACCTGAACAACAAGTTCCACCGTTCCATTGAACATCCTGTGACGGGCCGCATTCTCAAGGCGATGTTTGCCGATGATCGCCACTTTGCACATCACGATGCCTTGCCCGCTCAGATGCACTTTGGGGATGAAGGCGCGGCCAATCACACCCGCTTTTGCGGCGATTATGGTGGTCCGGGGGTAGAGTTCTTCGTATTCGGTCAGGCAGCTTTCGACTCACGCTATCCGCGCCCGCAGCGCTTTCCCGCGCGCCAGACACTGGAGGCGTCGCAAGCCATTGTCCGCCTGCATGGCCTGAGCGCCGATCGTGTGGTCTATGCCCAGCAAGACCCGAATACCATCGATAAGGGCGTGTTCCACAATGATGTGATCTCGGTGGGCAATGCCAATGTGCTGTTCCATCACCAGTTTGCCTTTACCGAGCAAGATCGTGTACTGGGTGAGTTGCGTGACAAACTCGCCAGGATTGGCGTGGACTTCAAATCCATTGAAGTGCCGGAGCATTCGGTTAGCGTCGAAGATGCTGTCGGGTCCTACTTGTTTAACAGTCAGTTGCTGAACAAAGGCAATGGCAAGTTGCTGATCGTAGTCCCTGAGGAGTGCGCTAAGAACCCGCGTGTACAGACTTACCTGGATGACCTCACCGGGCAGGGTGATCTGATCGATGAGTACCGGATTTTTGATTTGAAGCAGTCCATGCAAAATGGCGGCGGGCCGGCATGTCTGCGCTTGCGTGTTGCCCTGACTGAAGCAGAACTGGCAGCAGTTAACCCTACGGTACTCATGAATGAGACGCTGTTTACTAAGCTGAACGACTGGGTGGATCGCCATTACCGTGATCGACTGAATGGCGAGGATCTGATGGATCCCCAACTGCTTACTGAATGTCGTACTGCACTGGACGAACTCACCCGCATCCTGAATCTGGGTTCGGTCTATCCGTTCCAGCGGGGTTGATATGACGCCCTGGCTGCAGTCACTTCTGAACGGAACGGCCACGAACCTACCCGGCGAGCTGCCGGATGGCGTAACCCTGCGCATACTGGCGCCGGGCGTGCTTGCGTTTGAGCCTAAGTTGGCTCCCCTGGGCGAGATGCTTCTTTCCTGCGGTATTCACGGCAATGAAACAGCGCCCATCGAGTTAGTTGACCAATTGCTGGCAGATCTCCTGAATGGCACCCAGACTTTGGGGGTACGGCTGCTGATGGTTTTCGGTAATCTGGAAGCAATCAGGGTAGGCAAGCGTTATCTGGATGATGATTTGAATCGGCTATTTGGCAAGCCAGTTGGTTCGGAGTCTGTGTCTGCCCGTCATCGCATTGATGAAATTGAATCAGCGTGCCGTGCATTTTTTGGCACACATGGCTCGTGCTTGCAGCGATTTCATTATGATCTGCATACGGCCATTCGCGATTCAGCCATCGAGCAGTTTGCGATTTCCCCGTTCCGTACATCTGGGCGTCCCGCACTAGCCGAGCTTCAGCGCTTGGGTGCCTGCGGCATTCGAGCCGTTCTGCAACAAGGTCAGCTGTCCCCGACTTTTTCTTGCTGGACGGCCAATACCTTTGGCCTGACCGCCTTCACGCTTGAGTTGGGTAAAGCAAGGCCATTTGGTCACAATCAGTGTGTGAATCTCACACCATTGCATACTGTCCTTGTGAATATGCTTTCGGGAGACTTTAGGATTAATGTAGCGTCTCCGATGCCTGAACGATTTCGAGTGGTGTCAGAGCTCATCAAGCAGTCGGAGCAATTCAGGTTGCACTTACCTGACGATGTAGCGAACTTTTACGAGCTTCCCAGCCACTATCTGCTGGCTCAGGATGGTGAGCATAGCTGGCGTACCGATCGTCCAGGTTTACGCATTATCTTCCCGAACGCACATGTTAAGCCTGGCTTGAGGGCAGGTTTACTGATTGAACAGAGTGATCACGAGTAAGCGCTGAGGCAAGGGTGAATCGGCAATATCGGTATTTGGTAAAAACCCAACATGTGATCTTCACTCTTCCTGTGGTGCTTGTGTGACGAATGACGATTTAAAAGCAGTGTCGCAACTGTTCTGACTGATTTAGGTGAGAATACTTGCGACACATCAATCAGTTATTGTCCTTAAACAATTAGACCGCTAACCTTTGGTTGCCTATGAACGGTATCAGCAAAGCGCTGGGGTAGATGCTGGTGTCCTCGAGACTTCTGAGCAAGTGGGTCCATTGAACCCACAACAGGAAACGAGCCAAGGTGTACAACAAGCCATAATCAACAATAGACGTCCAGGGAGGACTGAAGGCGGCAGTGGAATGGATGCACACAGTCGTCGCGGATAGTGAGCGATCCGCACGAGGTAACAGATAGCTGCCGCTCTGATTGACACCCCAATTTGGGGTGTTTTTCTTTGTCCTTTTCCGTATTTGATGCAAAATTCAGGATTGAGTCTGTTTGAAAGATTGCCCGCATGATCAGCAACGATATTTTGCGCAGTGTGCGTTTCATGCTGAATATCAGCGACCGCCAGATTGCAGCCATCATTCAGGAGGGTGGCATGGAGGTGGGTCTGGTTGACGTCTTGCCGTGGATGAAGAAAGAGGATGAGGCAGGCTTCCAGATATGCGACGACACTGTACTTGCGCGTTTTCTCGATGGCCTGATTATTTTCAAGCGTGGTCGCCAGGCCGATCGTCCCCTGCCGCCGCTGGAGCTACCTGTTTACAACAATCAGGTATTAAAGAAGCTGCGTGTCGCCTTTGAATTGCGTGACGACGATATTATTGCCATTCTTGAGACGGTGGATCTACGGGTGAGCAAGGCTGAACTGGGTGCATTCTTCCGCGCTCCTGATCACAAGAACTATCGACGCTGCGGAGATCAGTTTTTGCGGAACTTCCTTAAGGGACTCACCTTGAAGTTGCGTCCCGGTGTAGATGCTTAAAGTAAACCGAACCCGATCAATAAGCCGCACCTGATCAAAACGGGCTCACGTAAGCGGAGCCCGTTTTGATTTAGTACACCTCGTTTAACATTAACGCTTAGTCACCATGACCATGTCCATGCGCGGATGTCACAACAGGCATACTGGCGTTGCCATCTCCTTCAAAGAACAATGGTTGACGGTTACGTTTACGAGGCGCCACTTCATTCATGGTTGCGCTGTCGTATAGACGTCCATTTACCATCACCTGAGTGATGCGATCAGATTGTCGAATATCCTTCAGCACATCACCCTCAATCACCACAAGATCAGCCAGCTTGCCCGCTTCTAGCGAACCAATGTCCTTTTCCATGCCCAGATAGTGCGCAGGATTGGCAGTGGCCGCCCGAATCGCCTCAAGCGATGACATGCCACCCATGGCAAACATCCACATTTCCCAATGTGCGCCCAAGCCTTCACGCTGGCCATGTGCGCCAATATTGACCTTTACACCAGCGCGGCTGAGTTCGGTAGCCGTCTTGGCGACCCTCACTACATTAAAGTCTTCTTCCGGTGCTGTTTCGCGGCGAATGGAGCGAGGTTCCAGCACGCTGCGAGGAACATACTTCGATAACAAGGGATGACGCCAGACATCTGTACGGGCATACCAGTAATGCTCGCCATCCAGTCCACCGTATGCCACGTTCAGCGTAGGGGTATAACCAACCTGAGTGTGCGCCCAGAGTTGTTTAACGTCGTCATAAGCGCGCTCGACCGGTATGGCGTGTTCTACCCCGGTATGACCGTCTACCACCATGGTCATATTGGTTTGAAACAGCGAACCACCCTCTGGCACCACCATCATGCCGGTTTTCTCTGCGGCGGCAAGCACCTGTTGACGCTGCTCGCGACGAGGCTGATTGTAGCTCTTTACGCTAATGGCACCCTCAGCCTTTTGCCGCTTAAGGTGCCCCTGCGCATCCTCTTCGCTGTTAATGGTGGCGGTGAAGGGCGCTTTTGCGCCGTACAGAATCGTGCCAGTGGAGAATATACGCGGCGCAACCACTTCACCTGCCCGTTGCATTTCTGCGTGGGTAAAAATCTCCGTGGTCTTATTGGATGGATCATGCAGGGTGGTGATGCCAAATGCCAATGATGCAAAGTCTACCCAGCTTTGTTGGGGAATGATTTCATCTTCACCCATACCACCGTGCCAGTGTACATCGATCAATCCTGGAATAATGGTTTTTCCTGTCGCATCAATCACTTGAGCGTTTTTTGGTGCATCCACGGTGTCAGCGGCGCCAATTGCAGCGATGCGGTTTCCCTTGATCACAATGGTGCCATTTTCAATGACTTCATCGCCGCGCATGGTGACCAAACGCGCACCCTTGATGATGATCGTGCTATCAGGTTTGTCGGCCT